>JAVKST010000017.1:0-27539 GCA_039583515.1 Gaiellaceae bacterium
GGCTGAGATGGCCGGTCGCCGACCACCTCGTCGCCATTGCGACGCTCATAGCGATAGTCGACCCCAGCCACAGAGGGCCAGGACGATACGCGGGCCGAAGCCGCTATTGCTCCTGCGGGCAACCCTTCCGGAGCACCGTTTGCGGGAGAATCAAGCCCGGGCGCCTACGAGCCCCATGCGAAGCCCCGGCGCTGGGGAAAGCCGGCCTCGCATGGCGCAACCGCATCGCCGCACAGCCCCAGGTCATGGACTTTCGGCGCCCTCGACAGCACCAGCATCGCAGCGTCATCGCTCCGTTGTTCAAGCCGCCGCGCTCGCCGCACGGATCTAGAACGAGCCGCTCCGTCCGTGGCCTCCGGTGCGTTCCGCCAGGGGTGGTGGCGTCGTTGCGAGGCGGTCGGCGGCGAGGCCGGTTGCGAACGCGTACACGGCCTTGTGGAGGACGTCCACCGTTGCGAGCCCCTTCGACCACCACCACGTCTGTCCTGGATTCTTGGAACTCCGGCCGGCGCAACCTCCGTTCGGCTCGCGCCTTCGCCTCGTTCGACGAAGCCAGCCAGGAGCGCGACCCTCGCACTCCACCACGACACGGAGCCGCACGCCGTAACCCTACAACTCGCGTCCGTCGCTCAAGATGCTCGGACCTCTTCGTTGAGGATGCGCTCATGTTCACGCCAAGCCGAGTGTGCCGCGCACGCAGCGCTCCGATCGCTCGCTTGCCTGGTCCGATGCGGCTGCCCGCTCCGACCTGCCAGAGTGACCGGTCGTGATCGGCCTCTATCCGCTGCTCTTGGCTTCGCTGCGGCGCTGATGCGGCGCAGAAGAGGGACGGCTTCCCGAACCTGATCCCGGCGCTCCTCGCGGCGCTCGGCCGGCACAGCTGGTGGCCCCGGAACCCGCCGGACCCCCGAAATGCGGCCGCAGCCGCGGCGCCCGGCCGCGAGCCATAGCGATGACGACACTCGGACGAGACGATCGATGTTTCCGTCCCGCCCCACCGTCAATGACCGCTTCGAGAGCGAACACGAACCGAGGGAGGTCACGATGGCGCAGAGGCGGCCGCCGATGCAGGAGAGCGAGGAGTCGAATGCCGCGCAACTTGCGCTCGCACACAGGCAGGGCGAGGCGTTGCAGGCCGCGCTGGAGGCGATGGACGAGGAGTCGGAGTCGGGTGTTCTGACGCAGCAGGCAGGCGACTACGAGATCGGGATCGCCGTCGAGGACGCCGAGGGGATGTGGCACTGGCACGACGGCGAGCTGGTCTGGCAGAACCCTGGCGAGGAGAACTGCCATGTCGAAGTCTGCGTCCGCGACCGCGCCGACGGCCGCTTCGTTCCGGCCCTCGAGGTCGCGGTGACGCTGATCGACAGCGACGGGCGCGAGCTCGACACGCACCGCCAGCCGTTTCTCTGGCATCCCTGGCTCTACCACTACGGCCGCAACTGGCACGTGCCGGAGGTCGGGGAGTACCGCGTCCGCGTCCAGGTCGAGCCGCCTACGTTCATGCGCCACGACCACGAAAACGGCCGCCGCTACCTCGAGCCGGTCGAGGTCGAGTTCGAGGCGATCGAGATCGAGCCCGACCAGAAGCGCGTCTGAGGCCGTCCGAACTCAGCGCATCAATGCTTCAGCGCGCATAACCGCTACCGCGCTCGGAAAGAGACGCGATCAGCGTGTCGTTCTCGCCGCCGCCTCCTTCAGCGTGTCAGCGGCGCTCTGCTTGGCGTCCTCGATCCGCTCGTCGACGGTGTCCGGTGCGGCCTCCTGGACCGCCTCGACGCCGCGGCGTGCCAGCGCCGCTGCGCCGGTGCCGTAGCCGGCGGCGAGCAGCAGCGCGGCGACCGGAGCCGGAACGACCCGCCGCAGCGCCAGCGCCGGTAGTGCCAGCAGCGCGACTCCCGCACCCGCGCCGAGGATCGCTGCGCCGGTGAGGTATGCCCCGCCTCGCGCCGCGTGCTTGCCGCGCTCGGCTACCTCGTCGCGTATCGCCTCGAGCTCCTCGCGTACGAAGCTCCGCACCTGCTCGACCTCGGCGCGCACGAGCGCAGCGAGATCGTCGGTCAGCTGACCGACGGCCTGCTCACTGCCCCCGGCTGTCTCCGTCCGTGATCTCGGCATTACGAGTCGTTTGTCCCGGACAACGCCCCCGAAACCCGGACCCTTCCCGGCTGAGGCGGAAGATGCTGTGACGACAGACGGACCTGTGTTGGCCGCGCCGTGCCGGATAGACGCTGCTCGTGCGGATCGACGGCTACCCACCCATCGGCGACTACGGCGTCGTCGGCGACGGCAGAACGGCGGCTCTCGTGTCGGCCGACGGTGCCGTCGAGTGGCTCTGCCTACCGGCGTTCGACTCTCCGAGCGTTTTCGCGGCGATCCTGGATTCCTCCCGCGGGCGGCCGCTTCGTGCTCGTACCGGAGCCGCCGTTCGAGACCGAGCGCCGCTACCTGCCGCAGACGAACATGCTCGAGACCGTCTACCGCTCCGCCGACGGTGCCGCGCGCGTCACGGAGGCGTTCACGCTCGACGGCGGCGCGCCGCCGCCGTGGCGGGAGTTCGTCCGCCGGGTCGAGGGCCTCGAGGGTTCGCTGCGTTTCAGCTGGGCGGTCGAGCCGCGCTTCGACTACGGCAAGCGCGAGGCGGCGTTCGCGCGGGCGGCGGACGGCTTCGTCGCCGACGGCCCGGGCTACCGGATCGGCGTCCTCGCCTGGGAGGCGGGCGAGCCGCGGGCGAGCGACGGCGGCGCCGTCCTCTCTGGCTCGTTCACCACCCATGAGGGGAGTCGCGGCACGCTCTGCCTCGTCGGCGACGGCGAGCGGCCGCTGCGGCTTCCGTCGCGCGAGTCGGTCGAGCGCCGCCTCGAGGGCACCGTCGACGACTGGCGCCGCTGGTTGGCGCGTAGCAGCTACGACGGCGGCTGGCGCGACGCGGTCGAGCGGAGCCTGCTCGCGCTGAAGCTGCTGCAGAACCCGGAGACGGGCGCGATCGCCGCCGCAGCGTCGACGTCGCTGCCGGAGGTGATCGGCGGCGAGCGCAACATGGACTACCGCTTCGGCTGGATCCGCGACATCGCGTTCACGCTCGAGGCGCTGATGCGACTCGGCTTCGAGGACGACGCACACCTCTCCTATCTCTGGCTCGCCGACGCGTCACGGACCGCGCACCCGCGGCCGGCGCCGCTGCACGGGCTCGGAGGCGAGCTCGCCCCGCGCCCGTCGCAGCTCTCGCTCGCGGGCTACCGCGGGTCGCGGCCGGTGAAGATCGGCAACCAGGCGGTGTCGGAGCTGCAGCTGTCCGGCTGGGGCGACCTGCTGCAGGCGACCTGGATGCACGTCGAGCGCGGCGGCAACGTCCTCGACGCCGAGTCCGGCGAGCGGCTGGCCGACCTCGTCGACGTCCTGGCGGCGATCCGGCGGCAGCCGGACTCGGGACTCTGGGAGCTGCCGGAGCGGGCGCAGTACACGAACTCGAAGATCGGCTGCTGGGTCGCCTTCGACCGGGCGCTGAAGCTCGCCGAGCGCGGTCAGGTGCCGCCGCGGCACGTCGACCGCTGGCGCTCTGAGCGGGACGCGGTACGGGAGTTCGTCGAGGAGCGACTCTGGTCGCCGAATCGCAACGCGTACCTGCTTGAAGGAAGGCGCCGACGCGCTCGACTGCGCGAACCTGCTCGCAGCGCGGCGGGGCTTCGCCGACCCGGCCGGCGAGCGGCTGCCCGGAACGATCGTCGCGCTCCGCGAGGAGCTCGCCGCGGAGGGTCCGCTGCTCTACGCTACAGCGGCACGCGCGAGAAGGAGAACGCCTTCACCGCCTGCTCGTTCTGGCTGGCGGAGGCGCTCGCGCTCGGCCGTCGCTTCGACGAGGCGTCCGCCTTGCTGGACGGCCTGGTCGAGCGTGCGGGAGCGCTCGGCCTCTACTCCGAGGAGCTGGAACCCGGAACGGGCACGCTCGTCGGCAACTATCCGCAGGCGCTGACGCACCTCTCGCTGCTGAGCGCCGCCGCTCTCTTCGAGGAGGCCCTTGCCGAGGCGGACGCCGAGCGGTCGCCGCACCGGGCCGAGCAGCCGCAGGTGCAGCGGCAGGAGGCGCAGCCGCTCGAGCGTGTCAGTCCGCTCGAGCCCCACTGAGCCCAGCGGCGAAGGCCACGATGAGCCGCGCGACATCGTGCGGGCGGGCGTACGGCGCCGCGTGACCGGCGTCCGGGACGACTGCGAGCTCCGCGTTGGCGAGCCGCGCGGCCTCCTCGGCCCACCGCTGCGGCACGACCGGGTCGCGCCCGCCGCGGACGACGAGCGCGGGCGTCCTCAGCTCCTTCAGCCGCTCGACGATCGGCTCGTCCAGCGCCGCCGCCGACTCGCGCAGCAGGAGCCGCAGGCCGGTGCGACGATAGTCGCGGAGAGCGATCGCGAGCAGCCGCGGCGATGCGTACGCGGCCGCACGCGCGAGGCGGCCGAGCTGCCGCGCGAGCGAGCGGGCCGACGGATCCGGCGTCGGCGCGCCGAGGACGACGCCGGCGATGCGCGAGCCGGCGCGCAGCGCCGTCTCGAGCGCAACCTCGGAGCCGTACGAGTTACCGAAGAGAACGACCTCGCCGAGCTCGTTCGCCTGCAGCCACCGCTCGACCACCACCGCGAGCTGCCCGGCCTGCAGGCGCCCCGCCGGCCCCGGCGCTCCGCCGGAGCCCGGCAGGTCGACCACATAGGTTCGCAGGTGGGGCGCGAGCTCGAGCGCGAGCGGAAGCAGGTACTGGCCCGTCAGCCCGAGCCCCGGCAGCGCGACCACGGGGTGCCGGGCCTGCGCCGGCGTCGCTGTCGTCATCTGTGCCCGTACAGGCTCGCGCTCGATGCGGGTCCAGACGATCGACGTGCTCACACGGAGATCGTACGGCGGAGCGTCCTCAGCCTGGGCGGCGGGCCGCGGGCGTGAGGTTGACTAGGCGCGTTTCGGCGGCGCGCGTGCGGCGAGGACGAACGCGTGCAGGAGCCGCGCGTCACCGGAGCGCGACCGGCTCGGCCGTGCTTGACGGCGTTTGGGTCGCATACTCGCTCGTGTACGTCGGGCTGCCGACGGTGATGAACATCTTCGGCGAGCGCACCGTCCCGTGGCTGCTCGACCGCTACCTCGCAAAGACCGGCTACGGCTCGCAACACACCTCGAAGGAGGTCGACCCGGAGGCGCACGACAACCTGTTCGACCCGGTCGACGAAGACCGCGGCGCACGCGGCCCCTTCGACGAGAAGGCGCACCGGCGCAGCATCCAGCTCGAGCTCGCGAAGCGCCGCGCCGCCCTCCTGCTCACGGGCACCGGCCTCGCCGCAGCCGCTGCGGGCATTGCGCTCATCGGGAACGGCCGCTGACACTCCCCAGCTCGTCCCGAGGCGTACGCCGGCCGAGACGGTCGCTTCGCCTCTCCGAGCGACAACTGGGCCGGGAACGTGCGTGCGCATCCCGCGGCGGTCACGCACCCCGCTTCGACCGACGAGCTCCAGGAGGAATGGCGCAGGCGCTCAACCCCTACCGCGAGCGCGTCCTCACCACTGCGCGTTTCCCAGCCGCGCGCACGGAAACACGAGCAGCAGGATGAGCATCCGCCATCTGGACCGCCTGCGCCGCGCGCCGCAGGAGCGGCGCGCGCCGACGCCGCTCCGGATCATCGGCCGCGGCGCGCTCGCCGGCTACCTCGGCCTCACAGCGATGGGCCTGCTGGTCAAAGGCGTCGAAGCGCTCAAGGGCGGCGGCGGAGAGCCGGACGACTGGGTCGACGCTGAGCCGCCGGCGAAGTTCGCGCACCGCTTCCTCGAGGGCGTCGCCCTCCGCCCGGTGTCGATCGAGCGGTCAGGGCTCCTGAACAACGCGATGCACCTGATCTATGCGCCCGCGCTGGGACTCTGGTACGGCGTCTTCCAGGAAAGCCTCCGGCCCCGCCCGCTCACACACGGCCTCGTGTTCGGGTCGAGCGTCTGGACGCTACGGGTCACGCTCAACCCGCTGCTGAAGCTGAAGGAGCCGTTCTGGCGCGACCCGCCCGCACGCAACGTCGTCGACGCGTCGTTCCACCTCGCCTTCGGCCTCGCGGTCGCCTACTCCTACCGCGAACTCGAGCGGCGCGGGGTCTAGCGCGCCACCTCGTGCACCGCCTCGCGTTCGTCGCGGCGAGCGGCTCGACGCGTCCCACACGTCACCGTCGCGCTGCTCGCGCTGCTCCGTACGCGGAGCCGGCGATCGCCGCCGCGCCGAGGGCTGCGAGCGGCGCGAGCCGCAGCGCCCGTGCGCGCGGGCTCGGCTGCGGCCGTTTCTCGTAGTACGGCAACTCCGGCTTGGCACCGGTGACGCCGCGCGCGCCGTGGTCGTGCGCCATCTTGAGCACCTGGCCGAGGTGGAGCGCGCGCCGGTCGGAGCCGGACTGCTGAAGCTGTGTCTTGCAGGAAAAGCCGTTGGCGACGACGAGCGTGTCGTCGTCTGCGTCGCGGACGGCCGGCAGGAGTCCGAGCTCGCCGCATTGCATCGAGATCTCGTACTTGCCGTTTTCGAAGCCCCAGGAGCCCGCCAGGCCGCAGCAGCCGCCCTGTGCGGACTCTGTGTGGACGCCCATCTGCTGCAGGAGCTGCTGTTCTGGATCGATGCCGCCGGTGGCGCGGTGGTGGCAGTGGCCCCAGAGGACGGCCTTGCGGTCGAGGCGGGGCGGCTCGATCTCGAAAGTCTGGAAGAACTCGCCGAAGTGGTAGGCGTTGCGGCACAGCCGCTTCGCGTCGTCGTCGTGGGGGAGCATCTTCACGAGCTCGTCCTTGAAGACGGCGAGGCAGCTCGGCTCCATGCCGACGATCGGGGTGCCGGCGCGGATCTCGGCGCGGAGCGCGTCGAGGACGCCGTGCAGGTAGCCGCGGGCGGTGTCGAGGAAGCCGTAGTCGTAGAGCGGCCGGCCGCAGCAGAGGTGGCCCTGCGGGATCACGACCTGCCAGCCGGCGTTCTCGATCGCTTCGACGCAGGCGACGCCGACGTCGGTGTGGAAGTAGTTGTTGAACGTGTCCGGGAAGAGGACGACCCGGCGCCCGTGCGGGTTGCGGGTGCCGCCGCGCTCGCGCCACCAGTCCTGCAGCGTCAGCGGCGCGAAGGTGGGGATCTGCCGCTGCTGGTCGATGCCGGCGAGGAACTTCGCGGCCTGCGCGAACGGCGGCGTCTGGGTGAGGAAGTTGACCAGCTCCGGCATTCGCGCCGCGAGCCGGCTCGCCTGGTCGATGAACCCGAACGCGTAGGCGTAGCGGGGCCGCCGCCGGCGGAGGCTTTTGTAGTGGTGGTAGAGGAACTCCGCCTTGTAGGTCGGCATGTCGACGTTGACGGGGCAGTCGTTGGTGCAGCCCTTGCAGGAGAGGCAGAGGTCGAGCGCGTCGTAGACCTCTTTCGACTGCCAGCCGTCGTCGATCACCTCGCCCTGCAGCATCTCGAAGAGCAGCCGCGCGCGGCCGCGGGTCGTGTGCTTCTCCTCCCTGGTGACCATGTAGCTCGGGCACATGACCTGCTGCGGGTCGGTGACGCGGCACTTGCCGACCCCGACGCAGCGGAGCATCGCGTGGGCGAAGTCCCCCTTGTCCTCGGTGTAGGCGAACTGCACCTGCGGCCGGGGCGGGTTGTAGTCGACGCCGAGCTTGAGGTTCTCGTCGAAGCGGTACGGGTCGACGACCTTGCCCGGGTTCATCTTCCACTCGGGATCCCAGATCCGCTTGAACTCGCGCATCGCCTCGACCAGGTCCTCGCCGTACTGCTTGACCAGCAGCTCGGCCCGCTGCTGGCCGTCGCCGTGCTCGCCCGAGAGGGTGCCGCCGAAGGAGACGACAAGGTCCGCCGCCTCCTCGAGGAAGGCGCGGTAGTCGCGGAGGCCGTCCGAGTGGCGCAGGTCGAAGCTGGCCCGCCCGTGGATGCAGCCCTGCCCGAAGTGGCCGTAGTACTGGGTGCGGAGGCCGTACTTCTTCGTCAGCTTCTTCAGTTCGCGGACGTACTCGCCGCTGCGGGCCGGCGGCACCGCCGAGTCCTCCCACCCCGGCCAGTGATCCTCGCCGTCCGGCGCGAACGCCGTCGCGGCGAGCCCGTTCTCGCGGATCGTCCAGATGTCGTCGGAGCTGCCACCCTCCTGCTCGCTCTCGAACACCTTGATCCGGTCGCGCTCGTACCCCTTCTCGTCGACGAGCCACTCGACGAACGCGTGGGCGGTCCCGATCGACTCCTCGTCCGAGTCGGCGCCGAACTGGACGATCAGCCACGCATTGTCGCCAGAGCGCGGCAGCTCCTCCAGGTCCTCCGGACTCATGTTCTTCTGCATCTCGTCCTCGAACAGATTGCGGTCCATCGCCTCGAGCGCGATCGGCTTCCACTCGATGATCTCGGGCACGTGCACCGCCGCTTCGCAGATGTCGTCGTAGGAGACGACGACCGTCGTCCGGCAGAACAGCGCCGGGGTCAGCATCAGCGTCGCGCGCAGGAAGCTGACACAGGTGCTCTCGGTGCCGATCAGCGCGCGGGCCACGTTGAAGCCTTTTTCCGGCAGCAGCTCGTCGAGGTTGTAGCCCGAGACGCGCCGCGGCAGCTTCTCGACCGACGGGTAGCGCTCGCGGATCAGGTCGGCGTAGCGATCGCGCAGGTCCCGCAGCTGCGCGTAGATCTCCCCCTTGCGCCCCCCGGCGGCGATGATCTCGTCCAGCTGCTCCTCCTCGTCGTTGCCGACCCAGAAGCGCTCGCCGTCGTAGGTGACGATCTCGACCGCATGCACGTTGTCGGAGGTGCGCGGCCCCGGCCCGTACAGCTGCGCCTGCACCGAGTGGATGCCGCAGGAGTTGTTGCCCAGGTTGCCGCCGATCGTGCAGCGCGAGTGCGTCGAGGGATCAGGGCCGAAGACGAGGCCGTGCTCGCCGGTCTTCTGGTTGACGTGCTCGTTGATCGCGCCGTTCGCCACCGTCACCAGCTTGTTCTCGACGTCGATGTCGCCGATCTCGGTCAGATACTTCGAGTGGTCGATCACGACCGCGACGTTGACGGTCTCGCCCGAGAGGCTCGTCCCTCCGCCGCGGTTCAGGATCGGTGCCCCGAACCGGCTGCAGATCCGGTGCGCCGCCACGACGTCGTCGAGCGTCTTCGGGATCACGACGCCGACCGGCACCTGCCGGAAGTTCGACGCGTCGGTCGCGTAGAGCGCGCGGCTGGCGGTGTCGAACCGCACCTCTCCTTCGAGCTGATCGCGCAGCTCGCGGGCGAGAGCGCGCCGGTCGATCTCCTCCGCGGACGCCATGCCGCCGCGGAAGCGCGGGTCGATCCGCTGCGG
Organism: Gaiellaceae bacterium; assembly: GCA_039583515.1. Taxonomy (GTDB): domain Bacteria; phylum Actinomycetota; class Thermoleophilia; order Gaiellales; family Gaiellaceae; genus Palsa-739. Next base: position 9,309 of record JAVKST010000017.1, read on the forward strand.
AACCGTCATCTTGCCGTTGCCGCGCAGCCGCTCCAGCACGCTCATCGCGTCCGCTCCCCGGCGTAGACGCGGTACGGCTCGGCGTCCGCGTGCTTGAGCTCGAGGCCGAGCCCGGGCCGTGAGCGGTCCGGCCGCAGTGCGCCGTCTTCGGGCTGGAGGCAGCCGTCGAAGAGCAGCTGCTCGATCCGGACGTGGTCGTGGAAGTATTCGAGGTGGCGCAAGCGCTCGACCGCCGCGAGAGCGTGGGCGGACACCTGCGGTGCGCAATGGCCGGAGACGTCGATCGTGTGAGCGTTCGCCGCGCCGCTGGCGCGGATCAGCCCGCTGATGCCGCCGCAGCGCGTGACGTCGAGCTGCAGGCAGTCGACCGCGTCCGCGTCGAGCAGGTTGAGCGCGTCGCGCAGGACGTAGACGTACTCGCCGGCGGCGACGTCGAGGCCGGCCGGCCCCTCGTCGCGGATGAGCCGGAGCCCGCTGAAGTCGGCCGAGCTGACCGGCTCCTCGAGCCAGCTGACGCCCCAGTCGCCGCGGAAACGGTGCGCCCACTCGAGCGCCTGCTTGCGCGAGAGCGCGCCGTTGGCGTCGGCGTAGAGCTCCGGCTCGTCCCCGATCGCCTGCCGCACCGCGGCGAGCCGTTCCGGATCCTCTTCCGGGTGCCGCGACGTCTTCAGCTTCACCCGCGGGATTCCCTGCTCGACCCAGCCGCCAAGCTGCTCCTGCAGCCGCGCGAGCGGGTAGTTGCAGAAGCCGCCCGAGCCGTAGATCGGCACCCGGTCGTGGGCGCGGTCGAGCAGGTCGACGAGCGGCAGCCCACACAGGCGCGCCTTCAGGTCCCACAGCGCGACGTCGACCGCGGAGACCGCCATCATCCCGACACCGGGACGGCCGGCGTTGCGGATCGACTCCGCCATCGCCTGCCAGCGCTGGCTGACGGCGAGCGGGTCGCGGCCGAGCAGCGAGTCCGCGAGCTTCTGCTCGATCAGCAGCGCCGTCGCCTGATGGCCGTACGTGTAGCCGAGTCCGGTCTCGCCGCCCGCCGCGACGTGCACGACGACGATCGTCGTCGAGCTCCACTCGAGCGTCCCGTCGCTTTCCTTCCCGTCCGGGCCGTCCGTCGGTATCTCGTACGCGGCGACCTCGACCCGCTCGATCTCCAGGTCGAGGCCGCGCCCGCCGGCGAGGCGGTCGCGCTCGGCGAGCCCACTCATGTCAGCGACTCCTTCACCTCGGCCAGCTTCCCCTTGAACGATTTCTCGATGATGCCGCGGCGGTCCTCGTCGCCTGCCCAGAGCGCCTCCATCATGTGCTTGGCCTCGTCCATCTTGATGTGCGGCGGCAGCGGCGGCGCCTCGCGGTCGACCATCACCTCGAGCACACAGGGCCGGTCAGCCGAGAGCGCCTCCCGCCACGCCTCGGCCAGGCCGTCGCCGCGGTCGCAGAAGACGCCCTTGAGACCGATGTCCTCGGCGTACTTCGAGACGCGGAAGTCGGGAATCTGCTGCGTCGCCGGGTTGCGGGGATCGCCCGCAAGCACGCGCTGCTCCCACGTCACCTGGTTCAGGTCCTGGTTGTTGAAGACGCAGAAGACGAGCGTCGGGCTGTCCTGCCAGTACTCCTCCCAATACTTCGCGACCGTGAGCATCTCGTTCATCCCGTTCATCTGGAAGGCGCCGTCGCCGACGAAGGCGATCACCGGCCGCTCCGGAAACGCGAACTTCGCCGAGATCGCGTACGGCGTCGCCGGCCCCATCGACGCGAGCGTCCCCGAGAGCGCGGCCTTCATCCCCTTGCGCAGCCGCAGCTGACGCGCCCACCAGTTCGTCGAGGAGCCCGAGTCGGCCGTGAGGATCGCGTCGTCCGGCAGCAGCGCGTTCAACTCCCATGCGACGCGCATCGGGTTCATCGGGTCCATCTCCTCCATCGCCCGCTCCTCCATCACGCCCCACCAGTCGCGGATGTTCTCCTCGATCTCCTCGCGCCAGGAGCGGTCCTCCTTGCGCTGGAGCCGCGGGATCAGCGCCTGCAACGTCTCCTTCGCGTCGCCGACGAGCATCGAGTCGGCCGGATAGCGGAGGCCGATCATGCGAGGGTCGATGTCGATCTGGACGCACTTGCAGCTGCCCTCCTCGGGCAGCCACTCCGCGTACGGGAAGCTCGTCCCGACCATGAAGAGGACGTCGCAGTTCATCACCATCTCGTGGCTCGGCTCCGAGCCGAGCAGCCCGATCGGCCCGGTCACGAACGGCAGGTCGTCCGGGACGGCGGCGCGCCCGTTCAGCGCCTTCGCGATCCCGGAGCCGAGCAGCTCGCACACCTCGATGACCTCGTCGGCCGCCTCGGCCGCGCCCTGCCCGATCAGCATCGCCACCTTCTCGCCCTCGTTCAGGATCTCGGCCGCCTGCTCGAGGTCGGACTCCTTCGGCAGGATCCGCGGCATCGAGAACCCGACCGACGAGAAGACGGCCCCGTGCATCCGCGGCGGCGACGACTGCGCCTCCGACTCCTGCACGTCCGACGGGAAGATGATCGTCGCCACGCTGCGCTCCCACAGCGCCGAGCGGATCGCCCGGTCGACCAGATGCCGCGCCTGCGCCGGATGCGCGCACGTGTTGCAGAAGATCGAGACGTCCTTGAACAGCACCTGCAGGTCGACCTCCTGCTGGTAGTGCGCGCCCATCGAGATCCGCTTCTGCTGCCCGACCAGACAGAGCACCGGCTGGTGGTCGAGCTTCGCGTCGTAGAGCCCGTTCAGCAGGTGAATCGCGCCCGGGCCCGAGGTGGCGATGCAGCAGCCGATCTCACCGGTGAACTTCGCGTGCGCCGACGCCATGAACGCGCCCATCTCCTCGTGCCGCACCTGCGTGAACTTCGGATCCTCGTCCACCCGCTCGAACGCGCCGAGGAAACCGTTGATCCCATCTCCCGGGTAGCCGAAGACCCGGTGGATCCCCCACTCCCGCAACCGCTTCAGCACGAAGTCCGCCACCAGCTCGCTCATCGCTTCCTCCTCGTCCTCGCTCCTGCTTCGAGCGATGTCCGGTCGGAAACCGATGAAACCCGCGAAGTTGCCGCGCCACTCCCCGCGGAGCAGCGAACGTTCTACGCGGCAGCAAACGGCGCCGAAGTGCCCCCTCGCCGCCAAACGACCGAGACACCACGATCGGGAGGAACCGGAGCGAAGCGTGGAGGATCAGGTCCAGCGTCAGCGGCCGGCAGCCGAGAATCAGTCATCGTTCCCGCCGGGTCAACGAGCAACTCGATGACCTAAACCGAGTCCTTCCAGGAGCTATACCCCCTACGGCAGCTCGGGGTGTGAGTGCGCCGGCTCGACTGCTTCGACGGGCGCCAACCACTCGCCGGGCGCATCCCGGTCGCCGCCGCGAACACGACGAGCGGCCCGTAGCGGCCTGCCTTGGCGGCGACGGCTCCGATCTCGGTCCAGGTCTCGAAGGGTCGCTTCTCGGTGCGGCGCCGCTGCGGGTCGTCGACCCCGCGCTCGGCCCGGTTGAGGTCGATCATCCCCCACTCCGCTGCCCGCCATGAGCTTCAGCCCGGTCGGCGACGTCTGGAGGATCAGGATCGCGGCGAGCCACCTAGAGGGCCTCTGAGAGCGCCCTGACCCAAGGCACCGGATCTATCGTGGCGAGCGAGGTGCCGGCAGAGGGGCCTCGGCGTGCAGAGACACCTACTCTCGCCCAGCCGGTACTGGCTCGTCACGTAGCTGGTGGGAGAGGTCAGCCGCCGCTCAGGCGGGGCTTGACGCGGAGGGTTGTGAGAACTGTGTCCGCGACTGGTCGAGCGGACGCGGGCGTGACCTCGACGAGGAACCGTCTGCCCGCCCGCCGGAGGATCCGGCCGCTTGCCCGCTCGTCGGGTCGCAACTCGGTGAGGACGACCAGGACGCCGGGCCCGTGGAGCTTGAGCACGGGGTAGCAGCCGCTGCGCGGACTGATCCCCGCCCGCCAGGTTCCGGGTAGACGCAGCGACAGGTCGCAGCTCTGGAACGTCCACGGCCGTGGCGCGACGGTCAGCGTCGCGAGCAGCCGGTTCGCCGCGTCCAGCTCGCGCGCCGAGCGAGCAGTCACGGAGAGATCGAAGCTGCGCCCGCCGGTCGAGAAGACGCGGTGCGCGAACGAGAGCGAGTCGCGGCGGACGAGATCGCCGTTCCGGAGGAGGACCGGCAGCTCGAGATGAGGGCCCGAGCCGTCCGTCTCGGCGTACTCGAGCAGCTCCAGGTGGAGATCGCCGCGCGCGCCGCGCAGCACGAGCCGTGCCCCGTATCGACCCGGCGGGATCTCGATCCGTCCAGACCAGCCGCGTGGCAGTCGCACGGCCACACCGTCTGCAGCCAGCCGTCTGCGCCGCGGGCGCAGCACGCGCGAGGGCAGCACGCGCAGCGTCGCGAGGGCGGCGTTCGCCTTGCCTAATGCGTCCGGTGCGAGCGGTTTCGGGCCGAGGTCGGCCAGAACCTCGAGCATCTCGCCGTCGAGCCTCGCGGTGCGGATCGCGTAGGCATCGTCCTGGGGGAAGCCTTCGAAGGGGCCGCCCACGTCCTGTCGTCGGAGTGTGAGCGGCGCCCGCGCAGGGTGAACGTGCGGCCGGTACAGCACCCAGGGGCCGTAGTTCCACACGATCAGATGCACATGCCCACGGGGCACGCGGGCCAGGTTCGCCGATGAGCGCACGCGAGCCGCGAGCGGGAAGTCGGCAGCCTGCACTCCCGCCGAGCCAACGAGCCCATACCAGCCCGCCGGCAGCGAAAGCGTCACGCCATTCCCGCGCAGCGTGCGACCCGACGCTGCACTCGCAACCGACGCAGCGAAGAGGACCAGCAGCGCAAGAAGCCCGACACGCCTCACGCAGACAGTACGCGCATCCCGACGGCAGAGGTCCGGATCCACGCTCGACGCATGATCGTTCGATCTCGCCGGGACCTGGCGAGCCGCCCGAGCCGTACTCAGGACATGAGGCGAACAAGGATGCTCGTCGCGCTGTCCGTGCTAATCGTCGCGGCTTGCGTCTCGGCATCGGCGTCAGCCGCCCCGCCCGCGTGCGCCCGCCACGCGGCTGGGCCACGACTCCCGGCAGCGCTGCGCCTGAGCACGGCGTGCGCGACCTACACCGTCTCCCGCGATGGTCGGGTGCGCGCGTCAAGCACGCCACCGCTGATCGGCGAGGGAATCAGCTCGATGGCCGTCGCCGGCATCGGTGCCCCTGTCCTGCAGGACGGGCGCAGGATCGCCGTGCGTGCAGGCGGAAAGACCGTCTGGCGATCACGGGGTCGATTCAAGGCGAACGGCGTCTTCGCGCTCGCCCGCCCCGGTGCCATCGCCTTCACCTACTACGGCAGGTTCACCAAGCACGGCCAGGGCACGACCCTCTACCTGGCCCGATTCGGTGGTGCCGAGCTCCGCGTCGCCGCCGGCGAGTATCCGCTCGGCTGGACCGCGAGCGGCAACCTTCTCACCTGGGGCCACGGCGTCCAGCTACGCAGCCCGACCGGACGGCTGCTGCGTCGCGGGCTCGGCCACTTACGCGAGTTCCGCTTCGACCAGCACACCCGCACCCTGCTCGCGATCTCGAACGACGACCTCCTCGAACGCTACCGAAGCAGGCACTGGGCACCACTCGCAAACCTCGACACGCTTCACCTCGACCATCAGGCAGCCCTCGAGCTGCTCGCAAGCGGCCTGATCAGCATCGTCGACGACCACCGGGTCGCGGTGCTGCGCCAGGACGGCTCCCTCTTCGCCTCCGCCCGCTTCCCCTCCGGCGAGATCGCCGGAGCGAGCGGGCTCGTCGCCAACACGACCGGAACCGCAGTCGCCTTCGTTGTCACCCACAGCACGCCCAACCATTCGCACGGCCGCCAGTTGGTCGAGCTCCTGCGAGCCGGCGAGCGCCGCGCCACGCTCCTACACAACGGCACGATCCCGCTCGGCTGCAATACCTGGACGACACTCGCCTGGCACAACCAGTGGCTGATCGACAGCGCCGCCCGTGGCCAGACCCTCCTGCTCGACACGACCGGGCGCATCCGACCCCTCAACATCACGCCCCTCGTCCACCAGCTCGCCCCAAGCGGTCACCCCCGCAGCATCGCCTGGGCCTAACGGGTGAGGTGCGGAGCGCATCCCGTCATCCCACTCCACCAGTACGACCGTCGCACCCGCCCACGTCCACAGACGTGGGGACGCGCTCAAACTGGTGATCCCCCAGCGGGTTCCGGTCGCGAGCAGCAGGCCGTTGGCGACCGTGACCGTGTCGGCGTTCGGTTCGAGGGTGTACCGCTGCCAGGTTCGGGTGTCGACGATCTCGGGACCGGCCGGCCGCTCGTGCAGCGTTTCCGAGATCACGTTGCCGCTCACGCTTCCGGTGGCCTGCCAGTCGGTGCCGGTGACAGCCAGCAATCCGTCGCGGAGCCATTGCGCCTGCCGCCACGGTCCTCGGTCGCCCTTCGCCTGAGCGAACGGCTCCAGCCAACTCTCCAACACGGAGATCGCCGGTCAGCTCGTGATCGAAGAGTCGACCGTCAAGACACACGTCAAGCGGATCCTGATGAAGCTGCGCCTCCGCGACCGCATCCAGGCCGTGATCTTCGCCTACGAGAGCGGGCTCACCCAGCCGGGTCCGAAGACGTCCGGCTGACGCACACGTACCCCCGCCCAGGAGACACGCTCACCAACCCCGCACCGGCGAGGTGCTCATCTCCACCGCACGCCGCAAGACCGACGGCGAGTCCGTCCTCGTCGAGACGATCGTCAAACCGGAGGGCTTCGTGGCCGCCGCGCACGTCCACCCCAACCAGAGCGAACGCTTCGAGGTGCTCGAAGGGCCCCTCGCCTTTCGCGTCGAGCGCGACGAGCTCATCGCCGAGCCCGGCCAGGTTGCGATCGTTCCGCCCGGAACGCCGCATCGTTCCGCCGCGTTCCGCGGTTGTGGAGCACTTATGGAGCAGAGCGGACAACCCCGGCAAAATCCCTGCAAGTCGCGCCGAACCGCACAACGAAGCGATTCCCCCCGCACCTCGCCTACGAACCCGGACCGGCAGGCGCTGGCGGAGAGCGGCTCAGCCCGTACCAGCGCCTGGTTTGCGCACCGCCGAGTTGCGCCCGCCTCACGGCCGACCGGTCAGCTCGGCCGGTAGCTCGTCCAGCAGCGCGCGTGCGCGCGCGGCGCCGACCAGGTTGCCCTTCCGCTCGTACCTTGCCAGCGCCTCGCTCGCGGGGGCGCCCGCGTCGCCTCCGGTGGCGCGGAGCACCTCGGCGAGCTTCAGCCACGCCTCGGCGACGAACTCGAGGTAGTCGGTCCCCTCCGCGAGCTCGACCGCCTCGCGCGCGAGCGTCACCGCGGCCTCGTGCTCGCCGCGTCCGGCGAGCACTTGCGCGCGGACGGCGCGCCAGGCCGCCTCGTTCATGTGGTCGTCGCTCGAGCCGATCTCCTCGCTGACCTCGGTGTAGCGGAGCGCCTCCTCGAGACGACCCTGCCTGAGCGCGGCCTCGCCGAGCTGAGCGGCGACTGTGGAACGGAAGCTCTTCTCGCCCATCCGCACGAGTTCCTCGTACGTCTCCCGCAGGAACTCCTCGCCGCGCGCCCAGTCACCGGCGAGCGAGCAGACGTCCCAGGCGCAGGTGCCGCTCGTCGCGAGCTGCGCCTCGAGGCCGAGCTCGCGCAGCGTCCGGCGCCACTCCTCGATCGCCTCGAGCGCTTCGCCGTGCCGGCCTTCGCGCGCGTGCATGTGGCCGGCGACGTGCAGCGCGAAGCCCTGCACGGCGGGAATCTCGCCGAGCTCCGCCAGCATCCGGTCCACGTGGCGCAGGCCCTCCCCGACCGGGACGTCGCCGAAGAGGATCGGCGGCACCGAGTGCATCACGCAGTCGACCTGCAACGCGAGGTCGCCAGCCGCGCGGGCGTGCTCGCGCGCCCGCTCGAGCGCCTCAGCCTGCTGCACGGCCTGGCCGCGAAGGTTGTGCGCCTCGGCCGTCGTCCGCCAGGCGCGAGCGAGCAGCTCGTGGTCGGCGGCGGCCTCGCCGGCCGCGATCGCGCCCTCGCTCTCCGCGAAGGCGAGCTCGGCCGCGCCCTCGGGCTCGCGCCGGATGCGCAGAACGGCAAGCCAGACGCGCGCGAGCCACTCCACGTGCTCGTCGCCGTCCGCACGGGCGACCGCGAGTGCCTCCTCGAATCTCTCCCCGGCCCGCTCCAGCTCGCCAACCTCGTGCAGGCCCTCGCCGAGCTCGACGAGGAGCTTCCGCTGCAACGGCCCCGGTGGAGCGACCTCCACGGCCCGGCCGGCCAGGTTGACCGTCGCCGCCGCGTCCTGCCGGTTGCGTGCCGCTCGCGCGGCCGCCGCGAGCCGCTCCGCGGCGCGCTCGCCGAGCGACGAGTCGGGTATACCGAGCTCCGCGCGGTAGCGGTAGGCCTGCTCGAGGTGGTAGCCGAGGATCTCGGCCGGAGCCTGCTCGGCCAAGCGGGACGCGAGCCAGTCGGCGTAGCGCTCGTGCAGGTCGGCGCGCTGGCGCTTCGGAATCGCCTCGTAGGCGGCGTCGCGGATCAGGATGTGGCCGAAGCGGAAGCCGTCGTCGCCGGGCACGGTCGCCGCATCCGGCCGGATCAGCTCCTTCCGCACGAGGGTGAGCAGATGCGAGCCGACCTGGGCCCGCTCGGGCTCGGGCAGCAGCTCCGCCACCGCACTGCGATGGAAGAGGCGCCCCTCGACCGAGCCGCGTGCGACGACCGCGCGCTCCTCGCCGGCGAGGCGGTCGATCCGCGCCGCGAGCAGCGCCTGCAGCGTCGGCGGGATCTCGAGCTCGCCGTCCCCGCTCTCCGCGCGCATCGCGACGAGCTGCTCGACGAAGAGCGGGTTGCCCTCCGCCGCCTCGACGATGCGGGCCTTCGTCTCCTCCGGGACGTCGCCGAGCTGCTCGACGAGGCTCTCCGTCTCGGCGCCCGCCAGCGGCTCGAGCGTGACGAGCGTCGCGTTCGCACGCGGCGCCGTCCACGAGGGGCGGGTCTCGAAGAGCTCGGCGCGGGCCATGCAGAGCAGGAGCAGCGGCACGTCCTGCGCGAAGGCGGCGACCGACTCGACCAGGTCGAGCAGCGCCGGCTCGGCCCAGTGAATATCGTCGAGGACGACGATCAGCGGCCGTTCACGCGCGAAGCGCTCGAAGAGCTTGCGGAAGCCCCACGCGATCTCCTCCGGCGAGACGGCTCCGCCCGCCGGGTCGAGCGCGGCGCCGATCCGGAAAGCGGTGAGCTCCGCGTCGTCGCCGCGCACCGCCGCCCCGAGGTCGCCGACCTGCGAGACCATCTCCGCCAGCGGCCAGTAAGTGATGCCCTCGCCGTAGGAGAGGCAGCGCCCGACGAGAACCCGAGCGTCGGCCCGGGCGAGCAGCTCCCGCGCGAGCCGCGACTTGCCGATCCCAGGCGGCCCGACGATCGTCGCGAGCTGCGGCTCGCGACCTTCGACCGCGGCCGACAGCGCCACCTCGAGCGCGGCCAGCTCCCGCTCCCGGCCGACGAAGGGGGCGTCGACGCGGCGCGTGAAGGCGGGCACCTCGGCGAGCAGCTCGACGACGCGATAGGCCGGCACCGGCTCGCTCTTGCCCTTGAGCGCGAGCGGCTCGACCGGCTCTCGCCGAACCGCCTCGCGCACGAGCGGCTCCGTCGCCTCCCCGATCAGGACCTCGCCGCTCCCGGCCGCCTGCTCGAGCCGGGCGGCGACGTTGACGGCGTCGCCGGTGACGAGCGTCTCCCCGCTCCCGGCGACGACCTCGCCTGTGTTGACGCCGATCCGCACCTCCAGCCCGAGCGGCGCGACCGCGTCGCGCATCTCCACCGCGGCGCGAACCGCGCGCAGCGCGTCGTCCTCGTGCACCTGCGGGATGCCGAAGACCGCCATCGCGGCGTCGCCGACGAACTTCTCCACCGTCCCGCCGTGCCGCTCGAGGATCGCGCGCAACTCGGCGTGGTAGCGCGCCATCAGCTCGCGCAGCACCTCGGGATCGGAGCGCTCCCCGAGTGCGGTCGAGCCGACGAGGTCGCAGAAGACGACAGTGACGGTCTTGCGGACGCCCGGCGCCCCCTCGGCCGCCAGCGTGGCGCCGCAGGCGCTGCAGAAGCGCGAGCCGGGAGGGTTCTCCTGGGCACAACGAGAACAGACCACCGCCTGTCAGCCTAGAACCAACGCTGCCCCGCTTCCAGCGCTGGAGGAATGCTGCGCAACGCCGGCGCCCGAGCGGTACGCGCACTTCCCGCTGCCGGCCACGTGAAGGGCGGCAATATCGGTGTGCTGGGTGGAGGTAGGCGGTCGGGAGGATCGGCGGTGACCCAGCAGGCGCGCAACCTCGGCCTCGACTTCAGCGAGAGCGGGATGCGCTTCCTCATCCGTGACCGCGACAGCAAGTTCAAGTCGGCCGAGGGCGAAGCAGCGCTTCTCCGGCTCGCCCAAGTGGCAGTCGAGAGCGGACGCAAACGCCTAGACTGCGGCGGCCCGACGTCGTCGGTACGCGCGCATCTTCGCGTTGCTTCCGCACCATCCCATGTGGCACCAGCGTCGGCCGCGGCCCGGTGAGCGGTCGAGGTAGATGCGCGAGCACTCGGGTGCAGCTGCGCATTCGCGGATGAGTTTCCGATCGGGCGTCGCCAGGAGCTCGACCGCTTCACGTGCGAGCACCGTAAGCGCCGATTCGACGCCGCCAGTCCACTGCCCCTCGAGATTCGGGCCAATCTGCGGTGCGAGCGCGGGTCGGCGGGCCCACTCGTTCAGCACTTGCAGCTCAGGCGTCGGCGGCCGCTCGCCGTGAAGGACGGCTTGCACAACGCGGTAGACGCTCTCCCGCAGCCGGCGCGCTGCTCGTAGCTCGACCTCCGTCGTGCGCGTGTCCACCTCGAGCTCGGCTACGGCGAGCCAGCGATCGAGATCGGCCGGAGTGCGCAGGCATTCGCTCGGGTCGCGGTGGCGGTCGCGCAGCGTGGCCAGCAGGTCGAGCGTCCGGTGGCCGGAGATCAGTTGGAACGCGCGATCCTCCCGGTTGACTTCTCCGCTCACGGTGGGTTACTGTATCAGCCGGTAACGGTCTAGCGAGGAGGAGTGCCGTGGCGGGTCATGTCAAGCTGGACGCGGGGCAAGGGCGGTCGGTCTCCCTGCGTGGGACGCGGGTCGAGTTCAAGGTCGAAAGCGAGAGCGCCGCCGGTGCGAGTCTGACCGAGTGGGAGGCGCTTCCCGGCTTCGACACGGGACTACACGTCCACGAACGGCTCGAGGAAACCTGGTATGTCCTGAACGGCGAGCTCGAGTTCCGCATCGGCGACGAGATCCTCACCGCAGGAGCCGGGGCAACCGTCTTCGTGCCGCCGCACGTTCCGCACGCCTTCGCAAACCGTGGCGACGCCAACGCGAGGTTCCTGTTGACACTGGCGCCGCCAGGTCATGACCGCTACTTCGACGAGCTCGCCGAGATCCTCGCCACCGCCGGCCCACCCGATTCGGAGGCGATCGCGGATCTCCGCCAGCGCTACGACACGCGCCAGATCGAGACCCTCGCCGCACGTTGACGGACGCTGCCGCGCCGCATCGGCGGAGGGGTCCGGCCCACCGCGCCAACCGGCTCTCAAGGGAACACGGGGCCGGACCTGTAGCTGGCTGCTCCCTCGGAGGACCAGCCGTGCTTGCGATACTGCTGCGCGAGTGGGAGAGATCGACCCTTTAGGAGCTCGCAGGGGCGGCCTCGACGCGTTTCTCCACCAGAAGGTGAAAGAGGGCTACGCGATCGAGACCCGGGCCGAGACCCATGCGATCATTTTCCGGCGGCCGAAAGGCCTCAAGCGCTTCACGAGCGGGCGAGACCCAGGGCGGTACGTGGTTCAGGTCGACGAAGACGGAGTTGCCACGATGCGTCCCGCGGAGCCGCGACGCACCTGAGGCTATACGTCAGCCGTCAAGCGCGTTGGATATCCTGCGCCACTTCTGACAGTCTCACCCGCACCCATTAGAGGTCAGGACATGGCGACCAAGGACAAGAACGCGAAGAAGAGCATGGAGAAGAAGCCGGCGCAGAAGACGCTGAAGGAGAAGCGGCAGGCCAAGAAGGCCAAGAAGTAGCCGAAACGGGGAGTTGCTCCTCGGCGTCGGCGTTTCCCCGCATGTCGTCGCCGAGTCCGGCGTGCCGTCCCGGTCGCTCGACGAAGCGGCCGAGCCCCCGGAGGCCGGGTGGGTGGGCCTGGCGGTCCGCGCCGCTACCCTGCCTCGGTGAGGCTGGCTGTCGGGGATCTCGTCGTGTACGGCTCGCACGGGTCTGGTCCGGTCGCGGCACGGGAGACGAGGCTCGTTCTCGGCAAGCGGCAGGAGGTGGTCGTGCTCGCGCTCGCGGGCGGCCTCAGGGTGGAGCTCTCGTTGAAGCAGGCGCGGGAGGTGCTGCGCCCGCTCGCCGACTCGACAGACATGTCGCGGGTGCAAGAGACGCTGGGTGCCGGTCACTTCGTCAACAATGATTCCTGGCTCAAGCGCCAGCGAGACTCACGGGCGAAGCTGAGCGGCGGAGACCCGGTCGGGCTGGCTGAGATCATCCGTGACGCTGCGAGTCGCGATCGCACCGTGTCCGCGAAGGGCGCAAAGTTGCGGCTCTCTCCTGGCGAACGCGAAGTGTTCGTGAAGGCGCGCCAGCTTCTCGCGGCAGAGATCGCGCTCGTGCAGGACATCGAGCTGGCAGAAGCCGACACCTGGATCGACGAGCAGCTCATGCGAGCATCCTGACCCGACCCGAGCGGGCAAGTTCGTCAAGGGCTACCGCCCCTACGAAGCGGGGGTTGCGTGCCTCCCGGTCGCTCGTCCCAGCTTCGCGGCGGCGATGACGTTCGGAGGCTCGCCCGCCTCTGCCTGTAGCAATGCCCGAGTACGATCGGCTCGTGGACGACGCAGTCACTCCAGGCAGACCGCCGCCTAGTGACGATCGACGAACGTCGGCGCCCGAGCGCACCGGACCCTCGGTCTGTCACGTCGTTCATGACGAAGGAAGCGGCGAGATCCAGTTCAGCCGCGAGCAGGTCGAGCAGCTGCTCGCGGGCGGCGGCTTCTTCTGGCTCGACCTCGACCAGCCGAACGCCAGCGACTTCGAGATCCTCAGCGACGTCTTCAAGTTCCACCCGCTCGCCGTCGAGGACTCGGAGCAGTTCGGGCAGCGGGCCAAGATCGACGACTACGACGACTTCGTGTTCCTGGTCGTCTACGGCGCCGTCCCCGACGACGACCGGCTCGTCGAAGTGCACTGCTTCTACTCGGAACGCTTCCTGGTCACCGTCCACCGCGACGAGTCTCCCGCCTTCGCCGAGCTCCGCCGCCGCTACGCCAAGCGCAACAAACCCATCGAACGCCCCTCGCTGCTGCTCTACCGGATCATTGACGGACTGGTCGACAGCTTCTTCCCCATCCTGGCCGACTTCGACAACCGGATCGACGAACTCGAGAGCGGCATCTTCGCCCAGGCGGACGACCAGCAACTCCAGGAGATCTTCCAGATGAAGCGGCTGCTGGTCGGGATCCGCAAAGCCGTCACACCACAACGCGACACCTTTGCCCGGATGATGGGCGGCGTCGCCGAGCTGCCCGGCCTCGACGACGAGGACGAACGCTACTTCCGCGACGTCTACGACCACCTGATCCGGATCAGCGACCTCGTCGACAGCTACCGCGACCTGCTCACCGGCGCGATGGACGTCTACCTCTCCACCGTCTCCAATCGCCTCAACAGCGTCATGAAACAACTGACGATCATCGCCACCATCTTCCTGCCCCTCAGCTGGCTGACCGGCTTCTTCGGCCAGAACTTCGGCTTCGAAGTCCGCCACATCGCCGACTGGGGCACCTTCGTCGGACTCGGCCTCGGCACCGAACTGCTCGCCCTCGCCGCCCTGCTCGTCTACTTCAAACGGCGTGGCTGGTTCTAAACCACCCGACAAGGACGCAGAGCCGCTGATCGTGGTGCGCGACCCGTGGCGCGAAGAGGAGATCGAGTCACGCTGGGAAGCGGCGCCAGCGGTCGGGCTCGTGATCGTCTTCCAGCTGCTGCTCGCGCTCGTTAGTCAGTCCCAGGATTGGAAGCTGGCCGGGCTCGCCTGGTGGGTCTGGCTGATTTCGGTCGGCCCCGAGCTCGCCCTGCTGATCCCGCTCGCTTGGCGCCGGCCCCGCCGCCGCCTCGAGCAGCTGGGGCACCGACGGACCGTCGCACTCGCCCTCCTCGGCGTCGTCAGCCTCACCAACGCGCTGCTGCTCGTCGCACTGATCGCCTCGCTGATCCAGGGCGATGAGAAAAGCGGCGGCCAACTCCTGCTCAAGGCGGTCGCCGTCTGGGGCACAAACGTGGTCGCCTTCGGCCTCTGGTACTGGGGCTTCGACCGCGGAGGACCTGCTCGCCGGCTCCAACCAGAGCCGCCGCCGCCCGACTTCCAGTTCCCGCAGATGGAGAATCCCCAGCTCGCCGCGCCAGGCTGGTACCCAGAGCTCGTCGACTACATCTACCTCTCCTTCACCAACTCGATCGCCTTCAGCCCCACCGACGTGATGCCACTCAGCCGCTGGGCCAAGCTCCTCATGCTCTCCGAATCCGGCATCTCAGCCATCACCGTGCTGCTCGTCGCTGCACGAGCCGTCAACATCTTCAAATAGACGAACTCGGGCCGTTCCGCAGGGCTACTGCCTTGAGTCGCGACACGTCCATCACGAGGGCGGCAGTCGACACGGCGCCCGGCTCGCCGCTGATTTCCCAGAGAGAGTCGTACATACGCCGCAGGTCCTCGTCGGACGAAGGGCTTCTCCCTCGAGATGGAGGCTCGAGATGACGCCGGATCTCGAAGCCCTTGTCGTTGCAGCGTATGTCTTCGCTGACGAGTACCCGGTCCCTGCCCGACCGGGTCGGTCGCCGCTGACGAGCGATGCGGAGCTGGTCGCGCTCGCAGTCTGTCAGGCTGCGATCGGGGTCAGCTCCGACCGGCAGTTCCGACAGGCTCGACCAGAACGCTCCCGCCGCGTGCAGGTTGCGAACCTTGCCGAGCGGGGACTAGACGCTGTCTTCGAACCGGGAGGATCATGGCCGGGAAAGCTGATTTCACCGCGGAGGAGTGGGAGTCGTTGCAGCGGGGCGTCACCGGCGCCGGCCTGCTCGTTTCGCTGAGCGACCGCGGCTTCTTCGACACCTTCAAAGAGGCGGGCGCACTCGGCAAGCACATCGCCCAGGCCAGGCAGAGCAACTCCAGCGAACTCGTCCGCGAACTCGCAGACTTCCACGGAACCGGATTCGGCCTCACATCCTCGCCCGATGCGGTCGAAACCGGGACGCTGGCGGCGCTACGGAGTGCAAAGACAACCCTCGAGTCAAAGGCGCCTGACGAACTGGAGTCGTACCGAAAGTTCGTCCTCGAAGTCGCGCGGTCGGTCGCCGACGCAGCCGGCGGCGGAGAAACGGCCGAGCGAGGCGCAATCGAAAAGATCAACTCAGCGCTCCGATAGGTACGCCCCGACACCCCCGCCGCTACGAGACCACCACTACTCGCCTCCGACCAGTTCCCCTGCCGCTCGTCCCGGCCCACCGCTCCCGGGCGGGTCTAGTGCGCGGCTTCGGCAGCCGGTACAGCGCCTTCGATCGGTTTCAGCAGCGGCATCGCTCCATCGGCTTCCCGCTCGCGGTGCTGCAGAAGTACCTCGACGACCAAGGCGGCTACCACGCCGCGACGATTACCTACTACGGCTTCTTCGCCATCTTCCCGCTGCTGCTGGTTCTCACGACGGTGCTCGGCTTCGTTCTCCAGAGTCGACCGCACCTCGAGCAGAGGATCGTCGACTCGGCGCTCGGCCAGTTCCCCGTGATCGGGCCGCAGCTCAGCCACGGCTCGCTGCACGGCAGCACGCTCGCGCTGACCCTCGGCCTCGCCGCCGCGCTCTGGGCCGGAATGGGGGTCTTTCTCGCTTCCCAGAACGCGATGAACCACCTCTGGGGCGTCCCTTTCAAGCGCCGGCCGGACCCGCTGCACGCGCGCGGTCGGGCACTCATGCTGCTTGCGCTGCTCGGCGGCGGCGCGCTCGCGGCGACGATCCTCGCGGCGCTCACGACCGTCGGCGCCGGTTTCGGGCTCGCCTGGAAGATCGGCTCGCTCGCGCTCTCGACCGCGCTCGACATCGGCCTCTTCTGGCTCGGCTTCCGTCTACTCACCGCGCGTGAGGTGAGCTGGCGGCAACTGCGCGGCGGCGCGATTGCGGCCGGCGTCCTCTACGAGCTACTGCAAGCACTCGGCGGCTACTACGTCGGTCACACGCTCAAGCACGCCAGCAACGTCTACGGCACCTTCGGCCTCGTGATCGGCCTGCTCTCCTGGATCTATCTCTCGGCCCACATCACCCTGCTCGCCGCCGAAGGGAACGTCGTCGCGACCAGGAGACTCTGGCCGCGCAGCTTCTCGCTCATGATCGAGCAGCCGCCGACGCAGGCCGACAAGCGCGCCCTCACGCAACGCGGCAAAGTCGAGGAACGCCGCCAAGACGAGACGGTCAGCGTCGACTTCCCAGCCTCCGAGAAGACCGAGGCGCCTCCGCGAGACGCCGGCTCCGACGGCGCCGAGTCGGAGCCGCGAGCCTAGTGCGGCGGAGCTAAGCTGGCCGGCGACGGCAATGACAAGGGAGGCGACCGCGCATGGCCTATCACCAGGACATCGGCGAATGGCACGGCAAGACACTCGTCGACCGCGCCGGAGAGAGAATCGGGAAGCTCCAGGACGTCTACGTCGACGTCGAAACGAACGAGCCGATGTTCGGCACCGTCAAGGAGGGCCTGATCGGCCGCCACCTCACCTTCGTGCCACTGGCCGGAATCACGATCGGCCCCGACAACCTACAAGTGCCCGTCTCCAAGGAACAGGTCAAGTCCGCGCCCAACATCGAACTGCACGGCGACGAGCTCTCCCGAGCAGACGAATCGGCCCTCTACCACCACTACCAGCTCAACTACACCGCACCCGACACCGAACGCGGCCGCCGACTCGCCCGCCGCTGACACGCCGCCTGCCCGACGCTTCAGCGGGGTGTCGTCGCTCCCGGGCTGAGAAGCGTCGCGGTGACCTTTCGGTTTGCTCGGCGCACCAATTACGCTCGGTGCGCGCCTGTGCGACGGACTAGGTGGCGGCAGCATGGCGCGCCTCGGCGCATAGACTGCCGCCGTGGACGATCGCGCGACACTCACGCAGGCGAGAAGCATGTTGATCCTGCTCCTCGCCACCTGCAAGCAGTCCCAAGTCGCCCTCGAAGCGGCTGCGAACGCGCTGGATACGGATTTGACGGATGACCTCGGCGCGATGATCGAACGCACGGAGCGCGAGCTCTCCGCGCTGACCGAGAAGATCCGAGCTTTCCCCGACTGAGCCCTGCGGCGGTAGGTTGACCTCGTGGACACCGAACCGAGCGACGAAGAGCTGCGCGGTTTTGTGGCCTCGATGCTGTCGAACCTCGACCGGCTCCTCCGCGAACCTGCCGTGATCGACGAGGCGATCCGCGACCATCGGGAGATGTGGGTGCTGCTCTACCGCGCGAGCTTGGGCTTCGATCTCCACGACTCATAGCCGGTTGGGCGGAGGATGCGCACGCGCGAGCGTCCTTGGCGTGTTGCAGCGCTCGGTGGTGGACGCTTGTTTGGGACAGTCTTTTCGGGACCGCGTCTGACCCCTCTGTACCGAGCGGCGGACGCGATGGCGTCGCGTTCGGTGCTGGCGTGTTACGCGAGAGCGCTGCGCGATCCACCTTCGCGCGCTCTCGCAGTTCATCGTGAACAACGGACTCGAGAACCTCTCGCTCCCGGCGCTGGCCCGCCGGGCGGGGATCGGAGTCGCGACGCTCTATCGCCACTTCGCGACAAAGGAAGACCTGCTCACGCGCTTCTTCGCGTGGCTCGACGAGCAGGGCACGGGCGTCGAGCCGCCGGAGACGCCCGAGGAGCTCGTCCGGCCGCTGCCGCGCCTCTATGGTTGACGCTGCGGGACGAAGAGGACCTCAGCGGCCGCGATGCGGGCGACATCGCGGCGTGTATCCTCACCCTCGTCCGGGAGGAGGTCCGCTGATGACGGACACAGCCTGCGAGTCGGCCGTGTCGTGGTCGCTCGACACGGGGATCGCGCCGTACGAGCGACGAGCGTGTGCGCACGGCTGTTGAACGGCTGCACGTCCTGTGGCACGACGAGCTTCTGCCCGAGATCGAG
>JAVKST010000017.1:27639-29783 GCA_039583515.1 Gaiellaceae bacterium
CGAGCGACGAGCGTGTGCGCACGGCTGTTGAACGGCTGCACGTCCTGTGGCACGACGAGCTTCTGCCCGAGATCGAGGGGCTCGTCTCGGGGTGGGAGCTCGACCTCGAGGGATCGCTGTCGCGCGCCCGCCGCATGTGGGAGATCCACTTCCTCGTCGTCTTTCCGCAGCTGGCGGCGCTCAGCCTGTTCGACGAGTTCTGCCGAGACCTCTTCGAAACGTCCGATCCGTTCTGCGGGGCGGTGCTGGTGCAGGGGCTCGCATCGCGTGCCGCGGGAGCCGCGCAGG
Source organism: Gaiellaceae bacterium (assembly GCA_039583515.1). Lineage (GTDB taxonomy): Bacteria > Actinomycetota > Thermoleophilia > Gaiellales > Gaiellaceae > Palsa-739. The sequence goes on from JAVKST010000017.1 coordinate 27,928, forward strand.
AGCTATGGGAGGCGGCGCAGAGCGGCGGCCCTACGGCGCGCCTCCGCTACCTCGAACGCCACGGCGGCAAGAGCGACGGCCTCGTGTCGGTGAGCGTGCCGTCGTGGCGCGACGACTCGAGGTATGTGGAGGCGGCGATCGCGGCGCTGCGCGGCGCGCCTTCGCCGGCCGAGGTGCGGGCAGTGCAGGCGGCTGAGCGCGAGCGTCGTCTCGGCGAGGCGCGTGCGCTGCTCGCGTCGTACCCACGCGCCGTGCGGGAGGAGTTCGACACCTTGCTCGCGGCGGCGCAGGAAGCAAACGTACTGCACGAAGATCACCACGTGGCGATCGACGAGCCGGTGACGTACGAGTCACGCCGCACGCTGCGGGCACTTGGCACCCAACTCGGCGTTGGCGACGAAGTCTTCCACCTGACGCTCGACGAGCTGCGCGCGCCGGCCGACCACGATTTCGCAGCGCTCGTCGGCGAGCGCAAAGCGGAGCTCGCGCGCCACGCAGGCCAAACGCCCCCGGCGGTGCTGGGGCCGACGCCCGCCGACGACGATGCATCCGCGGATCTCGTCGCGGTGGCGCTCGCGAAGATGTTCACGCCGGCTACCACACAATCGTTCGACGATCTCGTTGTCGGGAACCCCGGCTCTCCCGGCACGGCCCGCGGGATCGTTCGCATCGTCCCGGCGCTCGCCGACGCGCACGCGCTGCGCCCCGGTGAGGTGCTCGTTACGGAGACGACGTCGCCGCCGTGGACGCCGTTCTTCGAGCGCGCGTCCGCGGTAGTCACCGACGTCGGCGGCATCCTCAGCCACAGCGCCGTCGTCGCGCGCGAGTACGGCGTCCCCGCAGTCGTCGGCGCCCGCGACGCGACGGACCGTCTCCGCGACGGGCAGCTCGTCGAAGTCGACGGCACGGCCGGCACCGTCCGCGTCGTCGGATGATCGCCTGGCTCGGGTCTGCCGAAGCGTCCGACACAGCACGCGTCGGCGGCAAGACCGCGACGCTGAGCCTGCTGCACGGTCGCCTCCGCGTCCCGGCCGGCTTCGTCGCCGGGACCGACGCGGACGCGGACGCGATCCGGTCGGCGGCCGAACATCTCGGCGCCGTCTGCCTAGCCGTTCGCTCCTCGGCGTACGACGAGGACGGCGCGACGACCTCATTTGCCGGGCAGCACGACACGTTCCTCGGCGTCGCGCCTGCCGAGCTCCTCGACGCCGTCGCGCGGTGTCGGGAGTCCACGGGCAGCCCGCAGGCGGCGGCCTATCGCAACCATCACCGGCTGCGGCCGCCGACGCCGCTCCCCGTGCTCGTGCAGGAGCTCGTGCCCGCCGATGTCGCGGCGGTCGCATTTAGCATCGACCCGATGACCGGGTCGGCGAGCACGATCGTCGTCAACGCGAACTACGGTCTAGGCGACAGCGTCGTCTCTGGAACCGCCACACCCGACACGTACCGCGTCGAGCGCACATCGCTCGCCGTCACCGCGGCCCTCGGTGCGAAGGAGCAGATGACCGTGCTGACGCAGCGTGGCGTTGCGGAAGTGGTTGTGCCTAAATCGTTGCGCTCCCGGCGTGTCCTCGACGATGCTGCCGCGATCGAGATCGCGCAGCTCGCGCTCGAGGTGGAATCGGAGCTCGGCTACGCCGTCGACATCGAATGCGCCGTCTCCCAGGGCGTCCTCTACCTGCTTCAAGCACGGCCTGTGACGGCGCAGCGGTAGAAGCGCACGGGGCGCCAATCGCGGCTGTGGACACATCGCCGGATCGGAATGCAGGTGGCGCCGCAAAACGAGAGAATCGATGGTCACGCTCAACGAAAGGGAGGTCGACCCATGGCTGTCGGCATGTTGCTCGCAGGCGAGG
>JAVKST010000018.1:0-29389 GCA_039583515.1 Gaiellaceae bacterium
CTCCAGCTCCGAAGACGAGGAACCAGAGCCGGAACGTGTAGAGGCCGGTCAGGAATGCGCCGGCGATGCCGCAGACCCAGAAGATCCAGCCGTACCAGGTGCCGAGCGCGGCGGCCGACGCGACGATCGAGTCCTTGGAGAAGAAGCCGCTGAAGGGCGGGATGCCGACGAGCGCGAGCGCGCCGGCGAGGAAGCACCACTTCGTGATCGGCATCAACCGGCCGATCCCGCGCATCTTGCGGATGTCCTGCTCGCCGCCGAGCGCGTGGATCGCGAGGCCGGCGGCCATGAAGAGCAGCGCCTTGAAGAACGCGTGCGTGAGCAGGTGGAACATCCCGTTCGCGTACGCGCCCACGCCGGCGCCGAGGAACATGTAGCCGATCTGCGACATCGTCGAGTACGCGATCACGCGCTTGATGTCGGTCTGGACGAGCGCGATCAGCCCTGCGACCACGAGGGTGAGCGCGCCGGTGCCGGCGGCGACCAGCTCGATCGTCCGCGCCTGCTCGAAGATGGGATGGGTGCGCGCGATCAGGTAGACGCCGGCGGTCACCATCGTCGCGGCGTGGATGAGGGCGCTCACCGGCGTCGGGCCCTCCATCGCGTCGGGGAGCCACGTCTGGAGCGGGATCTGCGCCGATTTCGCCGCCGCGCCGCCGAGCAGGCCGAGCGCGACGAGGTTCCATTCCGCCGACGAGAGATGGGCGCTGAAGACGGTCGCGAAGGAGAGCGAGTGCGTGTGCGCGATCAGGATGAAGAAGGCGAGCGCCATGGTCGCGTCGCCGAACGCGTTCATCACGAACGCCTTCTTCGCGGCCTGCACCGCGCTCGGCCGCTCGTGCCAGAAGCCGATCAGCAGGTAGGAGGAGAGGCCGACGAGCCCCCAGCCGACGAGCAGCAGGAGGAGGTTGCCGCCCTCGACGAGCAGCAGCATCGAGAAGACGAAGAACGACATGTAGGCGAAGTAGCGCCGCTCCTCGCGGTCGCCGTCCATGTAGCCGACCGAGTAGAGGACGATCAGGGCGCCGACGCCGCTGACGATCAGCATCATCACCACGCTGAGCGGGTCGACGAGGAGCGACAGTCCGACGTGGAAGTTGCCCGACTGGAGCCACGTCCACGCGGTCGTGAGCTCACCGCGGGGCACGCCGACATGCGGCGCGTAACCCGTCCAGCCTGCACGGTTGGGTTGCGAATGGACGCCGAAGAAGGCCCAGATCGCGCCTGCGAAGGCCACCGCGACGCTCGAGGTCGAGAGCCAGCCCGCGGCGGCCCGCGGGATCTTCGTCCCGGCGAGCAGGATCACGATCGTCCCCGCGAGCGGCGCCAACAGGCAGAGCCAGGCGCCGCCTGTCATCCGCGCAGCTCCGAGAGGGTGTCCACGTCCATCGCGAGCCGTCGCCGATTCAACGCGACGACGAGGCCGAGCCCGACGCAAACCTCGGAGGCTGCCACGGCCATCACGGCGAGCGCGAAGATCTGGCCGGCGCCGTTGTGGAAGTGGCGCGAGAACGCGATCAGCGAGAGGTTCGCCGAGTTGAGCATCAGCTCGAGCGAGAGCAGCACGATCAGCGGGTTGCGGCGGATCAGGACGCCCAGCGCGCCAATCCCGAACAGGACGGCGGCGAGCGCGATGTACCAGGCGACGCCGGGGCCGAGCACTACCGCACCAGCTCCGCGTCGGGCTCGCGCTCCTGCGCGACGCCCTGGTCGATCATCCCCGGGTCCAGCCGCCGCGTGTGGGAGCCGAGGATCACGCCGCCGACGGCGGCGACGAGCAGGACGATCGACGTGATCTCGAAGGCGAGCAGGTGGTCGGTGAGGAAGATCCGGCCGACCCACGCCGGCGAGCCGAAGGCGGGGCCGACCTTGCCGTCGTTCGCCAGGTGCCCGCGCGCCTGCAGCGCGACCGCGACCACGATCTCGACGAGCAGCGCGCCGGCGGCGAGCACTGCCGCGACCGACTGCCACGCCGGCCCGCCCGCCCAGGGCTCCTCGCGCCGCGGCCCGACGTACGCGATGACGAACAGGAACATCACCATCACGGCGCCTGCATAGACCAGCACCTGCGCGGCGGCGACGAACTCGGCGCTCAGCAGCAGGTACATCACCGCGAGCGAGCCGAGGTTCCCGATCAGCGCGAGCGCGGAGTAGAACGGGTTGGAGAACGAGACGACCGCGATGCCCGAGCCGAGCAGGGAGAAGGCGGCGACGACCCAGACGATCCAGACGAGGACGTTCCCCGCAGAGGCGGCTAGGAGCGCGTTCACGAGCTCGACCTGTAGAAGGGGATCGGCGTGTCGTAGAGGTCGGGATCCGCGATCGGCACACGCTTCACGGGCGGGGCGAGCAGCATGTCCTTCGTGTAGATCTGGTCGTCGCGGTTGTGCTCGGAGAGCTCGAACTCGTTGCCGAGCGTGATCGCGTCGAATGGGCACGCGAGCTCGCAGTAGCCGCAGAAGATGCAGCGGCTGAGGTTGATCTCGTAGATGCGCGCGTAGCGCTCGCCGGCGGAGACCCGGTTGTCGGGCGTGTTCTCGGCGGCGACGACGCGGATGCAGTCCGCCGGGCAGGCGGCGGCGCAGAGCGAGCAGCCGACGCACTTCTCCAGGCCGTTCTCGTGCCGCCACAGCCGGTGCCGGCCGCGGAAGCGCGGATAGAGGGGCCGCTTGTACTCCGGGTACTGCTGCGTGATCGGCTTCTTGAAGATCTGCTTGAAGGTGACGCCGAAGCCCTTGAGCGACTCCAGGGGTTGCGGGCTCACGTGCTCGGCCTCCTCTCGCTCACGCGCCGCGGGGCGGCGCTCCGCGAGAGGTTGACGGCGCTGGCTACACGATCCGGCGCGCTCGCCGCTCGGTCGTACCAGTGCGTACTGCCCTTCGCGGCTCGCGCTTGGCTCCCTTGCCAGCGCCGTCCCGAGAACGTGAGCGAGCTCATCTCAGCCTCCGAACCCCACGACGAGAGCTGCCGTGACCACGGCGTTGATGGTCGCCAGCGGCAGCAGGAGCTTCCAGCCGAAGCGCATCAGCTGGTCGTAGCGCAGCCGCGGCAGGGTCGTCCGCAGCCAGATGAAGACGAACAGCACCGCCATCGTCTTGAGCAGGAACCAGATCGGCCCGATGTCCCACGGCCCGTGCCAGCCCGAGAAGAAGAGCGTCGTCATCAGGCCGGAGAGCGTGATCATGTTGATGTACTCGGCCATCTGGAACAGGCCCCAGCGCATACCCGAGTACTCGGTGTGGTAGCCGGCGACGAGCTCCTGCTCGGCCTCGGGAAGGTCGAACGGCGCGCGGCTCGTCTCGGCGATGCCGCCGACGAAGAAGATGAGCAGCCCGACGAACTGCGGCGCCGCGTAGGGCAGGAACGAGCCCTGGCGGTGGACGATCTCGGGCAGGTCGAGCGAGCGGCCGAGGATGACGACGCCGAGGACGCTGAGCGCGAGCGACACCTCGTACGAGACGAGCTGCGCGCACGTGCGCATCGAGCCGAGGATCGAGAACTTCGACTCCGACGCCCAGCCGCCGACGATGAAGCCGTAGATCCCGACCGAGCCGAGCGCGAAGATCGCGACCAGGCCGATCGAGACGTTCGCGATCTCGCCGTTGACGTGCCAGCCGTTCACCGTCCAGCCCGGGCCCCACGGGATGAAGGCGAACGCGGCGATCGCGGTGAAGGCGGAGACGATCGGCGCGAGGATGTACGGCAGGTCGATCGCGCCCGACGGCGCGAAGGCCTCCTTGCGGACGAGCTTGACGAGGTCGGCGATCGGCTGCAGCAGCCCGAAGGGGCCCGCGCGGTTCGGGCCGTACCGGAGTTGCATCCGGCCCATGAGCTTCCGCTCGATCAGCGTCAGGTAGGCGAACAGCCCGAGGACGACGTTGACGATCACCAGGGCCTCGATCAGCGCGATCCACCACGGTTCCGCCGGCGTCGTCACGCGAGCACCTCCGCGGCCTTCGCGATCTCGACGATCCCGCCGAGGCCGCTCGCGTGCTCGAGCCCGACGCGTGCGATGCCGGGCCGCAGCCGCCGGTTGACCCGCGCGGGCAGCGTGATCGCGCTGCCGTTGGCGCCGACCGTGACCATGTCGCCCGGCGTGATCCGCTTCCGCCGCGCGTCCTCGGCGGAGAGCTCGAGCTCCGGCTGCGGCCGCTGGAACTGGAGCTCGGCGACGCGCTCGACCGCGGCGCCGGAGAAGAGCGGCTTGTACGCGACGAGCCGGATCTCGCCGCGGCGCGGCTTCTGCGCGGCCCGCGGCAGCGGCGTGCGCGCGATGTGCTCGGAAGCCTCCGGGTAGCCGCGCAGCGGTGCGCGCTCCCCCACCTCGCCGAAGGCGAGCCCGCCGTAGACGCGCTGCGAGACCTCCGCGAAGACCCCCGCGGCATAGGGAGCGAGATCGACGCCGAAGCGCGCCGCGAGCTCCGCGAGCCACTCGAGCTCGTCCGGGCACGGCGGCGTCGCCGTCCGGCGCAGCCGCTGCAACCGCCCCTCGAGGTTCACGAACGTCCCGTCCCGCTCGAGGTAGCTCGTCCCGGGCAGGATCAGGTCGGCCCAGCCGGCGGCGAGGCCGTGGAACATCGACAGCACGATCACCGCCTCCGCCTGCTCGGCCAGCGCGCGGACGTTCTCGTTCGCCGCCGCCTCGTCGCCCGAGACGACGAGCAACCCGATCGACGCGCTCTCCGCGCTCTCCTCGTCGCAGCAGGCGGCCCAGGCGTCGGCGGCCCCGCGACCGTTCGGCGTCTCGGGAAGGTAGAACGCCCCGCAGCCGTCGCGGTCGGCGAGACCGAGCTTCTCCGCCACCTGCGCCACCGTCTCGCCGCCGCGGCCGCCGGGCCCCGACCAGAGGAGCACCACCCGCGCTGCGCCGCCGATCGCCTCCTCGTCCGCCTCGTCGAGGATCCGCGCGCCGTTGCGCCGCGCCGCCCGGATCCAGAGGTCGACGACCGGCGCGCGCTCCACGACCGGCACCTCGCCGAGGACGACGACCACCTCCGCTTCGCGGATCGCCGACAGCGGCAGCCGGTACGCGTCGAGCGCGCCCGAGACCTCCTCCGGCAGCATCGCCTGGTGCGAGTCGAGGCCGACGCGCATCAGCTTCCCGAGCGCGTACGCCTGCTCGACCGTCTCCGAGCCCGACAGGGCCGTCACGATCCGGCCCCGCGCGTTCCGCAGCAGCCGCTCCGCCTCGTCGAGCGCGTCCTCCCACGAGATCTGCTCGAGCCCACGCCGGTGGACCCGCCTCAGCGGCTGCGCGAGCCGGTCGTCGGCGCGCAGGTGCGTGAACGCGAAGCGGCCCTTGTCGCAGATCCAGCCCTCGTCGATCTCCGGGTGGTTGCGCGAGAGGATCCGCTTCACCTTTCCCTCGCGCACCGTCGCGTAGACGTTGCAGCCGACGGGGCAGAGGCCGCACACGGTCGGCACGTCGACGATCTCCCACGGCCGCGCCTCGAAGCGGTACTGCGTCGGCAGCAGCGCGCCGACGGGGCAGAGCTCGGTCACGTTGCCGGTGAACGCCCCCGTGTAGGGCAGGTCCTCGAAGGTCGTGATCACGGACATCGCGCCGCGGTTGGCGGCGATCAGCTGGCCGTCCTCCGACACGGTCTCGCTGAAGCGCGTGCACCGGTAGCAGAGGATGCAGCGCTCGCGGTCGAGGGCGATCGTCGGCGAGATCGGGATCGGCTTCTCGAACGTGAGCTTCTCGAAGCTCATCCGCGTCTTCCCCGGGCCGTAGCGGAAGGTGAGGTCCTGCAGCGGGCACTCGCCGCCCTTGTCGCAGACCGGGCAGTCGAGCGGGTGGTTGACGAGGATGAACTCGAGCGTCGCGTCCTGGCCCTCCGCCGCCTGCGTCGACGTGCGTGCGGTCTTCACGACCATCCCGTCCTGCGCCGTCAGCGTGCAGCCGGCCTGGAGCTTCGGCATCCCCTCGACCTCGACGAGGCACATGCGGCAGGCGCCGACCGGCGGGCCGAGCCGCGGCTCGTAGCAGAAGACGGGGATCTCGACTCCGGCCGCCAGCGCAGTCTCGACGAGGCCCGTCCCCTTCGGGACGTGCACCTCGCGCTCGTCGATCGTCACGCGGACGAGCTCCGGCGTGCTCACGCGAGCGCCTCCGCGGCCATCGGCGTGTGCGCGTGCTGGTCGGTCGGCGCGAACAGCCCTGCGAGCTGCGAATCCTCCCCGAAGGGGCAGCCGCCGTGGGCGAGGTGCTCGCGGAACTCGTCGCGGAACTTCGTCACGCAGCTCGCCACCGGCATCGCCGCCGAGTCGCCGAGGACGCAGAGGCACTTGCCGATGATCCGGTCGCAGACGTCGAGCGTCAGCTCGAGGTCGTGCTCGGTCGCCGTTCCGTCCTCGACCGCCCGCATGAGCTGGACGAGCCAGCGCGTGCCGACGCGGCACGGCGTGCACTTGCCGCACGACTCGTGCATGTAGAACTGCGCGACCCGCAGCGCGAACTGCACCATGCACGTCCGCTCGTCGATCACCGTCACGACCCCCGAGCCGATGAAGTAGCCCTTCTTGCCGAGCGAGTCGGCGTCGAGCGGCGTTTCGAGGTCGTCCGGCGTCATCACCGGGAACGACGAGCCGCCCATCATGACGGCCTTCAGCGTGTGCGCGCCGGGGACGCCGCCGCCGATGTCGTAGATCAGATGCCGCGCCGTGATCCCGTGCGGCGCCTCGTAGACGCCCGGCCGCGCGACGTTGCCGGAGAGGCAGAAGAGGCGCGTGCCGGTCGAGTCGGGCGGCGCGCCGATCGTCGCGTACTCCTCGGGGCCGACGGCGAGCACGGCCGGGACGGTCGTGATCGACTCGACGTTGTTGATCAGCGTCGGCGACGCGTACACGCCCGAGATCGCCGGGAAGGGCGGCTTCGAGCGCGGCTGGCCGCGCTTTCCCTCGAGTGACTCGAGCAGCGCGGTTTCCTCGCCGCAGATGTACGCGCCGGCGCCGCGGTGGATCACGATCTCGACGCCGCCGAGGATTCCCGCCTCGCGCGCCTCGTCGACCGCGCCCTGCAGCGACTCGTACTCCTCGAGGTACTCGCCGCGGATGTAGATGTAGACGTGCCTCGATTGGATCGCGTGCGCGGCGATCAGGCAGCCCTCGACCAGCCGGTGCGGGACCTTGAGCATGATCTCCCGGTCCTTGAACGTGCCCGGCTCGGACTCGTCCGCGTTGACCGTGATGTAGATCGGCTTCGCGATCTTGTCGGGCGTCGGGATGAAGCTCGCCTTGCGGCCGGTCGGGAAGAACGCGCCGCCGCGGCCGCGGAGGTTCGACTCGATCACCTGCTGGATCACCGCCTGCGGATCCTCCGCGCGCGCCTTCTCGAGCTGCGCGTAGCCGCCGACCGCCCGGTAGGCGTCGAGGCTGCGCAGCGGCTCGCCCTCGTACCCGGCGAGGACGAGGGCCGGCCCTTCGGCGACCCGGACGGTCGTCTCGCTCACTCGCTGCGCTCCGGCGCCGTGTTGCGTGCTCCGTCGAGCCTACGCACGTAGCTCCGCGAGGATCGCCGGGACGTCGTCCGGCGTCACCGACTGCCGGTAGCGGCGGTCGACGGCGACGAGCGTCGGTGTCGAGCAGCCGCCGAGGCACTCGACTGCGCGCAGCGTCACCTCGCCGTCGGACGTCGTCTCGCCCGGGCGCACGCCGAGCTCCCGCTCGAACGCCTCCAGCACGGCCTGCGCGTTGACGAGGCCGCAGCAGACGTTCGTGCAGACCTCGATCGTGTGCCGGCCGACGGGCTCGAGGCGGAACATGTCGTAGAAGCTCGCGACGGAGTAGCAGTACGCCGGCGTCAGCTCGAGCGCGCCCGCGACCTCCTCGATCGCCTCGCGCGACAGCCAGCCGTGCCGCTCCTGTGCGAGCCGCAGCGCGGGCAGCACCGCCGAGCGGGTCCCCTCGGGATAGAGCTTCCGCAGCTCCTGCACCTCGTCGTGGAACGCGGTCACCGGTCCGTGTCGCCCATCACCGCGTCGAGCGAGCCGACGATCGCGATCAGGTCGGCGACGAGCGCCTGGTGGATGCAGGTCGCGGTCGCCTCGAGCGCGACGAACGACGGCGAGCGGAAATGGACGCGCCACGGCTTCGGCCCACCGTCCGAGACGAGGTAGCAGCCCGACTCGCCGCGCGGCGACTCGACGGCGACGTAGACCTCGCCCTCGGGGACGCGGAAGCCCTCCGTGACGATCTTGAAGTGGTGGATGAGGGACTCCATCGACGTGTGGAGCTCCTCGCGCGGCGGCAGCACGACCTTCCGGTCGTCTGCGATCCACGGCATCCCCTCCATGCGCTCGAGCTTGTCGAGACACTGGCGGGCGATCTTCGTCGACTCCGCCATCTCGTCCATCCGTACGCGGTAGCGGTCGTACACGTCGCCGTTGGGATAGACCGGCACGCGGAAGTCGACCTGGTCGTACTGCAGGTACGGCCGGTCGCGGCGCAGGTCCCAGTCGACGCCCGACGCGCGGAGGTTCGGGCCGGTCTGCCCGAGCGCGATCGCGTCCTCGGGCGAGAGGATCCCGATCCCGCGCGTGCGCTCGAGCCAGATCTGGTTCCGCTCCAGCATGTCGCGGTAGTCGTCGAGCGCGTGCGGCATCCACTCGACGAACTTGCGGCACTCGGGGTAGAAGCCCTGCGGGATGTCCTCGGCGAGCCCGCCGATCTGGAAGTAGCGGGTGTGCATCCGCTGACCCGTGACGAGCTCGAACAGGTCGAGGATCGTCTCCCGCTCGCGGAAGCAGTACCAGAACATCGAGATCGCCCCGAGCTCGAGGGCCGACGTGCCGAGGAAGACGAGATGCGACTGGATCCGGTTCAGCTCGCAGAGGAGCATCCGCATCCACTTCGCCTTCGTCGGCACGTCGAGAGCGAGCAGCTGCTCGACGGCGAGCGAGAACACGAGCTCGTTGTTCTGGTAGCCGACGTAGTCGATCCGCTCCGGGTACGTGACGCACTTCCAGTACGTCTTCGCCTCCATCGTCTTCTCGAAGCCGGTGTGGAGGTAGCCGATGATCGCCGAGAGCCCGACGACCTCCTCGCCGTGCAGGTCGACGATCAGACGGAGGACGCCGTGCGTGGAGGGATGGTTCGGGCCGAAGTTGACCCGGAAGACGTCCTCGCTCCCACGCAGGTCGTCGGGGATGTCCAGGATCGTCGGGACGCGCGGCGGGATGCGCGATCCCTCGTAGGGAGAGGTCGCGACGATCGGGCCACGGCGGCGGAGGGCAGTCGGCGCGCTCGTCATTCCCGCTCCCGGCGCCGGCCGAGCCCGCGCCTCCGCTCTTTGTTGAGCTCCGTCAAGCCTCCGCTCATTCCGCGTCGCTGAAGCGGACGGGCTCGCCGCCGAGGGGGTAGTCCTTCCGCAGCGGATGCCCCTCCCAGTCGTCGGTCATCAGGATCCGCGTCAGGTTCGGGTGGCCGTCGAACTCGATCCCCATCAGGTCGTACTGCTCGCGCTCGTGCCAGTCGCACGTAGGCCAGACGGAGACGACGCTGGGCACCGGCTCGCCTTCGTCGACCCAGCACTGCAGGCGGACGCGCGGCGCGCCCGGCTGGAGCGCGAGCAGGTGGTAGCTGAGCGAGAACCGCTTCGGCTTGAGCTCCGGCAGCGCCTGCAGCCCCTGCGTCATCGGATGGTAGATGTCGCGCCCGCTCGCGGTTCCGATGTAGCCCGCCACGCCCTTGCCGCCCCAGGAGAGATAGTCGGTGGCGACGACGTCGACGCACATCGCGAACCCGAGCTCGTCGCGCGCGTGGAAGCAGGCGTCGCGCATGCGCTCCGTCTCGACCGTCACGGTCGGCATGTCGGCTCCGTCGCGGTGCGAGACGAAGCCGGGCAGCGCGCTCCAGTTCACGTCGCGACCCCTTGCCGCTCGTACGCCGGCGGCACGCCGGCGAGGTGCGCCTCGTGCAGGCGGACGATGCCCTCCATGAGCGCCTCCGGCCGCGGCGGGCAGAACGGGACGTAGATGTCGACGGGGACGATCCGGTCGACGCCCTGCAGGATCGTGTAGTTGTTGAACATCCCGCCGGAGCTCGCGCAGACGCCCATCGCGATCACCCACTTCGGCTCGAGCATCTGGTCGTAGATCTGGCGCAGCGGCTCGGCCATCTTGTGCGCGACGCGTCCGGAGACGATCAGCAGGTCGGCCTGGCGCGGCGAGGAGCGGAACGCCTCCATCCCGAAGCGCGCGAGGTCGTAGCGGGAGGAGACGATCGACATCATCTCGATCGCGCAGCAGGCGAGCCCGAACGTGTCGGGCCACATCGACTTGGTCTGCGCCCAGCGCACCGCCTTCTCGAGCGTCGTGAGGCCGAGCGCGCGCTCGAGCTCCTCGACGCCGAGCGTCTCCTCGAAGTGCGACGGGCCTTTCGTCGGCCAGAGCAGGCGCTCCGACTGGAGCCCGTAGTCCCTGAGGCGGACCGGCTCGTCAGCCACTTACCACTCCAGTGCGCCCTTGCGCCAGATGTAGACGTAGGCGACGAGCAGGATCAGGACGAAGAAGGCGAGTTCCGAGAACCCGAACCAGCCGAGCGCGTGCAGCTGCACGGCGAGCGGGTAGAGGAAGACGATCTCGATGTCGAAGACGATGAAGAGCATCGCCGTCAGGTAGAAGCTGACGTTGAAGCGCTGCCGGGCCATCGGCCCCTGCGACACGCCCGACTCGAACGGGACCGCGCGGGCGCGGGTGCGGCGAGCGGGCCGTTGCGCGAACGCGAAGGACATGAAGATCATCGACGCGGGGATCGCCAGCGCGAGCACGCCGTAGATCAGGAATGGCAGCCAGTTGTGCAGCATCTACGCGCGTCTCCCCTTACCCGTTCGCGCTTCCGTAGCACCCACTCGCGGGCTGACGTTATCAGCGCGGTGCAGGTCGCACTAAGGGGTACGGAAACCGCGCAGCCACGCCCGCGGCGGCTGTCACAAAGTCGCGGGCTCCCGTACGGTGCGTGACCGCGTGCCCGGGAAGCGCGTTGCTAGCATGAAGCCGATGGAGATTCGCGAGCGCACCCAGTCCGTCGTGTCGCTGACGCCCGCCGCGGCGGCCAAGATCCGCGACCTCATGGCGGGCGAGCAGGACGTGTCGGTGCTGCGGGTGGCGATCGAGGGCGGCGGCTGCTCGGGCTTCCAGTACGGCCTCGGCTTCGACCGCGGCGCCCAGGAGGGCGACCACGCGTTCGACTGCGAGGGCGTGACGGTGGTCGTCGACCCGCTCAGCGCGCCGTACCTGATGGGAGCGACGGTCGATTACCTGGAAACGATCCAGGAGTCCGGGTTCAAGATCGACAATCCGAACGCGGTCTCCTCCTGCGGCTGCGGCCACTCCTTCCAGGTGGCCGAGGGCGAGGCGCCCGCCGACGCAGGCCCGGCCTGCGGCTCCGGCTGCGGTCACTGATCCTCCGCTCGTGAGCGACCGTCCCCTGCGGGTCGCGGTCGTCGGCTCCGGCCCCGCCGGCTTCTACGCCGCCGGTGCGCTGCTCGGCGCCGGGACGGCTGTCGAGGTCGACATGATCGAGCGGCTGCCGACGCCGTGGGGGCTCGTGCGGCTCGGGGTCGCTCCCGACCACCCGAAGATCAAGTCCGTCTCGCGCGCCTTCGAGCGGACCGCCGAGCAGCCCGGCTTCCGCTTCCTCGGCAACGTCGAGGTCGGCCGCGACCTGCAGCACGCAGATCTCGTCCGCCTCTTCGACGCGGTCGTCTACTCCGTGGGGGCACAGACGGACCGGCGGATGGGCATCCCCGGCGAGGACCTGCCGGGCTCCTGGGCGGCCACGGAGCTCGTCGCCTGGTACAACGGCCATCCCGACTACCAGCAGCTCGACTTCGAGCTCGAGCGAGCGCGGCGGGTCGTGGTGGTCGGGGCCGGCAACGTCGCGCTCGACGTCGTCCGCATGCTCGCGCTGACGCCGGAGGAGCTCGGGCCCACCGACACGACCGACGCCGCCATCGCCGCGATCTGCGGCGCGGGCATCGAGGAGATCGTGATCGTCGCCCGGCGCGGCCCGGCGCAGGCGGCATTCACGACGCCGGAGCTGGCCGAGCTCGGCGAGCTCGCCGGCGCGGACGTCGTCGTCGATCCCGCCGAGCTGGAGGGTGCGGAGCCGAAGGACACGAACGCGGAGCGGAACCTCGAGGTGCTGCGCCGCTACGCGGCGCGCGACCCGGCGGGAAAGCCGAAGCGAATAGTCCTGCGCTTCTTCCGCTCGCCGGTCGCGATCCTCGGCGAGGAGCGGGTCGCTGCGGTCGAGCTCGTCCGCAACGAGCTCGACGACCACGAGGGCGCCGTCGCGACGGACGAGAGGGAGACGCTCGAGTGCGAGCTCGTCTTCCGCAGCGTCGGCTATCGCGGCGTCGCGCTCGCGGCGGTCCCCTTCGACGAGCGCAGCGGCACGATCCCGAACGTCCGCGGGCGCGTCCTCGGGCCCGACGGGAATCCGCTCCCCGGCGTCTACTGCGCGGGCTGGATCAAGCGAGGCCCGTCCGGCGTGATCGGCACGAACAAGAAGGACGCCACGGAGACCGTCGACCTCCTGCTCGAGGACGCGGCGGAGGGGCGGCTGGAGCCGAAGCCGGATGCGACCGCGGCCATGCTCGACGACCTCCTCGCCGAACGAGGTGTCCGCGTCGTCGTGGACGCAGGATGGGCGGCGATCGACGAGCTCGAGCGGAGCATCGGCGAGAAACTGGGCCGCCCGCGCGTGAAGCTCTGCTCGTGGGACGAGCTTCTCGCGGCCGCCGAGGCCGCCTCGGCGCCCTCGGTGTAGTCCCCCGAACGAGGGAGAGCGGCGGGCGCCGGCGCGCCGATGCACCCGCAGATGGAGTCTCTCGGCGTCGAATGTCTTCGCTGCGGCACCACGCGCATCGCGCGCCGCGACGTCTTCAAGCATCTCTACGAGCCGGAGTGCCCGAGCTGCGGCTACCTCGGCTGGGCTCCCATGCTCGAGCTGACCGAGGCGGAGCGGCGCGACCTGCGCGACCACCCGGTCGGCGAGCGGCGCCTCTCCTCCGTCGCCTAGCTCTCGCGCGACCGCCGCGGCGGCCGAGCCGGCTTGCCTAGACTCGCCTCGATGGCGCAGGCGAAGGAACGGCGCGAGCTCTGGGGCGGCGAGACCGCGAAGGCAGTCGCCAACTTCCCGGTCTCCGGCGAGCCGATCCCCGCGCCGGTCGCCCGCTGGCTCGGCCGGATCAAGGGCGCCGCGGCGCGCGTCAACGCCGAGCTCGGGCTGCTCGACGCGGACAAGGCGGAGCGGATCGCCGCCGCCGCCGAGCGCATCGTCGCGGGGGAGCTCGACGACCAGTTCCCGATCGACGTCTTCCAGACCGGCTCGGGAACCTCGTCGAACATGAACGCGAACGAGGTGCTCGCCACCCTCGCCGGCGAGGACGTCCATCCGAACGACGACGTGAACATGGGCCAGTCGTCGAACGACGTGTTCCCGTCCGCCGTCCATCTCGCCGCGCTCGACGAGATCGTCAACGAGCTGCTACCGGCCATGGATCAGCTCGCGGCCTCGCTCGAGGCGAAGGCGCGGGAGTTCGACGACGTCGTCAAGTCCGGGCGGACGCACTGGATGGACGCCGTGCCCGTGACGCTCGGCCAGGAGTTCGCCGGCTACGCGGCTCAGGTGAGGCAGGGCGGCGCCCGCGTGCGCGACGCGCTGCCGCGGCTGGGGCAGATCCCGCTCGGCGGCACGGCCACCGGCACCGGCCTGAACACGCACCCCCAGTTCGCGGCGCGCGTGCGCGAGCTGCTGTCGAAGGAGACCGGCCTCGAGGTCTCGGCGCCCGCCGACCCGTTCGAGGCGCAGGCCGCGCGCGACGGCATCGTCGAGGCGAGCGGCGCGCTGAAGACGGTCGCCGTCTCCCTGACGAAAGTCGCGAACGACATCCGCTTCCTCGGCTCCGGTCCCCGTGCCGGGCTGGCCGAGATCGCACTGCCGGAGCTGCAGAAGGGCAGCTCGATCATGCCGGGGAAGGTGAACCCGGTCATGACCGAGGTGGTGACGCAGGTCGCGGCGCAGGTGATCGGCAACGACGCCGCGATCGCGATCGGCGGGATGCAGGGGCACTTCGAGCTCAACGTCTTCGTGCCGCTGCTCGCCCGCAACATCCTCGACTCGGTCAAGCTGCTCGCCAGCGCGTGCCGGCTCTTCGCGGAGAAGTGCGTCGACGGGATCGAGGCGAACCGCGAGAACTGCGAGCGCTATGCCGAGCTGACGCTCTCGGCGGCGACGGCGCTCAACCCGTACATCGGCTACGACAGCGCGACGGAGATCGTCAAGGAGGCGGCAGCTTCCGGCCGCTCGCTGCGTGAGGTGGCGCGGGAGAAGGGCATCGAGGACTCCGTGCTCGACGAGGCCCTGGACTACCGCGCGATGGCCAGACCGCACGGCTGAAGCGGCGCGTCCGACGGCGGCTCGTCGGAGCTGATCGCCGTCAGCAGGAGCTCGACGCCGAGCGTCGATCCGGCGAACTGGTGGTTCTACTCGATCGACACGACGAACAACGGGGGCCCCGCGACGAAGGACAGCGGCGGCAGCAGCGTTGCGGCGCGCCCGCTTCCGAGCCATCTTGGTTGCCCCTGCTTCGGCGACCAGCCGCTGATGGGTGCCGACGCGAACGGCTTCTAAGGGCCGGCGTACTCGCTTCAGCCGGCGACCTCGCCGTCCACGGCGGACTACGACACGTCGAGCGGCGGCACGGAGTACCTCCTGTCGGCACTCGACTTCAACGCCTCCCTCGACAACCGGATCGCCGTCTGGGCGCTCACGAACACCTCCTCGCTGACCGGGATGCCGAACGTGCAGCTGCAGAACGTCGTCCTCCCGAGCGAGCCCTACGGCCAGCCCGTCCCGGCCAGCCAGAAGAGCGGTCCGCACCCGTTCGGGGAGTGGGGCGCGCACGCGTACTACGGCGGCCGCGGGGTCAGCAGGAGACGACGGCGGACCCGACGTGCGGCGGCACGCGCAGCCTGCTTGCCAACTGGAGCACGCGGATCGCGGCGGTCACTCCCTAGCCCGATTCCACATCGCAGCTCGTGTGGCACCATTGCCGCACAGTGGGAGCCGTGGTGACGCTCATCGCCTCGAGCCTCTTCTGGCTCGCTCCTGCGTCGGCGCGGCAGCCCGGCACCGGGCTCTACGGCACCGTGACGAAGAGCCCGACGAGCCCGGTCTGCGTCGCCGGGCATCCGTGCGGCGCCGTTGCGGCGGGCGTGAGGGTGGAGGCGCTGCGCGGGAGCACCGTCGTCGTGCACACCACCACCGGCCGCAGGGGCGGCTACCGGCTCCGGCTGTCCCCCGGCCGCTACGTGATCCGGGTCCTCGGCGCGTTTCGCGGCGGGCGCAGGGCCGCGATCGTTCGAGCCGGCGGCTGGACGCGCCTCGACTTCAGGCTGGACACCGGGATTCGCTGAGGCGGGCGCCGGCCTGCCGGCAGGCTGCTGGAAGGGCCGCCTCGGGCGGCCCTTCCTCGTCAGGAGGGATCACACGATTCCCTCGTTTCGGGGATCCGCATTTCCCGAACGTGCGCCACGATTCGTCTACTTGCGGGAGCGCGGGCGGCCGCGCTCGGGTCACTGAGGAGAGGGAGGGTATGAAGCAGAACCTCCGCACGCCGAGGCGTGCAATCGGGCTCGGCGCGATCGTGGCTGCGGCAGCTCTCGTGGCGCTCAGCGGCGGCGGAGCCGCCCGCGCGGGCGGGAAGCTTCCGATCTCGCAGGGAATCGGAGCGGCGGTGCTCCCGAGCGCCGCGTTCGGCGACACGCCGGCCGACACCCAGGAAACGGTTGCGTTCGTCCTCCAGGCGAATAACCTCGGCGCGCTCGAGGCACAGGTCTCGTCGGGGATGCCGCAGGGCTACCTCACGGTTGCCCAGTTCGCGCGGCAGTACGGGCAGTCCCCGGCCAACGTCGCCGCGCTCGAGCACTACCTCGCCCGTTACGGGATCAGCTCGCACGCGATGGCCGACGGCCTCGACGTGCAGGCGTCGGGTACGGCCGGCGAGTTCGATGCGGCATTGAGCGTCCAGCAGCAGCAGTACCGCGTCCCGCCGCTTCCCGGACACGACGGGCGCCCCGGCCGGCCCGGAGGCGTCGCCCACGGGACGAAGCAGGCTCCCCTCCTGCCTCGTGACCTCGCACGCTCCGTGCTCGCGGTGCTCGGCCTCTCGAACTACCCGACGATGCAGAGCAACATGATCGGAGTGCCCGAGCAGGCTCAGCCGAACGACCTGCCGAACACCCACCTGGTTCCGGCCGACTTCGCGAACCGCTACGACCTGACCCCTGTGTACGCGCAGGGCGGCACCGGCCACGGCCGGACGATCGGGATCGTCACGCTCGCGAGCCTCGACCCGAACGTCGCCGGCCAGTTCTGGAAGGAGATCGGCCTCAGCGGGTCGCAGGCTTCCGCGAGCCGCGTCACGCTCGACAACGTCGACGGCGGCTCGGGGCCGGTGAACGAGCTCTCGGGCTCGGGCGAGTCGACGCTCGACGTCGAGCAGTCGGGCGCGCTTGCGCCTGACGCGAGCATCGTCGTCTACCAGGCCTCGAACACCGACGCGGGTTTCGCGGACGCCTTCTTCCAGGCCGCGAGCGACAACACCGCCGACACCCTCTCCACGAGCTGGGGCGAGTCGGAGACGGTCATCAAGTTCTTCGCGAACGGCGGCCAGGAGGATCCGAACTACGCCCGGGCCTTCGACGAGGCGTTCCTCGAGCTGGCCGCTCAGGGACAGAGCGGCTTCGACGCGGCCGGCGACGCCGGCGCGTACGACGACTCGGACGAGCTCGGCTCGACCGACCTCGCCGTCGACAACCCTGCCGCGAGCCCGTGGATCACGGCCGGCGGCGGGACGACGCTGCCGGGGACGATCACGTTCCACTCGCTCCCGGGGAGCGTCACCATCCCCGCCGAGCGCGCCTGGGGCTGGGACTACCTCTGGCCGGTGATCGCCCAGGCCGAGGGCGTTCCGCTGGGCGACGTCGCGGCCGACCCGGCAAACGCGGCGGGCGGCGGCGGCGGCTACAGCAGCATGGAGCCGATGCCCTCCTACCAGAGCGGTGTGCCGGGTACGAACACCTTCAGTGCCGTCCAGTACCTGACTCCGATCGACGCCGTCCAGGCGAATGGACTGACGCTGTCGACGGGCTGGACCTTCGACTCGAACCCGCCGACGACGCACGGCCACGGCAACGGGCGGGCAGTGCCGGACGTCTCGACGGACGCCGACCCGGAAACCGGCTACCAGCTGCTCTATACGTTCGGCGACTCGTGCGAGCTCGACCCGAGCGACCCTTGCCAGTCCCCGCCGCCGCCGTCCTACCTGCAGTACGGCGGGACGAGCTTCGTCGCACCGCAGCTGAACGGCGCCACGGCGGCGATCGACTCGCTGCTCGGACGCCGCGTCGGGTTCTGGAACCCCTCGATCTACCGGTTCGCGACGCAGCGGAACTCGCCGTTCGCGCCGCTCGACACCCCGGGCACGTCGAACGACAACCTCTACTACTCCGGCACGCCGGGCACGCTCTACAACCCGGCCACGGGCCTCGGCACGCCCGACTTCGCCCGGCTGGCCGCAGACTTCGCAGCCGCCGGCGCTCCGCGACCCCGGTAGGAACGCGGACGGAGCACTCGCAGCCGTCAGCGGACGGCGAAGACGCCCGAAGCCGTCTCGGCCTTCCGCGCCACCGTGACGCGGTAGCGTCCGGCGGCGCGCGGATTCGAGAGGCCGGCCGCGGGCGCGAAGTCGATCGTCACCGCTCCGGGACCCATCGAGTCGCAGACGATCCCCCGCGGCGGCTCCAGGGCGAGCGTCACGCGGTGATGCGACACGACCACCGAGGCCGGGTGACCGTTGGAGACCGTCACTGCCGTGCGGCCGATCGCCGCAGGGGCTCCCATCGCGGCCGGCAGCGTGACGACGAGCGAGCCGCCGCGCAGCCGCCCGCACTGCACATATGTACGGAGCGCGAGCCTTAGCGTGACTCGATGGGCGCCGGCGCGGCTCGGAGAAACCGACGCGACCACTCCCGACATCGGCTCGGCGCCGGCCGGATTCGAGGGCGCGGCGACGGCTACCGGAGCGGCAAGAGCTCCAACCACGGCGACCGCGGCTGCCGTCGTCCTGTGCACGGGGCGACCCTAGCGCGCCTGCGTCGGCTCCAGCGCCGAGTGCTTCTGCTCGTCCGCGCGATAGGAGCTGCGGACGAGCGGGCCGGAGAAGACCGATCCGAAGCCGAGCGCCTCGCCCTGCTCGCGGAACCAGCGGAACTCGTCCGGGTGGACCCAGCGGTCGATCGTCGCGTGCTTCGCGCTCGGCTGGAGGTACTGGCCGATGGTCACGACGTCGACGCAGTTTGCGCGCAGGTCGCGCAGCGTCTCGACGACCTCGTCGTTCGTCTCGCCGAGGCCGACGATGATCCCCGACTTCGTCAGCACCGGGTAATCCGCCAGCTCCTTCGCCCGCCGCAGCAGCCACAGCGCTCCGTCGTAGCTCGCCTTCGCGCCCCGCATCCGCGCGTGTAGGCGGCGGACCGTCTCGATGTTGTGGTTGAAGACCTCCGGCCGCGCCGCGACCACCGTCCGCAGCGCCTCCTCCTCGACGTCGAGGAAGTCGGGCGTCAGCACCTCGACCGACGCCTCGGGCAGCTTCGCCTTGAGCGCGCGGATCGTGGCCGCGTAGTGTGCGGCGCCGCGGTCGGGGACGTCGTCGCGATCGACGGAGGTGACGACGACGTGCTCGAGCTGCATCTGCGCCGCGGCCTGCGCGAGGCGCAGCGGCTCGAGCGGGTCGGGAGGCGACTCCGGCTTCCCCGAATGGACGTAGCAGTAGCGGCAGGCCCGGGTGCACGTGTCGCCGAGGATCTGGAAGGTCGCCGTCCCGCGACCCCAGCACTCGGAGATGTTCGGGCAGCGCGCCTCCTCGCAGATCGTGTGGAGCGAGAGCCCGTGAACGAGCTTCTGCACGTCGAAGTAGGAGCCGTCCCTCGACGGCGCGCGCACCTTCATCCACTCGGGGCGGCGGGGGCGGTCGGCGACGGGAAGCGATGACTCCATGCCTGCGTTCCAGTCTATGTCGCGTAACTCCCGCCGCTGCTGCTAGCCTGAAGCGGACTGATGAGTCCGCTTACGAGAAGGAGCCCGATGTCGCGCCACTCGACGAACCCCTGGATCGTCCTCGTCATCATCTGCCTCGCGCAGTTCATGGTCGTCCTCGACGCGACGATCGTGAACGTCGCCCTCCCGCACATCAAGATCGCGCTCGGGTTCACGAACGCGAGCCTGCAGTGGATCATCAACGCGTACACGCTCGTGTTCGCGGGGTTCCTGCTGCTCGGCGGGCGCGCGGGCGACCTCCTGGGGCGGAAGCGGCTTTTCCTGATCGGGCTCGTGATCTTCACGGCCGCCTCGCTCCTGAACGGGCTCGCCGGCAGCTCCGGGATGCTGATCGGCTTCCGCGCCCTTCAGGGTCTCGGCGCGGCGCTGATCTCTCCGGCCGCGCTCTCGATCGTCTCGACGACCTTCGCGGAGGGGAAGGAGCGCGCGCGGGCGCTCGGCGTCTGGGCAGCGATCGCGATCGGCGGCTCCGCGTTCGGCCTCGTGCTCGGCGGGTGGCTCACCCAGTCCTTCTCGTGGCGCTGGATCTTCTTCGTCAACGTGCCGGTGGGCATCGTCGCCTTCCTCGCGGCGCTGCGCCTCGTGCCGGAGTCGAAGGACGAGCACGCGCACCGGGGCTACGACCTCGGCGGCGCGGTGACGGTGACCGGAGGCCTGATGGTGCTCGTCTACGGCCTCGTCACGGGCCAGACCCACGGCTGGGGTTCGGTGACGACGATCGGCTCCTTCCTCGCCGCTGCCGTCCTCCTGGGCGCGTTCGTGCTGATCGAGCTCCGCTCGACGGAGCCGCTCGTCCGCCTCTCGATCTTCCGCGTCCGCTCGCTCCTCACTGCGAACCTCGCGATGTTCCTGGCGTTCTCCGGGATGTTCGCGATGTTCTACTTCAACACGCTGTACATCCAGGAGGTGCTCGGCTTCCAGCCGCTCGAGGCCGGCCTGTCCTTCCTGCCCTTCACGGCTGGGATCATGGTTTCCGCGGGCCTCGCGTCGAACCTGGCGCCGCGAATCGGCGTGCGGCCGATCGCCGTCGTCGGGATGCTGCTGTCGATCGCCGGGATGCTGCTCTTCGCCCGGATGCCGCTGGGCGGCTCGTACGCGACCGACGTGCTGCCGGGGATGATCGTGGGTGCGCTCGGAATGGGCGCGATCTTCATGCCGCTGACGCTGATGGCCACCACCGGCCTGAAAGACGAGGACCAGGGCCTCGCCTCCGGGCTCTTCAACACCTCCCAGCAGGTCGGCGGCGCACTCGGCCTCGCGATCCTCACGACGATCGCGGCCGGCAAGGAGCACGGCAGCTTCAGTCCGGCGGCGATCGTGCACGGGGGCCACTACGGCTTCGCGGGCGCGGCCTGCTTCGTCGCCGGCGGGCTCGTCGTGATGCTCGCCCTGCTGCGCAAGCACCATGTCGCGCAGATCCAGGCGACGGCCGCCGAGGCCGAGCCTGCCATGGTCAACGTCTGATGACGGAGCTGCGCGCCGACGCGCGACGCAATCTCGAGCGGGTGCTCGACGCTGCCGCCCAGGTCTTCGGCGCGGCGGGCCCCGACGCGAGCGTCGACGAGATCGCGCAGCTCGCCGGGGTCGGCCACGGCACCGTCTTCCGGCGCTTTCCGACGAAGGACGACCTGATGTTCGCGGTGATCGAACGGCACGTGGGGCAGCTCCAGGCGCTGGCGGAAGAGGCGCTCGCCTCCGACGATCCAGGCGCGGCGTTCTTCGACTTCGCCCGCCGCGTCGCCGAGCTGAACATGCGGACACCCGGCCTGCACCGCTGCGTCGTCCATTGCGGCGACAAGCCCGGCGCGGCCGAGCTGGAGAAGCTCACCGCGCGGATCGTCGTGCGCGCGCAGCGCGCGGGCGCCGTGCGGGCCGACGTGAAGCCGGAGGACGTACGGCTCCTCGTGCGCGCCGCGCTCACGTCCGCGCCCGAGGGGCACTGGCGGCGGCACCTCGCGGTAGTGCTGGACGGTTTGCGGGCATAGCCTCGCCGTGAGCTGGGTCGTTCGCAACGTCCGCGAGACGAGGTGGTGGGATCGCGGGCCGCGCGGCTTCGTGACCGACCTCGTCGGCGACGACGAGGCCCAGATCGGCGTCAACCTCTTCGTGCTCGAGCCGGGCCAGCAGATGTCCATGTACCACTGGGAGGCCAACCAGGAGGGGTTCCTCGTCCTCTCGGGCGAGGCGCTCCTCATCGTCGAGGAGGAGGAAGAGCCGCTCCGGCAATGGGATTACGTCCATTGCCCGCCGAACGTCCCGCACACGATCGTCGGCGCGGGCTTCGGGCCGTCGGCGATCCTCGCGCTCGGGGCGCGGATCGAATCCGTCGGCGAGAACTGGGGCGGCTATCCGTACTCCGAGGCTGCGGCGAAGCACGACGCGTCGACCGAGGAGGAGACGACGGATCCGAAGGTCGCCTACGCCCGCTTCCCGGGTCGGCAGCCCGCCGAGTTCCGCGAGGAGTGGCTGCCGTGACGCAGGTGCCCGAGGCGCCGCTCCGGGACACGGAGCACGGCCGGATCCCCGCCGGCGAGGGGTGGTTCGTCCTCAACGCCAAGGACGCTCGCTGGCGGTACAACGGCCAGGGCGGGAGGCAGACGTTCTTCGAGGGCGAGGCCGAGATGTGGCGAGTCGGCTTCAACGTCAGCGTCCTCGAGCCGGGCGAGCCCATGGCGATGTACCACTACGAGCACGACCAGGAGGGCTTCCTCGTTCTCGCCGGCGAGCCGCTCCTGATCGTCGAGGGCGAGGAACGGCGGCTGCGGCCGTGGGACTTCTTCCACTTGCCCGCCCGGCACGAATCACGTCATCGTCGGAGCGGGAGACGGGCCCTCGGTGCTGCTGTCGGTCGGGCTGCGCGGCGAGGAGGAGAACTGGGGCGCCTACACGGTCGACGAGGCGGCGTCCCGCCACGGCGCGTGCGCGGAGGAGGAGACGACCGACTCGCGCGTGGCGTACTCGCGCTTTCCCGCCGACCGCTTCAGCCGGTACGAGGAGGGCTGGCTACCCGGCTAGCTGAGCGTGGACGGGCTGCGGCCAGAGGCCGGCGCCGTCCTCCGCGGGCAGCTCCTCGAGCTCGAGCCCAAAGACGTCCGCGAGCGCCGTGACCGCGTGCGGCCGTACCTCGTCGACCCTCACCGGCCGCTCGAGCTCGCGCGCGACCGTCGTGAACATGGCGTCCTCGAGGCCGCACGCCGTGATCCAGTCGGTGAACGGCGCGGGATCGAGGTCGACGTTGAGCGCGTACCCGTGCGTCGTGATCCAGCGCGAGACGTGGACGCCGATCGAGGCGATCTTGCGCGGCGGCCTCTGCAGCCAGACACCGGTCAGCCCCTCGAGGCGCGTCCCGTCGACCCCGAGCGGCGCGAGCGTCCGGATCACGGCCTCTTCCAGGTCGCGCACGTACTGCTTCACGTCGCGCCCGTGCCGTTTCAGGTCGAGGATCGGATAGCAGACGAGCTGCCCCGGCGCGTGGTAGGTGGACTTGCCGCCGCGGTCGGTCTCGACCACCTCGACCTCCGCCCCGTCCGGCACATGGAGCTCCGCAGCCTCGTCGGTGCGGCGACCGAGCGTGACGACGGGCGGATGCTCGAGCAGGACGATCGTGTCGGGGATGGCGCCCTGGGAGACGGCGGCCGCGAGCGACCGCTGCAACTCCCAGGCCTCGCGGTAGGGAACCTCGCCGAGCTGGAGCAGGTAGCCGCCGGTCGACACGGGGTCAGGCTCGCTCCCGGCGCGGTGCGCCGCTAGCCCTCGTCGCCCTCCCAGCCCTCGAGCCGCTCGCGCAGGTCGCGGAGGAAGCGGCCGGCATACGCGCCGTCGACGAGCCGGTGGTCGTACGTAAGCGTGACGTTCATCAGCGGCCGGATGGCGATGACGTCCTTGCCGAGCGAGTCCTCGACCACCCACGGCCGCTTGACGAGCGTGTACGTGCCGAGGATCGCCGACTGCGGCTGGCTGATCACCGGCGTCCCGTGGAAGGTGCCGTAGCCGCCGGGGTTCGTGATCGTGAACGTGCCGCCCTGGACGTCGTCGGGGACGAGCTGCTTGTTGCGAGCCTTCGCTGCGAGCTCGGCGATCGCCTTGGCCAGGCCGAGCAGGTTCATCGTCTCGGCGTTGCGGATGACCGGGACGATCAGGCCCTTCCCCTCCGCCAGCTCCACGGCGATGCCGAGATTGACGAAGTTGCGGGTGACGATCGAGTCGCCGCGGATCTCGGCGTTCACGTACGGGTACTCGCGCAGCGTCTCGACGGACACCTTCGCGACGAACGCGAGGTAGGTCGGGTTGACGCCGTACGCAGCCTGGTACTCCTTCTTCAGCCGGTCGCGGACGGCGACGACGCGCGAGAAGTCGACCTCGATCGCACTCGTGACGTGCGCGGCCGTGTCGAGCGAGCGGCGCATGTGCTCCGCGATCCCCCGGCGCATCGCCTTCATCGGCTCGACCGTCTCGCCGGGCAGCGTCTCGCCGGCGGCGACCGGTTGCGCGCCAGTCGGCTGCGGGGGTGCGGGCTGCGCCGCGGGAGGGGCCGACGGAGCGGGTGCCGCTTGTGGCTGCGGCTGTGCCGGCCCCGGCTGTTGCGGCGCCTGCTGCTCCGGCGGCGCCTGCTGCTCCGGCTCCGGCCGCTGCGGCTCTGCGGGCTGCTGCTGCTGCTGCTGCTGCTGCTGGTGAGCGCCGCCGCCCTCGACGAAGGCAAGGATGTCCTTCTTCGTGACGCGGCCGCCCCTGCCGGTGCCTTCCACCGCGCTCGGGTCGACGCCGTGCTCCGAGGCGATACGCGCGACGACGGGGGAGACGAACGCCTTCCCGTTGCCCGCGGACGCCGGCGCCGGCTCCGGCGCCGCCTGCGGCTCGCGCTCCGGTGCGGCGGGAGCGGGGGTCTCGGCCGACGAGGCCGCGTTCGCCTCGGCCGCCGCCTGCGCGGTGGCGGGTTCCGGCGCAGGCTCGGGCGCAGGCTCGGGCTCGGGCTCCGCAGCCGGGCCGCCGCCGCCGATCTGCCCCAGCTTCGTGCCGACGGCGACCGTCTCGCCCTCCTGGACGAGGATCTGCGTCAGCGTCCCGGAGGCCGGGCTCGGCACCTCGGTGTCGACCTTGTCCGTCGAGATCTCGAGCAGCGGCTCATCCGCCTCGACCTGCTCGCCTTCGTGCTTCAGCCAGCGCGTGATCGTGCCCTCGGAGACGGACACTCCCATCTGCGGCATCACGACGTCGACTGCGGTCTCGGTAGCCATGCGACTCCTCTCTAGTACTCGGCCAGCTCGCGCAGACCTGCCACGACGTCCTCGACCTGCGGGATGAACGCCTTCTCGAGCGGCGGGGAGAACGGCACCGGCGCGTCCGGCGCCGCCATCCGCTTCACCGGGCCGTCGAGCTCCTCGAACGCCTCCTCCGCGATCGTCGCCGCGATCTCCGCGCCGAAGCCGCCGGTGCGGGTGTCCTCGTGCAGGACGAGCACCTTCGACGTCTTCCGCGCCGACTCGAGCACGGCCTGCTTGTCCCACGGCATCACCGTGCGCAGGTCGACGATCTCGACCGAGACTCCCTCGGCGTCGAGCTGCTCCGCCGCCTCCCCGGCCGTGTGCACCATGGCGCCCCACGTGATCACGGACAGGTCGTCACCCTCGCGGTGGATCCGCGCCTTGCCCAGCGGCGTCGTGTACCGCTCCTCCGGCACCTCCGCCTTGATCCGCCGGTAGAGATGCTTGTGCTCGAAGTAGAGGACCGGGTTCGGGTCCTCGATCGCGCTGATGAGAAGGCCCTTCGCATCCTCCGGCGTCGCCGGGCAGACGCACTTGAGGCCGGGGATGTGCGCGAACGACGACTCCGGGTTCTGTGAATGGAACGGCCCACCCGAGAAGCCGCCGCCCGACGGGAGCCGCACGACGATCGGCACCGGGGTGCCGGCGCGCCAGCGCTGCTTGGCGGCGACGGTGACGAGTTGGTCCCACGCGCACGAGATGAAGTCCGCGAACTGCATCTCCGCGACGGGACGCATGCCCATCATCGCCGCGCCGGTGCAGCCGCCGACGATCGCCGTCTCCGCGAGCGGCGCGTCGATCACGCGCCAGGGCCCGAACTCCTCCTGGAAGCCCAGCGAGACCTTGAACGCGCCGCCGTAGACGCCGACGTCCTCGCCGATCAGGAACACCCGCTTGTCGCGGCGCATCTCGCCGCGAAGCGCGTCCGAGATCGCCTGCAGGTACGTCATCTCCGCCATCGCACCGCTCTCACTTGTGGTGGGGAGTATCGAGGTCCTCGGGCGAGGCGTAGACGCCGGAGGTGAGGTCCGCCGGATCCGGGAGCGGCGACTCCTCGGCCCGCTCGAGCGCGGAGGCGAGCAGCCGCTTGACGCCGCTCGCGATCTCGTCCTCCTCCTCGTCCGACAGCTCCGCGTTCTCGCGCAGCCAGGTGCGGAAGCGCTCGATCGGGTCGGACGCGGCCCAGCGCTCGAACAGCTCCTTCGGCACGTAGAACGCGTCGTCGTGCACGGCGTGACCCTCCATCCGCAGGGTCAGGCACTCGATCAGCGTCGGCCCGCCGCCGGTGCGCGCCTTCTCGATCGCGCGGCTCGTCTCACGGTAGACGGCGAGCACGTCGGTGCCGTCCACGACGACGCCGTCGAACCCGTACGCCTGCGCCCGATCCGCGACGTGCTCGCTCGCGTACTCGAGATGCGTCGGCGTCGAGTAGGCCCACTGGTTGTTGTCGCAGACGAAGACGATGGGAAGCTTGCGCGTGCCGGCGAGCGTCATCGACTCGTGGGTGTCGCCACGGGCGGACGCGCCCTCGCCGAACCAGCCGACGGCGACGCGCGGCTCCTCGCGGATGCGGAAGGCGAGCGCGCAGCCGGTCGCGACCGGCAGCATCGCGGGCAGGTGGCTGACCATCGCGATCAACCCGAGCTGCGCGTCGGCCATGTGCACGTTGCCGTCGCGTCCGTGGGTCGGTCCGTCCTGCCGCCCCATGTACTGGGCGAAGATCCGCCACGGCTCGACGCCGCGCACGATGTGGACGCCCATGTCGCGGTGCAGCGGCGTCCCGACGTCCTCGGGCCCCATCGCGGTCGCAACGCCGACCGAGGCGGCCTCGTTCCCGCGTCCGGTGTAGAACGAGCCGGGGATCTTCCCCTGGCGGTAGAGGATGTGCCCGCGCTCCTCGACGCCGCGGGTGGTGAGCATGTTGCGGTAGACGCCGAGCAGGTCCTCGCGGTCGAGCCCCGCCTCGCGCACCTCGTGGAGGGAGCCGACCGGCTCCGCCTCTCTAGCGATGGCCATGCCCGAAATCTAACGCCTGGCCCTGTCGTCCCAGTCGAAGGACTCGCCGGACGCGCGGAGGCGGGCGCGCGTCCCGTCGTCGCAAAGCGCTCCGTGGACTCCCGCCTCGTACGCCGTGCGCCGTTCCACGCCGAGGGACGCCGCCGCCTCGTAGTCCCGCGTGAGGTCCGTGTCGAACATCGCGGGGTCGTCGGTCGAGATCGAGCAGCGGACGCCGGCGGCGACCAGCTGCGGCAACGGATGCTCCTCGAGCGACGGCACGGCGCCGAGGTAGACGTTCGAGATGGGGCAGACGTCGAGGACCGTGCCGCGGCCCGCAAGCTCGGCGACGAGGCCGGGATCCTCCACCGAGCGGATCCCGTGCCGGATCCGGTCGGCGTGCAGCTCCTCGAGCGCGCCGCGCACCGACTCGGGGCCGAGGAACTCGCCGGCGTGCGGCACCGATCCGACCCCGCCGTCGCGCGCGAGGTCGAAGGCGGGGACATAGGGCTCGTTCGGCGGTCCCGCGCCGAAGCCGCCGAGCCCGACCCCGACGACGCCGCGCTCGCGGTACGCGACGGCGTAGCGCGCGACCGTCTCCGCCTGCTCCGGCGAGTATTCCCGGGGGATGTCGGGCGTGAGCCGCACCTCGACGCCGTGCAGCTCCCGTGCCTCCTGCGCTCCGTCGCAGTAGCCCGAGAACACCTCGTCTTGATCCAGCCCCCGCCACAGTCCCGGGACGAAGATGCCCTCGAGGTAGACGGCGCCGTGCGAGGCCGCCTCCGCCGCGTACTCCACGACGACCTGGTGGAAGTCGTCGTGGTGCCGGAGCGCTCCCGCGACCAGCTCGAAGACGGAGATGAAGTGCCGGAAGTCGCGGAAGCGGTAGAGCGACCCGAGGTCGTCCGGGAGCGGGTAGCCGTTTCGCCGCGCGATCTGCCGCAGCGTCGCCGGCCGCACCGTTCCCTCCAGGTGGACGTGCAGCTCGATCTTCGGGAACGGCTCGGGCATACCATGAGCCTATGGCGAGGGCGGCAGACTGGCTGCGGGAGGAACGCCGGAAGGTCCTCGGCGACTGGGCTGCGTTCTGCGCCGGTTGCGGCGCCGCGCGCCGGTGGTTCGAGCAGTTCGAGGCGGACATGCCGGACAACTGCCCGCAGTGCGGCGGCGAGCTGCTGCGGCGCTGCAAGTCCTGCGGCTCGCCGTTCTCCTCGATCGCCGTCGTCGACTGCGAGGCGTGCGGAGCGCCGGTGCGGCCCGACGAGCTCTTCGGCGCCAAGATCCGCCGCAGGTAGCGGGTCCGCCGCTTCCTTGTAACACTGGATATGAGGAGAGAAACGCGTTGGGACCCGTCGGTCCTGCGCCGATATGGGGGTATCAACGTGCACCACGGAACAGGACGCTTCGTCCCGCACGCGCTCTGGCTGCTTTTCGCCGCGTTTGCCGCCTCGGCCGCGCTCGTCGCGCCGAGCCCGGCCGCCGCTGTCATCGGCAATTGCACGCCCGACGCGGCGTGGGGAACGCCCGACACGACGTTCGCGGCCCAGGTCGTGACTCTCGTGAACCAGCATCGTCAGGCGATGGGCCTTCCCGCGCTAGGCGTCTCGGCGACGCTCACCGCCTCCGCACGGTGGAAGTCCGCGCACATGGCGTACTACCGGTACATGCAGCACGACGACCCGGCGCCGCCCGTGGCGCGGACGGTCTCGGATCGCCTCACGGCCTGCGGCTATCCCATAACCAACGTCGCCTGGGGCGAGAACATCGCGTACGGCTACCAGACGCCGCAGGACGTCATGAACGCGTGGCTCAACTCGTCGGGGCACAAGGCGAACATCGAGAACCCGTCGTTCCGGGCGATCGGTGTCGGTGCCGTCCGCAGCGCGAGCGGCCTCTGGTACTGGACGCAGGACTTCGGCTCCGTGCTCGACTCGGGCTCCACGTCGCCGCCGCCGAGTGCCTCGGCGCCGACGGTCTCGCTGACGTCGGCGCCCGCGACGTCGACGACTTCCACTTCCGCGTGGTTCGGCTGGACGACGACCGGGTCGCCGACGAGCGTCACGTGCTCCCTCGACGGCGGCGCCGCAGTCGCCTGCTCGTCCCCGCGGTCGTACTCCGGCCTCGCCGTCGGCTCGCACCGCTTCGTCGTGACCGCGGCGAACGGCGCCGGCTCGGCCAGCGCGACCTACTCGTGGACGATCGGTTCGTCCTCGACGAGCGCGCCCACGGTCCGGCTCACCTCCTTCCCGGTGCCACACGCCTGGTATTCGCGGTTCGCGTGGACGACGACCGGCACCGTCACGAGCACGACGTGCTCGCTCGACGCCGCGCCCCCGGTCTCGTGCGCGTCGCCGACCACGTACTACTACCTCGCGCCCGGCAGGCACACGTTCACGGTGCGCGTGTCGAACGCGGCGGGATGGTTCAGCAGCACGTACGCCTGGCTGCAATAGGAGCTCGCGCGAGGGCCGGGACGCGGCGCGCGCCGTGTCCGGCCGCCTCGGCGCTCCCTCGCCGCGGAGCGCTAGAAGAGCTCGTCCTCCCGGAACCCGGTCACGGGGCCGTTCATGATCTGCGAGAAGCGGATCACCGTCACGACGTCGTCCGGTGTCACTTCCCGGTTGTAGAGCTGACCGAGGAAGTTCGCCATCTCGTCGGTGCGGCGGATCTCGGGGTTGTCGTGCTCGATCTCCCGCGGAGAGAGCTCCCCGAGCGTCTTCACCTCGACCTTGTCGATCACCGCGTCGAAGACGTGCTCGCGCGGGCTGAAGCGCACGCCGCAGAGCACCGCGACGACCATGCCCTTCCTGTACTTCCCCGACTTGTCGCCGAGGCGGATGGTCGCGGACTTCCGCCCGCTCCGCAGCTGGTCGGCGACGAGCGGCGAGTAGAAGTTGAGGGCGTACATCGCGGGGAGTCTGCCAGGCCGGCGGCTAGATGGTTGATCGGCAATTCACGGTGGGCGCCGTGATTGCGGGGTAGCAGGGACCGAAGTCGAGGGTGTCGAA
>JAVKST010000019.1:0-29176 GCA_039583515.1 Gaiellaceae bacterium
GCCGCGACGCGGATCCGACCGCGGCCGGTGC
Organism: Gaiellaceae bacterium; assembly: GCA_039583515.1. Classification (GTDB taxonomy): domain Bacteria; phylum Actinomycetota; class Thermoleophilia; order Gaiellales; family Gaiellaceae; genus Palsa-739. The sequence continues at coordinate 32 of JAVKST010000019.1, forward strand.
GCCGTGCGCCGGGCGTCGCGCTCGCGAGCGGCCGCGCTCCGGTGACGCTCGCCCTGATCGCGATCAACGTCGGGATCTACCTCGTCACGGCGGCGCAGGGAGCGGGCTTCAACGCGCCGGGGGGCGCGCTGCTCGACCACATGTACCTCCGCGGGCCGGAGGTCGCGAACGGGGGCTGGTGGCGCCTCGTGACGGCGATGTTCCTCCACGCTTCCGTGCTTCACATCGCGTTCAACATGTTCGCGCTCTACGTGATCGGGACGCCCGTCGAGCAGTACCTGGGCCGGGTGCGGTACATCGGCCTCTACTTCGTCTCGGGACTCGCGGGCTCCGCGGGAGCGCTCCTGCAAGCCGCGACGATTCCGGTCGTCGGCGCGTCGGGAGCGATCTTCGGGATCCTCGGCGCGATGCTGATCATCGAGTGGCAGGTGACGGGGCGGCTCGCCGGCAATGCGATGACGTGGATCGTGATCAACCTCGTCATCTCGTTCGCGATCCCGAACATCTCCTGGGGCGGGCATGTCGGGGGCCTCGTCGGCGGCATCCTCGTCACGCTCGCCTACGCCGGCTGGCGGGAGCGCGGCCGTGCAGCCTACGGCCATCTCGGCCTCGGCGGCGTCCTCGGTCTCGTCCTCGTCGGCGCCGGCAGCGTCGCGCTGTCGTACTGGCGCGTGCGCGGCTACATCTCGTAGACGGGCGTCAGCCGCCGGCCTGCACGTATTCGCCGCGCCGCGCCTCCTTCAGCACCGCCTGGGCCGCGGCCAGGCGGGCGAGCGGGACGCGGTAGGGAGAACAGGAGACGTAGTCGAGCCCGATCCGGTGGCAGAACGCGACGGAGGAAGGCTCGCCTCCGTGCTCGCCGCAGATGCCGAGCTTGATCTCGGGCTTCGTCTCGCGGCCCCGCTCGACGCCGATGCGCATCAGGTCGCCGACGCCGGCCTGGTCGAGCACCTCGAACGGGTTGCGCTCGAGCACGCCGTCTTCCAGGTAGAAGGTCAGGAACTTCCCCTCGGCGTCGTCGCGCGACATGCCGAGCGTCGTCTGGGTGAGGTCGTTCGTGCCGAAGGAGAAGAAGTCTGCGACCTCGGCGATCTCGTCGGCTCGGAGCGCGGCGCGTGGGAGCTCGATCATCGTGCCGCAGAGGTACTCGAGCGCCGGCGCCTCCTCCTCCATCACCTGCTCGGTCAGCTCGCGCAGCCGGCGCAGCTCCTCGCGGAAGCCGACGAGCGGGTGCATGATCTCGACGAGCGGCGGCTCTCCTCCCCGCTCCTGCACCGTCTGCGCCGCGCGTGCGATCGCGCGCACCTGCATCTCGTAGATCTCCGGCCACTGGATGCCGAGCCGGCAGCCGCGCGTCCCGAGCATCGGGTTCGACTCGGAGAGCGCGCGGATCCGCTGCCGCATCCGCCCGTCGGTCGCCTCCTCGAGCGGCGGCAGGAACTCGTGCAGCGGCGGGTCGAGCAGGCGGATCGTGACCGGCAGCCCGGCCATCGCCTCGAAGATCGCCTCGAAGTCCGACTGCTGGAACGGGAGCAGACGGTCGAGCGCGGCGCGCCGGCCCTCCTCGTCGCGGGCCAGGATCATCTCCTGCACGACGGGCAGTCGTTGCTCGCCGAAGAACATGTGCTCGGTGCGGCAGAGGCCGATGCCCTGCGCGCCGAACTCCCGCGCCTTGGCGGCGTCCTCGGCGTTGTCGGCGTTGGCGCGCACCTTGAGCCGGCGCAGCTCGTCGGCCCAGTCGAGGATCGTCTCGAAGTCCTCGTTGATCTGGGGCGGCACGAGCGGCACCTCGCCCACGATGACGCGGCCGGTGGCGCCGTCGATCGTGATCACGTCGCCCTCGTGCAGCTCGTGGCCTCCGAGCCGGACCGTGCCGCCGTCGATCTCGAGCCCCTCGACTCCGGCGACGCAGGGCTTTCCCATCCCGCGGGCGACGACGGCCGCGTGCGAGGTCATGCCGCCGTGGGCCGTGAGGACGCCCTTCGCCTGGATCAGCCCGTGGATGTCGTCGGGCGTCGTCTCCCAGCGGACGAGGATCACGGGCTCGCCGGCCTTGCCGTGCTCCGCCGCGGTGTCGGAGTCGAGGACGATCTTCCCGGAGGCCGCGCCCGGCGAGGCGTTGAGGCCGCGCGCCGCGACCTCGAATCGCGCGTCGGGGTCGAGGCGTGGGTGGAGCAGCTGGTCGAGCTGCGTCGGGTCGATTCGCCCCACCGCCTCCTCGCGGCTGATCAGGCGTTCGCCGGCCATCTCGACCGCTGCTCGGATCGCGGCCGCGGCCGTGCGCTTCGCGGTGCGCGTCTGCAGGAGGTAGAGCCGCCCCTCCTCGACCGTGAACTCGATGTCCTGTACGTCCCGGTAATTGCGCTCGAGCGCCCCTATCGTCTCGAGCAGCCGCTCGTAGGCGTGCGGCAGGCGCCCGCGCATCTCCTCGAGCGGCTGCGGCGTGCGGATGCCGGCGACGACGTCCTCCCCCTGCGCGTTGACGAGGTACTCGCCGTAGACGCCCTGCTCGCCGGTCGACGGGTCGCGCGTGAAGCAGACGCCGGTCGCCGACGAGTCGCCCTTGTTGCCGAAGACCATCTGGACGACGTTGACCGCGGTGCCGAGATCGTCGGGGATGGCGTAGGTGCGGCGGTACACCTGTGCGCGCGGGTTCTCCCAGGAGCGGAAGACGGCGAGCACGGCGCGGCGCAGCTGCTCGCGCGCGTCCTGCGGAAAGCCGCTTCCGGTCTCGTGCTCGTAGATGTCCTTGAACGTCTCGACGAGCCCGGTCAGGTCGTCGGCGGTGAGGTCGACGTCCTGTTCGGCGCCGCGCTCGCGCTTCAGGTCGGTCAGGGCCTGCTCGAAGCGGTGCGCGTCGATGCCGTCCACGACCTCTCCGTACATCTGGATCAGGCGGCGGTGGGAGTCGCGCGCGAAGCGCGGGTTGCCGGTCGTGCGGGCGAGTCCTTCGACCGCGTCGTCGGAGAGGCCGAGGTTCAGGATCGTGTCCATCATCCCGGGCATCGAGATCGCCGCGCCGGAGCGGACGGAGACGAGCAGCGGGTCCGAGCTGTCGCCGAACCGCTTGCCGGTCTTCTCCTCGAGGCGGGCGATGTGCTCGGCGACCTCCTCGTCGAGGCCCTCGACCTCGCCGCCGCCCTGCATGTATGCGCGGCAGGCGTCGGTCGTGATCGTGAAGCCGGCGGGGACGGGGACGCCGAGCTGCGTCATCTCCGCGAGCCCGATTCCCTTGCCGCCGAGAAGCTCCCGCCCGCCGTCGGCAGGCTCGTCGAAGTCGTAGACGTAGCGCGGCATCGAGCGGATGTTGTCATACGCTCGGCGGCCCGCTGTCGAGGGCTGCTAGCGCCGTTTGCGGCGCGCCCGGAACTCGGCGAGCCACGCGGCGGCCCGGAGACCCATCCAGAGCGGCGTGAGCAGGACGTAGAAGACGACATCGGCCGCGACGAGGATGACCCACCAGAGGATCCAGTAGCGGAGCGGGATCGGCGGCTTCGGCGCGGAGCTGCGCGGGGCGCCGGAGCTCATCGCCGCCGCGCCTTCGTCGCCGGCGCGGCGTGCTGCTCCTCGACCAGCCGGAGGACGCGGTGCGCCGTCTCCTCGATCGACAGCTCGGAGATGTCGATCACGGGGCAGCCGAGACGGCGATGGAGCTTCTCCGCCTGCTCGAGCTCCTCGTAGATCTCCGCGAGCTCGGCGTACTGGCGGTTGCGGGCGCCGCCGCCCATCGCGCGGACGCGGGCGCGGCGGATCTCGACGAGCCGGTTGGGGTCGATCGTGAGCCCGACGATCTTGGCCTGGTCGATCTCGAACAGCTGTTTCGGGGGCTCGATCCGCTTGACGACGGGGACGTTGGCGGCCTTGTATCCCAGGTAGCCGAGGTAGATCGAGAGCGGCGTCTTCGAGGTGCGGGAGACGCCGACGAGGACGACGTCGGCGTCGTGGAGCCCGTGCGCGACGCCGTCGTCGTAGCGGACGGCGAACTCGATCGCCTCCATCCGCTTGAAGTACGCCGAGTTGAGCGGTGGCCGTGAGCCCGGCGTCATCCTCGCGGCCATGCCCGAGACGCGCGCGACCGCCTCGATCGGCTGGCCGAGGAGGTCGCAGTAATGGAGGCGGGCGCGACGGCAGAGGGTGCGCATCGCCTCCCGCAGCTCCGGCTGGACGAGCGTGTAGACGACGACGGCGGGGCGCCCGCGCATGCGGTTGACCGCGAGCTGGAGGTCGTCCTCCGACTCGACGCGCGGGTGGCGGATCTCGACGAACTCCTGGTCCGGGAACTGCGCCTCGAGCGCCTGGACGAGCCGCGCCGCCGTCTCGCCCGTGGCGTCGGAGACGACGTGCAGCTCGACGGGCGGGTTCGGCATCGCGCGGCCAGCCTAACTCGGGACTTGCGTTTTCTTCCCGTCCCGAACCCCCACCCACCCGCGGGGTGATGGAGACTGGCAGGAAATGCGTGCCACCGGACTCGCAACTTCCTGACGGGTCCCGCTGCAGGCCATGCAGGAGGGCGCGAGGCGACCTCGCGAGGCGTCGTCCGCTCGTGGCCACCCCGGTAACCTCAGCCCCGTGGCGGAGACCGCAAAGCCCGTGACGATGGACGCGATCGTCTCCCTCTGCCGTCGCCGCGGCTTCGTCTTCCCGTCCTCCGAGATCTACGGCGGCCTCGGGTCGACGTACGACTACGGGCACTACGGCGTCCTGCTGAAGAACGCGATCCGCAGCCTCTGGCTGCGCGCGATGGTGCAGGAGCGGGAGGACATCGTCGCGCTCGACTCCGCGATCATCCTCAACCCCTCCGTCTGGGAGGCGTCCGGGCACGTCGCCGGCTTCACCGATCCGCTCGTCGACTGCCGCACCTGCAAGCTCCGCTTCCGCGCCGACCAGCTCGACCAGGCGAGCTGCGGCCGCAAGCCGAGCAAGCGCCCGGGCCAGACCGACGACTGCGATCTCACCGAGACTCGCCAGTTCAACCTCATGTTCGAGACGCAGGTGGGCGCGCTCCAGGACGGCAGCTCGGCCGCCTATCTGCGGCCGGAAACCGCGCAGGGCATCTTCATCAACTTCAAGAACGTGTCTCAGCTCGCGCGCCGCAAGCCGCCCTTCGGCATCGCCCAGGTCGGGAAGTCGTTCCGCAACGAGATCACCCCCGGGAACTTCCTCTTCCGGGTCCGCGAGTTCGAGCAGATGGAGATGGAGTACTTCGTTCCGCCCGGCGAGGCCGAGCGGTGGTACGCGTACTGGGTCGAGCAGCGCCTGTCGTGGTACCGCGACCTGGGCCTCCGCGGGGGGAACCTCCGCGTCCGCGAGCACTCGGCGGAAGAGCGGTCGCACTACTCGAGTGGCACGAGCGACATCGAGTACCTGTACCCGATCGGCTGGCAGGAGCTCGAGGGCGTCGCGAACCGCGGCGACTACGACCTCACACAGCACACGCGGCACTCGGGGACGAAACTCGAGTGGATCGACCCGGACGGCACTCGCTACACGCCGCACGTGATCGAGCCCGCAGTGAGTATCGAGCGCATCTTCGTCGCCGTGCTCTGCGACGCATACGACGAGGAGGTCGTCGGGGAGCGCGAGCGCACGGTGCTCCGCCTCCACCCGAAGGTGGCCCCCGTGAAGGCCGCGATCCTCCCGCTGATCCCGCGCGACGAGGGCATCGCAAGCCGCGCGCGCACCCTCTACGAGGAGCTGCGCCGCCACCACCCCGTCGAGTACGACGAGAGCGGACAGATCGGAAGGCGTTACCGCAGACAGGACGAAGTAGGAACGCCGTGGGCCTTCACCGTCGACGAACAGACGCTCGAGGACGAGACCGTGACGGTGCGGGACCGGGATTCGCTGGAGCAGGATCGGCTCCCGCTCTCAGCCGTGCGGGCGTGGCTGGACGACGCGCTGGAGCGGGACTGGCGCTCGCCGCGGTCGGAGTGACCGCCGCCGGCTGCGGCCTCGGCTCGAACGCGAACAACGGCGTCACCCGGACGGTGACGCGCACACGCGTCGTCACCACCACGCGAACCGTGACCACGACGCCGAACGTCCCGGCCGCGGCCGGCTGCAGCGGCAGCCAGCTCTCGGGGGCGTTCGCCGCGGTTCCCGGCAGCGCGGGCGCGGGGCAGGTCGAGTACGCCCTGAAGCTGACGAATACCTCTCAGAACCCCTGCTTCGTGAGCGGCATCCCGCAGGCGCAGCTTCTCGAGGCGGGCGGGTCGTCCCTCCCGACGCGCGTCGTCTCCGGCGCGCCTGCCAGCGCGAGCGCGGCGCGGGTCTCGCTCGCTCCCGGCGCCTCAGCGGTCGCCTCTGCCCGCTTCTCCCCGGACGTGCCCGGTCAGGGCGACTCCGGGAGCGGACCGTGCCAGCCGGCGGCGCACACGCTCGGCGTCACCCCCGACGGCGGCGGCACGGTCGAGGCGCCTATTCGGCCGCCGACGAGCGTCTGCGAGCAGGGCCGGCTCACGTTCCAGCTGTTCGCGCCCGGCTGAGAGCGCCTCAGGCGCTCAGCGTCCGCAGCCGGAAGCCGCCGTGGAACTCGTACGAGGCGGTCACGACGCGAAGCGCCTCGCGGCGCGCGCGCTCCGACAGCCCGAGCTCCACCGCGTCCGCGAGCGGCTGCGAGAGCATCGCCGCGATCCCGCCGAGGCCGTCCCCGCCGAGCGCGAGCGCCTCCGTTCGCGCGGCGCAGCGGCCGCAGACGGCACCGCCGGCGCGCGGCGAGTAGCCGACGAGCTGCTCGTCCGTCGCTCCGCACTCCGCGCAGCCCGAGACGTGCGGCAGGTAGCCCGAGAGCCAGAGCAGCTTGAGCTGGAACGACAGGCCGAGCGGGTCGAGCGCCGGCCGGTCGGCGGCCTGCGGCTGCTCGTCGAGGAGGTCGAGGAACCGCGTGAGCGCGGTGAAGGCGCGCTCGTTCGCCTCCTGCTCGCTGAAGAGGCGCAACATCGCCTCCGCTCCGATCAGGCCGACCGAGAGCCGGTAGTAGTCCTCGCGCGCCTCCCGGTGCGAGCGGAGGAGCTGCGCCGCCGTCACGGTCTCGAGCTCGCTGCGGCCGCGGTAGAGCACGAGCTCGACGTGCGAGAGCGGCTCGAGCCGGCCGCCGAACCGGGAGGTCGTCTTGCGGACGCCTTTCGCGATCGCGGCGATCCGGCCGTGCGCACGCGTGTACAGATGGAGCACGCGGTCGGCCTCGCCGAGCCGGATCGACCGCAGCACGACCGCATCGGTGCTGTAAGCGCGACCGGCCATGTCCGGTTCAGTCTAGGAGCCGAGGCGGCCGGGAACGATCGACCGCCCATACGCGTTGTAGCCGGGTAGTGAACCGGATTCGGATCTATACGACACGCTGGTGCGGCTTCTGCGTCCGCACGAAGGTGCTGCTCGACTCGAAGGGACTGCGCTACGAGGAGATCCAGCTCGACGACGATCCGGCCTTCCGCCAGACGGTGTTCGACCTCACGGGCGGCTGGACGGTGCCGCAGATCGTCATCGACGACCATCCGATCGGGGGCTACACGGAGCTCTGGCGGCTCGACCGCGAGGGCCGGCTGGACGAGTTGCTCGCAGCCTGAGGCTCGGGGTCCGGCTGGCAGGTCGGGCAATACCAGGTGCCGCGGCCCGCGATCCGCGTCTTGGCGATCGGCGCGCCGCAGCGGTCGCACGGCTCGCCGCCGCGGCCGTAGACGCGGAACTCGTGTTGCATCGAGCCGCCGCTGCCGTCGGGCAGCCGGTAGTCCCGGAGCGTCGACCCCTGCCGCGCGAGCCCGTGCTCGAGCGCGGCGCGGATGCCGCGGTGAAGACGGCGCAACTCGCTCCGGTCGAGGCCGCTTGCCGGGCGCAGCGGGTTGAGGCGCGCGCGCCATAGCGCCTCGTCGACGTAGATGTTCCCCATGCCCGCGAGCGTGCGCTGGTCGAGGAGCGCCGCCTTCAGACAGGTGCGGCGGCCGCCGAGCCGCTCCGCGAGGTCTGCCGCGGTGAAGAGCGCGTCGAGCGGCTCGTCGCCCACGCGCGCCGCGAGGTAGGGCTCGAGCTCCCCGGCCTCGAGCACGAGCCAGGTCCCGAACCGCCGCACGTCGCGGTAGGCGACGTCCGAGCCATTGTCTAGCATGACAACTGCCCGCCGGTGCGGATCGTCCGGGAGCGAACCGCGCGGCGCGCACAGGAGGCTCCCCGTCATCCGGAGGTGGATCAGGAGAACGCGACCGCTCTCGAACCGGACAATCAGATACTTGCCGCGCCGCTCGACGGAAGCGACGCGCTCCCCCTCGAGCTCGGCCGCCACCTCGGCGGGCTCGAACGGACGCACGAGCCGCGGGTCGGCGATCTGAACGCGCTCGAACCGCCGGCCCACGAGCGCAGGCTCCAACTGGCGGCGGACGCTCTCGACCTCGGGCAGCTCCGGCATCGCTACGTCAGCGTGTCGAGGACGATCGGACGCGCCTCCGGCGGATCGTCGGCCAGGGCGTATGCCGCGAGAACCGCGTCGGCCGTCTCGGCCGCGCTCGCCTCGTCGCGGGCGTGGACCTCCGCCAGCGGCTCCCGCCGCTCGACGACGTCGCCGCGCTTGCGTCTGCAGACGACGCCGACCGCGTGGTCGACCGGGTCGTCCTTCTCGCGCCTGCCGGCGCCGAGATGGAGCGCAGCGAGCCCGATCGGCAGCGCCGCCAGCCGGGCGACGTAGCCGTCGCGCGACGCGAAGACCTCGCGGATCAGCGGCGCCTTCGGCAGTGCGTCCTCGGACGGTTCGCCGCCCTGCGCGCGTACCCAGCGCTCGTACGACGCGACGGCGGAGCCGTCGGCTAGGGCCTGCGCAGCCCGCCGGCGTGCCTCGGGGCGGTCGATGCCGAGGTCGGAGAGCGCGAGTAGGTGAGCCGCGGCGTCGAGCACGAGCTCCGTGAAGTCGGACGGGCCCTCGCCGCGCAAGGTGGCAAGCGCCTCGCGAACCTCGAGCGCGTTGCCGACCGCCTGCCCCAGCGGCTGGTCCATGTCGGTCAGGACGCAGACGACGTCCCGGCCGGCACGGCGGCCGAGCGCGAGCAGCTCGCGCGAGAGCTCGCGCGCGTCCTCGAGCGTCTTCATGAACGCGCCGTCGCCGACCTTGACGTCGAGCACGATCGCGTCCGCGCCGGAGGCGATCTTCTTCGACATGATGCTCGCCGCGATCAGCGAGACGTTGTCGACCGTCGCAGTGACGTCGCGCAGGGCGTAGAGCTTCTTGTCCGCCGGGACGAGGTCGGCGGTCTGGCCGACGATCGCAAGCCCGAGCTCGCGCACCTGTGCGACGAGCTCCTCCGTCGTCAACTCGACGCGGAAACCCGGGATCGACTCGAGCTTGTCGAGGGTTCCGCCGGTGTGCCCCAGGCCGCGACCGCTCATCTTCGCGAACGGGACGCCGCACGCTGCGACGATCGGGCCGACGGCGAGGCTGGTCTTGTCGCCCACGCCGCCCGTCGAGTGCTTGTCCACCACCCGCCGTCCGATCGCCGCGCCGAGGTCGAGCGTCTCGCCGCTGCGCACCATCGCATCCGTGAGCGCGAACGTCTCCGCTTCGGAGAGGCCGCGGAAGTACACGGCCATCAGGAACGCGGCGAGCTGGTAGTCGGGGACGTCGCCGCGGGCGTACGAGAGCACGAGGTCGGCAAGTTCGCTCGACCCGAGCTCGCCGCCGTCCCGCTTTCGCTCGATCAGCTCCGCCGGCCGGATCACGTCTCGGCGACGACTCCGCCGGGAGCCCTCGTGACGACGATCTCGCCCAGGAAGGTCACGGCGTGACGACGGGCTGCCCCGGGATCCGGCGCGAGGCCGTCTTGCCGCCGAGCCAGGCGTTGACGGTCGCGCCGACGTCGGCGAACTCGCCCTCGTGGATCTGACCGGCGGCGTTGCGTCCTTCGACGTACGCGAGCAGCATCGCGTGCTCGCGCGAGTGGTCGGTCGAGGGGGTCGTCGGGTCGCAGCCGTGGTCGGAGGTGATGATCAGGAGGTCGCCGGGCCGCAGCGCGTCGAGCAGGTCGGGCAGCCGCCGGTCGAAGTCCTGCAGGCAGCGGTGGAAGTTCACCGGGTCGTTCCGGTGCCCCCAGAGCATGTCGGTCTCGACGAGGTTCACGAACACGAGCCCGTCGTCGACCTCTCGCAGCAGCCGCTCGGTCTGCTGGATCCCGTCGATGTTCGACTTCGTCGGCGTGGAGTCGTCGACGTCCTGGCCGGCGAAGATGTCGCCGATCTTGCCGACCCCGTACACCTTGACGTCCGCCTCGCGCAGCAGCGTCAGATAGTTCGGCTGCCGCGGCTTGAGCGAGAAGTCGTGCCGGTTCGGCGTCCGCGTGTAGTTGCCTGCCTCACCGGCGAAGGGCCGGGCGATCACACGGCCGACGGCATGCTTGCCGGTGAGGAGCTCCCGCGCGATCCGGCAGCCGTCGTAGAGCTCCTCGAGCGGGATCGTCTCCTCGTGCGCTGCGATCTGGAAGACGGAGTCCGCCGACGTGTAGACGATCCACTTGCCGGTGCGCTGGTGCTCCTCGCCGAGCTCCTGGATGATCTCCGTCCCGGAAGCGGCCTTGTTCGCGACGACGCCGCGGCCGGTGCGGTGCATGAACGGATCGATCACGTCGTGCGGGAAGCCGTGCGGGTAGGTCGGGAACGGCTGGGCGGTGACGATTCCCATCATCTCCCAATGTCCGGTGGTCGTGTCCTTGCCCTTCGAGCGCTCGATCAGGCGTCCGGCGACCGCCGGAGCGCCGGGCTGCGGCGGGCAGCCCTCGAGCGGCTCGATGTTGCCGAGGCCGAGCGCCTCCATGCTCGGCAGGTCGAGGCCGCCCACCGCCTTGGCGACGTTGCCGAGCGTGTCGGAGCCCTCGTCTCCGTACTGGGCGGCGTCCGGCAGCTCGCCGGCACCGACCGCGTCCAGCACGATGACGCATGCCCGGGGCACGGGGCTATTCTAGGGACGGCTTGTCGAACGCCCTCGGACTCCTCGCCTTCGCGGCCTACGTGCTCGTGATCGTCGGCGCGGCCGCCGGCGTGACCTGGCTCGTCGTGCGGGTGACGCCGACGAGGCAGGCGAACCCGCCGGCGAAGCGCTAGACGGCGGCCAGCGGAAGAACGTCGTCGAGGGGCGTGTAGTCGAGGCCGTGCGCCTCGGCCACGGCCTCGTACGTGACCTTGCCGTCGACGATGTTGACGCCGCGAGCGAGCGCGCGGTCGTGCGCGACGGCTTCGGGGAGGCCGTGGTCGGCAATCGCCTCGACGTACGGCAGCGTCGCGTTCGTCAGCGCCTTGGTGGACGTGATGGGGACGCCGCCGGGCATGTTCGCCACGCAGTAGTGGACGACGTCGCCGACGAGGTAGACCGGATCGGAGTGGGTCGTCGGGTGGGCGGTCTCGACGCAGCCGCCCTGGTCGATGGCGACATCCACGATCACCGCACCCGGCTTCATGTCGCGCAGCATCTCGCGCGTGACGAGCTTCGGCGCGCGCGCACCCGGGATGAGCACGGCGCCGATCACGACGTCCGCCTTCGCGATCGACTCGTCGACCTGGAGCGCCGACGACATGAGAAGGTTGACGCGGCCGGAGAGGATCTCGTCGAGATGACGCATGCGGTCGGTCGAACGCTCGAGGATCGTGACCTGCGCGCCGAGGCCGAGAGCGATGATCGCGGCGTTGTAGCCGACGATCCCGCCGCCGAGGACGACGACATGGCCGGGCGCGACGCCGGGCGTCCCGGCGAGGAGGACGCCGCGCCCGCCGAGCGGCTTCTCGAGGAAGTGCGCGCCCGCCTGTGGCGCGAGCCGGCCCGCGATCTCGCTCATCGGCGCGAGTAGCGGCAGCCTGTGGTCGTCCGTCTCGACCGTCTCGTACGCGACGGCCGTGATGCCGCTATCGCCGAGGGCACGCGTGAGCGGCTCGTCGGCGGCGATGTGCAGGTACGTGAAGAGAACGAGCCCTTCGCGCAGGCGCGCGTACTCCGGCTCGATCGGCTCCTTCACCTTGAGCAGGAGCTCCGATTCGGCCCAGACGTGGTCGAGCGAGACGATCTGCGCGCCGGCACGTTCGTAGTCGGCGTCGGCGAAGGCGCTTCCCACGCCGGCCGTCGTCTCGACCAGCACCTCGTGCTGTCGCTGGACGAGCTCCCGCGCCCCCGCCGGCGTCAAGGCGACGCGGTACTCGTCCGTCTTGATCTCCTTCGCGACGCCGATCCTCAAGGCGGGGAGACACTAACTTGCGTGTACACGCCGACGCAGCCGTAACGAAGTCGCCGCTGTTTAGCGGCCCGCGTTCACAGCGCGGTCACGCATCCACGGCTACCGTCGCCGTCGAGGGCGGCGGGACCGGCTCCCCACCCTAGGGTGGGGGTCTCGAGTACCGCACGCGCCGCTACGAAGAGCGCATCTGGAGGTAGAGGAGGAGGCCCGCGAGCGTCTTCGCGTCCTCGATCTCGTCCAGGCGCCCGCGCACCTCGGCAAGCGGCCAGCGGACGAGCTCCAGCTCCTCGTCCTCCTCCGGCACCGCTTCGCCGCGCTCGACGCCCTCCGCTGCGAACAGCGTCATGCGCTCGCGGCAGAACCCGGGCGTCGTCCAGAACGACGCCAGCTCCCACCATTCGCCGCCCCGCAACCCGCACTCCTCCGCCAGCTCGCGCCGCGCCGTCGCGAGCGGCTCCTCCCCCGCCTCGGCCGTCCCTGCCGGCAACTCGAGCAGCCGCTTCCGCGCCGGCTCGCGCAGCTGCCGGACGAATGTCACGCATCCCTGCTCGTCGACGGCGACGATCGCGACCGCCCCCGGATGCTCGACGATCTCCCGCTCGTGCTCGCCCCAGCGCTCGACCGTCACGTCAATCAGGGCGCCGTCGTACACGCGCCGCGAGGCGTCCGGCTCGAGCCTCACCCGAGGCGGTCCCGCGCCGTCTCGATCAGCGCCACCGTCACGTCGACCATCGCCTCGAGGTCGGCGACCGTGATTCGCTCCTCGGGAGTGTGGATGTCCGCCACCGCGTTCGCGAGGTTGACGCAGCGACGGCCGCGCTCGTTGAACACGTTCGCGTCCGCGGCGCCGCCCGACAGCGCGTACCGCACCTGGTAGCCGCAACGCTCGAGTGCCGCGGACGCGAGCCGCACGGCCGGCTCCTCCTTCCGGAACCGGTAGCCGAGGTAGCTCTTCCTGACCTGCGTCTCGACCTCGCACTCGGCCGCGGTCGCCGCGAACGAGAACACGTCGAGCATCTCCTGCACGAGCTGGCCGAGCTTCGCCTCGTCCTGCGATCTCGCCTCGGCGAGGAAGGTGCACCACTCAGGGACGATGTTGCCCGCCGTCCCGCCGGAGACGACGCCGACGTTCGCGGTCGTCAGGTCGTCGACCCGGCCCAGCCGCAGGTCGGCGATCGCGCGCGCCGCCGCCTGGATCGCCGAACGCCCCTCCTCGGGGAACATCCCGGAGTGCGACGCGCGCCCGTGAAAACGCACCTCCAGCGACCTCGACCACGGCGCACCCAGGACGATCTCGCCGATCGGGTCCGCCTGGTCGTAGACGTAGCCGATCCGGGCGCGTAAGCGCTCGTGCTCGAAGGCGCCCGCCCCGACGAGCCCGACCTCCTCCTTCGTCGTGAAGAGGAGCTCGATCCCCGCGTGGGGAATCCTCCCGGCGAGCACCCGCCGCACGCCCTCGAGCATCGCGACGACCGCCGCCTTGTTGTCCGCCCCGAGGATCGTGCCTCCGGCGTTCCGGATCACCCCCTCCTCCACCACCGGCCGGAGCTCCCCGTCCGGCGGCACCGTGTCGAGATGCGCGCAGAAGAAGAGCGGCGTCCCCGCGTCCGCCGTCGGCTCGACCCGCGCGTACACGTTTCCCGCGTTCGAACCGACCGCCGCGGCCGAATCGTCCTCCTCCGGCTCGAGGCCGAGGCCGCGCAGGTAGGCGAGCACGACGTCGGCGGCCGCGCGCTCCTCGCCCGGGGGCGTCGGCAGCGCCGCCAGCTCGAGGAAGAGGTCGACCGCCTCCGGCACGCGACGATCGTATGCGCGCGAGGCTACGCGGCGACGCGGTGGCCGAGCCGCTCGCGCGCACGGTCGAGCGCAGCGCCGACGAAGCCCCGGAATAGGGGCGCCGGCCGCGTCGGCCGCGACTTGAACTCCGGGTGGAACTGGCTCGCGACGAACCACGGCTGCCCGGGCAGCTCGACGATCTCCACGAGCCTCCCCTGCTGGAACGTCCCGCTCACGACGAGCCCCGCCTCGACGAGCCGCTCGCGGTACGCGTTGTTCACCTCGTACCGGTGCCGGTGCCGCTCGTGGATCGTCACGTCGCCGTACAACTCGCGCGCGCGGGTATCCCCCGCCAGCTCCACCGCCTGCGCGCCGAGCCGCATCGTCCCGCCGAGGTCCTCGATCCCCTTCTGCTCCGGCAGGAGGTCGATCACCGGGTACGGCGTCTCGGGGTCCATCTCCGTCGAGTTCGCGCCCTCGAGGCCGACGACGTGGCGCGCGAACTCCGACACCGCCACGTGCATGCCGAGGCAGATGCCGAGGTACGGGATCCGCCGCTCGCGCGCGACGCGGCAGGCGAGGATCTTGCCCTCCCAGCCGCGCGAGCCGAAGCCGCCCGGCACGACCACCCCGTCGACGCCCTCGAGCAGCTCCGCCGTCTCCTCGAACGACATGTCCTCCGCGTCGACCCAGCGCACGCGGACGGCGCACCCGTGCTCGAGCCCCGCGTGCTTCAGCGCCTCGTGCACCGAGAGGTACGCGTCCTGGAGCTTCACGTACTTCCCGACGAGCGCGATCTCGACCACCTCGCGCCGGCCGTGCACGCGCTCCAGCAGCTCGTCCCAGTCGGCGAGGTCCGGCTCGCCCAGGGCGAGGCCGAGTCGTGCGCCGACGAGCCGGTCGAGGCCCTCCCGCTGCAGCACCTGCGGCACCTCGTACACGTCCGGCACGTCCGGGCTGGCCACGACAGCCTCCGGGTCCACGTCCGCGAACAGCGCGATCTTGTCCCTGATGTCCCGAGACAGCTCCTCGTGCGAGCGGCAGACGACGACATCGGGGTGGATGCCGATGCGGCGCAGCTCGTTCACCGAGTGCTGCGTCGGCTTCGTCTTCAGCTCCCCGGCCGCCTCGATGAACGGGACCAGCGTGACGTGGACGTAGGCGACGCTCTCGGAGCCGACCTCGCGCCGGAACTGGCGGATCGCCTCGAGGAACGGCAGCGACTCGATGTCGCCGACCGTGCCGCCGATCTCGGAGATGACGACGTCGGTGGCGCTCGCCTCCGCCGCACGCCGGATCCGCGCCTTGATCTCGTTCGTGATGTGCGGGATCACCTGCACCGTCGCGCCGAGGAAGTCGCCCTTGCGCTCCTTGCGCAGGACCGTGTCCCAGATCGCGCCGGCGCTGTGGCTCGCCGTGCGGAGGAAGTTCTCGTCGACGAAGCGCTCGTAGTGCCCGATGTCGAGGTCGGTCTCGGCGCCGTCCTCCGTGACGAAGACCTCCCCGTGCTGGAACGGGCTCATCGTCCCCGGGTCGACGTTCAGGTACGGATCGAACTTCTGCAGCTGGACGCGCAGGCCGCGCGCCTTGAGCAGGCGCCCCAGCGACGCGGCGACGATCCCCTTCCCGAGCGCCGAGACCACGCCCCCGGTGACGAAGACGTACTTGGGGGCCCGTGCGCTCACGGGATTTCAGGGTAGCACCACGCCCGGCGGTTGCCAGAGCACACCGCGGCTAGCCGCGCACCGCGGCGAGGAACTCGCTGCCGCCGAGCATCCGCTCCAGCTCGGCCTTCCGCTCGTCGTCGCCGAGCTGCTCGATGCGCGTGTGCGTCGGGTCGCCCGGCGTCTTCTCGACGCGGAAGTGGCGGTCGGCGAGCGCCGCGATCTGCGGCAGGTGCGTGATCGTCACCACCTGCGCACGCTCGGCGAGCCGCCGGAGCAGGCGCCCGACCGCGTTCGCCGTCTCGCCGCCGATGCCGGCGTCGATCTCGTCGAAGACGAGCGTCTCCCCGCCGGCGACCGCGGCAATCGCCAGCGCGATCCGCGACAGCTCGCCGCCGGAGGCGGTCTCGGCGACCGGCGCGAAGGGCAACCCCGGATTGGGGCGCACGAGGAAGACCGCGTCGTCGCCGCCGGTGGTCGCCGGCTCGCGCTCGCGCAGCTCGCACACGAACTCGCCGTCGCCCATGCCGACGTCGTGGAGCTCGCCGGCGACCGCGTCGGCGAACGCGGGAGCGGCGGCGTTGCGCTCGGCGCGCAGCTCGAGGGCGAGCGCATGGACGCGCTCCTCCGCAGCCTCGACGGCCTCCGCGGCGGCCGCGGCGGGGTCGCCGCCGCCCTCGAGGGCGCCGAGCTCGTCTCGCGCCTGGGCAGAGCGCTCGAGCAGCTCCTCGTACGTCGCACAGCGGAACCGGCGCTTCGCCTCGGCGATCCGCTCGAGCTCCGCCTCCAGCAGGTCGAGCCGCGCGGGCTCCGTCTCGAGCGAGGCGAGGAACGCGTGGAGGTCGGAGGCCGTCTCCCGCAGCCGCAGCTCGACGTCGCGCAGCTCGTCCCCCGCGCGGCGCAACTCCGGCGCGAGCCGCTCGAGCGGCGCCACCGCCCGTTCCGCGAGCCCGACGAGGCCGCTCGCGCCGTCGCCCTCCTCCGGCGCGAGCGCGTCGGCGGCCGCGGCCGCCCCCGCAGCCAGGTCGGCGACGTGACGGATCCGCTCGCGCTCCTCGCGCAGCCGCTCCTCGTCGCCCGCCTCCATCCCCTCGCTGTCCTCCGCGAGCGCGCGCAACTCCGCGAGCCGCGCCTCGGCGTGCGCCGCGTTCGCCGTCAGCTCCTCGTGCGTCCGGCGTGCCGCCTGCAGCTCGCGCCACGCGAGCCGGAGGCCGGCCCGGCGACGGAGCTGCTCCTCGCCGCAGAAGCGGTCGAGCACCTCGAGCTGGTACGACGGCCGCGCGAGCCGCCGCTGCTCGAACTGACCGGACATGGCGACGACGCGCTCGACGGCGGCCGCGACGTCCTCGCGCGCGGCGGTGCGCCCCCAGGCGTAGGCGCGCGTCCGGCCGTCGGAGAAGACGCGCCGCGAGACGCAGAGCGCGTTCTCGTCCTCCGGCCGCAACTCGCCGAGCTCCTCGAGCTCGTCCGGAAGGTCGAGCTCGGCCTCGACGTACGCCTCCTCGCCGCCCGCTCCGACATAGGAGTCGTCGCCTCTCGCCCCCAGCAGGAGCCCTAGCGCCTGGGCCAGGATCGTCTTGCCGGCGCCGGTCTCGCCCGTGATCGCGTTCAGCCCCGGCGAGAGCTCCAGCTCCGCCTCGCGGATGAGCACGAGGTTCTCGATGCGCAGCCTCCGCAGCACCCACGCGATGGTAGACCGACCGGCCGACGCCGCCCACTGGCCGGCAGGGACGGGTCAGGGGTGTGAGGTGAAGACCTCGCGATAGCGGCCGAAGAACGTGCTCTCCGGCAGCGTGGCGAGCAGGCTCCGCTGCTCGCCGAGGCGGATCGCGAGGGTGCGCTCCGGCGCGAGGTCGCCGCTGCGGTGGCCGTCGACGAGCACTGCGGCGCCGACGTCCGCCGTCGCGTTCCGCACCGTCAGCTCGGCGCCGCGCGGGGCGACGAGCGGGCGGGCGTGCAGCGAGTGCGGCGCGATGAACGTGATCGCCATCGCGTCGAGCCCGCGCACGAGCACCGGGCCGCCGTTCGAGAGGTTGTACGCCGTGGAACCGGAGGGCGTGCAGCAGATCATCCCGTCGCAGGGGACGACGCCGACATCCTCGCCGCCCACCGACCAGCCGAGCTCGATCATCCGCCCGAGCGTCGAGCACGTCGCGACCACGTCGTTCACCGCCACGAACGCCGCCCCGTCCAGCCGCGCCTCGAGCGTCGGCTGCTCCACGACGAGGTAGTCGCCGGCGAAGACGCGTCCGAGATCCTCCTGGAGGCGGTCCGGGGAGATCGACGCGAGAAAGCCGACGCGCCCGAAGTTGACGCCGATCACGGGCACGCCGCGGCCGAGCAGCCGCGCGAGCGTGCGGAGGATCGTGCCGTCGCCGCCGAGCGCCACGGCGAGCTGCGCCTCCTCCGGCTCCGCCACGAGCCTGACGCCGGCGGCCTCGGCGGCCGCGCGCACCCGCTCCTCCGCCTCGTGCACGTCGACGCGACCGTGCGCGACGACTGCCGCGGCCTCAACCCGCGACTGCCTGCTCGATGCGCTCGTCGAGGTCATCGGGAAGCGTCGGATCGTCGGAGTGCACGAGATGGAGCACGAGCTCCCGGTTCCCCTTCGGGCCGGGCAGCCCCGAGTCTACGACGCCGGCGACGCCCGCCCCCCACTCGAGCGCGGCCTCGGCGACCTCGCGGACGACGCGCCGGCGCACGGCCGGGTCGCGCACGACGCCGCCCTTCCCCACCTCTCCGCGCCCCGCCTCGAACTGCGGCTTGACGAGGACGACCGCCTGCCAGCCCCGCGCGCAGAGCCGCAGCACGGGCGGCAGGGCGAGTCGCACCGAGATGAACGAGACGTCGCAGACCGCGAGCTGCGGCGGGAACGGCAGCTCCGTCAGCGTGCGCGCGTTCGTCCGCTCGAGCACGATCACGCGCGGGTCGGAGCGAAGGCGCGGGTGGAGCTGCCCGTAGCCGACGTCGAGCGCGATCACGCGCGCTGCAGCCCGACGCAGCAGGACGTCCGTGAAACCGCCGGTGGACGCGCCGACGTCGACGCAGTCGAGCCCGGCCGGATCCACGCCGAGACGGTCGAGCCCGTGGGCCAGCTTCTCGCCGCCGCGCGAGACGTACTCGGAGCCGCGCTCGACGACGAGCTCCGCGTCCTCGGGCACCTGCTGGCCGGCCTTGTCGTAGCCGCGGACGAGCCCCGCCAGCACGAGCGCCTGCGCCTGTCCGCGCGACTGCGCGAGGCCGCGCTCGACGAGGAGGACGTCGAGCCGCTTCTTCACCGACGTATGCACACATAGGTCGCGTAAATCCCGCCGCGGACGTCGCGCTTGAGGACCTCGAACCCCGCGTGCGCGAGCAAGGGCCCGAGCAGCCAGGCGAACGTCGAGTGCTCGTCCCGCACGTGCTGTTCGAGTTCCTCGCGCGTCCAGCCCTCTGCCGGAGTCGACGCCGCGCCGGCGAGCCACTCCTCGATCCTGCGATCGGCCTCGGCGGACTCGAAGTCGTACACGACGTCGCGGAGGACGAGCACGCCGTTGGGCGCGAGCAGATCGTGGATGCGGACGAGGGCGATGCCTTTCCAGAAGTCGGGCAGGTGGTGGAGCGCGTGCCGCGAGTGGACGAGCTGCGGCGAGTCGCCCTTGTGTTCGTACGTAAGGAAGCCGGCCTCGACCCACTCGACAGCCTCGCTGCCACGCCGCGCGACCTCGAGCATCGCCGGGGACGGGTCGACCCCGACGACGCGCCGGCACTCGCGCGCCGCTGCGGCGGCGAGCAGCCCCGTGCCGCAGCCGATGTCGACGAGCGTCGTATCCGGACCGAGCCCGTGGCGGCGCAGGAGCTCGAGCGCGGAATCGAGATCGAGGCGGGTCTTTGCGTCGTAGCCGGCGACGTACTCGGCGTCGAGGTGCTCCGGCCCTGCGTAGGCGCGCTCGTCCGGATACCAGGTGCTGCTCATGTCGTCTCGATCCCCCACTCGCCGCTCCAGCTCTCGCCCGGCTCGAGCCGGATCACGCCCTCGCCCGTGCGGAACGCCTGCGGCGGGCACGTCATCGGCTCGACCGCGAGCCCCGCACGTTCCACGCGGGGATGGTCGCCGGTGAAGACCTGCACCCACGGCCAGGCGTCGTCGGCCCAGACGGCCGCGCGACCCGTGTCGATCCGCCAGCCGCCCGGCCGGTGCCGCGTCTCGTCGAGCTCGCGCGAGCCGACCGGTTCCCCGTCGAGGGACAGCTCGCCGGCCGGCCCGAGGACGTACGGGTGATGGCCGATCCCGAAGGGCGCCGCCTCCGCGCCGACGTTCTCGGCGCTGGAGCGGACGCTGAGGCCGCTCGCCGACAGCCGGTACTCGACCTGGAGCCGGAGCGAGAACGGGTACCCCGGCTGCGGGTGCAGCGTGTGCGTGAGGACGACGCGCGCCGGCTCGACCTCGACCGCCCGCCACGCCGCCCAGCGCACGAGCCCGTGAATCGCGCTTCCGCTCGAGACCTCGTTCAGCGGCAGCTGGAGCTCGCGGCCGTTCCACTCGTACCGGCCCTCGGCGAGCCGGTTGGGCCACGGCGCGAGCACCTGCCCGCGCCCCGCCGAGCACAGCTGCTCGATCCCGTAGCCGAGGAGGACGCCGTCCCACTCGCGGATCCCACCGCCGACCTCGACCACGACGAGCCGCTGCTCGCCGGAGCGGAGCTCGAACTGCTCGCCGGAGGGCCGGATCACGCCGTGCGGACGGCGAGCGAGTCGACGAGCTCGCGCAGCACCGATGTGTCCGAGCCGACCGCCGCGAGCCGTGACCGTGCCTGCTCAGCGGCCTCGTCCGCGTAGCGGCGGGCTCCCTCGGAGCCGTGCTCGATGACGTAGCCGTCGTCGTCGAGGATGTCGTCGACGATCTGGAACAGGAGCCCGAGCTCCTCCGCGAAGCGGCGCCACGGCGCCTGTTCGGCCTCCGGCAGGCCCGCCGCCCAGAGCGCCGTCGTCACGGAGGCGTAGAAGAGCCGCCCCGTCTTCAGCCGGTGGACGGCGTCGAGCGGGTATCCCTCGACCATCGTGTCGAGGTACTGGCCGCCGATCATCCCGAGCGTGGCCTCGGCGAGCTCCCGCGCGACCTGCGCCGTCTCGTAGCGGGCCGCGAGCCGGAACGCCTCCGCCTGGAGCGCGTCGCCCGCGAGCACGCCGACGCCCTCGCCGAACTTCTTCCACGTCGAGGGATGGCCGCGGCGCTCCTCGTCGTCGTCCATCGCCGGCAGGTCGTCGTGGACGAGCGAGAACGTGTGCACGAGCTCGATCGCGAGCGCGGCGGGCAGGACCCGCTCGACCGGCGCGCCGAGCGCCTCGCCGACCGCAAGCGAGATCACCGGCCGGATCCGCTTGCCGCCGACCTCGAGCGAGTAGCGCACCGACTCCGCCTGCCCGTGCAGCTCCGGCCACAGCTCGAGCCGCTCGAGCGCCTCCTCGACGAGCGCCTTCAGCTCCTCAGGACTGTGCATCGGCCTCAGCCGCCCTCTGCGCCCGCTCGAGCTCCTCCTCGACCGCCTTGGCGAGCTCCGACAGCTCGCCGAGGAGCTCGAGAGCCCGCTCCGGCGACGCCGGCTGCTCCCCGCTCGACAGCTGCTCGAGCTCCCCGCGCGCCGCCTCGAGCCGCGCCAGCAGCTCCTCCGCCCTCGACAACGACTCCTCGCTGCTGCTCACGGCCGAGTGTCCTCCTCCCGTGCGATCCGGCCCAGGATCCCGTTCACGAGCCTGGCCGCGTCCTCGGATGCATACCGTTTCGCGAGCGTCACCGCCTCGTCGAGCACGACCTCGAGCGGTACCTCGCCCTCGTCGAGCTCCTCGAGGGCGACACGGAGGACGTTGCGCTCGATCGCCCCGAGCCGGTCGGCCGTCCAGCCCTCCGAGGCGGCGGTGATGCGCTCGTCGAGCTCCTCGGAGCGCGCGGCGACCGTCTCGGCGAGCCGGCGCGCGTAGTCGTCGACGTCGCCCTCGTAGAGCGAGCCGAGCGGCCGGCCGGTCACATCCCACTGGAAGAGCATGAAGACGGCTGCGCGGCGCGCCTCGCGGCGGCTCGTCTGCCCCTGCTGCATCAACGGATCGGCTCTTCCACGCTCACGTCCACGGAATCCACCTCGAGCTCGCACGTGGCGGCGAGCACGTCCGCCGCCCGCTCCTGAACCGCCCGCGCGACGGCGGGGATGGCTCGCCCGGACGCGCCGGTGAGCTCGAGCTGCGCGCGCGTGCCCCCCACGATCTGTGCGAGTGCGGTCTCGCTCACGCGGGCCGACCCTCCCTCGCCCGAGACGAGTACGCGGCTCACACCTGCGCCAGCGCGGGCAGCCGCGCCCCCGCCTCGTCGAGGAACGACGTCGAGTACTCGCCGCTGCGGAACTCGTCGCTGCCGAGGATGTCGTGGAGGACATCGCGCGTCGTAGGCACGCCCTCGAGCTCGAGCTCGCGCAGCGCCCGCCGGGCCCGCTCGATCGCGAGGCGGCGGCTGCCATCGACGACGATCACCTTCGCGATCAGCGAGTCGTAGTACGGCGTGATCGTCGTTCCCTCCTCGACGAACGTGTCGACGCGGACGCCCGGCCCGAGCGGCGGGCGGAAGCGCGTGATCCGGCCGGGTGCCGGCGCGAAGCCGCGCGTCGGATCCTCGGCGTTGATCCGCAGCTCGATCGCATGCCCGCGCCGAGGCGACGCGCGGCCGCCGTGGGCGAGGCGTTCGCCGGCGGCGATCCGGACCTGCTCGCGGACGATGTCGAGCCCGGTCACGAGCTCGGTCACCGGATGCTCGACCTGGAGGCGCGCGTTCAGCTCGATGAAGGCGAACGACCCGTCGGGCCCTACGAGGAACTCGAACGTGCCGGCGTTGCGGTAGCCGATGTGGCGGCAGGCGCGCTCGGCCGCGGCCTCCATCTCCTCGCGCAGCTCGGCGTCGAGCGCGGGCGACGGCATCTCCTCGATCAGCTTCTGGTGGCGCCGCTGGATCGAGCACTCCCGCTCGCCGCAGGTGAGGACGTTGCCGTGGTGGTCGCACAGCACCTGGATCTCGACGTGGCGAGCAGGCGAGATCGCCTTCTCGACGTAGAGCGACCCGTCGCCGAAGGCTGCGTGAGCCTCCGCGGCGGCGCGCTGGAAGGCGTCGTGGAGGTCGTCAGGCTCCGTCACGAGCCGCATTCCCTTGCCGCCGCCGCCGGCCGCCGCCTTCAGCAGCACCGGGAAGCCGAGCTCCTCGGCCGCGACGCGCGCGTCCTCCGGCCCGGCCACGCCCTCCGTTCCGGGAACGAGTGGCACGCCCGCGGCGCGCAGCTCCGCCTTCGCCAGCGCCTTGTCCCCCATCCGCGCCATCACGTGGGCGGGCGGACCGATGAAGACCAGGTCGTTGTCCTCGCACATGCGCACGAACTCGTCGTTCTCGGAGAGGAAGCCGTAGCCCGGGTGGACCGCCTCGCAGCCCGTCGTCGTCGCGGCCGCGACGACCGACGCGATGTTGAGGTAGCTCGCGGCCGCAGGGGGCGAGCCCACGCGAACGGCCCGGTCGGCGAGCCGGACGTGGAGCGCGTCGGCGTCGGCGGTCGAGTAGACGGCGACCGCCTCGACCCCGAGCTCGTGCAACGCGCGGATCACGCGGACGGCGATCTCGCCCCGGTTCGCTACGAGGACTCGCGAGAACACGTCGAGAGTCTAGGGTCCGGCCATGGACGTTTCCGAGGCGCAGCTCGAGGAGACCGAGCACGGACTCGTGTACAAGGGTGACGGCTGGTTCGTCGTCAACGCGAGAGACGTCCGGTGGCGCGAGTCCGAGGGCATCGGGCGCTCGACGAACTTCGGCGGCGACACGATCTTCGACCAGATCGGAATCGGGATCAACGTCCTCGCACCCGGCCAGCCTCTCTCGATGTACCACTGGGAAAGCGACGAGGAGGACTTCCTCCTCCTCTCCGGCACGGCGACGCTGATCGTCGAAGGACAGGAGCGCCCGCTGCGGCGGTGGGACTTCGTCCACTGTCCCCCGTACACGGAGCACACGATCGTCGGCGGCCCCGAAGGATGCGTCGTCCTCGGGGTCGGCGCGCGCGAGCGCCACACCGAGATCGGCCCGGACGGCGAGCGGCAGGGCAAGGAAGGCGAGAGCGAGTACAGCGTCGACGAGACCGCGCTCCAGCACGGCGCGGGGATCGAGCCGGGAACGCCGCAGGAAGAGGCCTACTCCCGCTTCCCGCCGCGGCGCTACGTGCGCTACGGCGGCTGGCTCGACTAGGGATAGGCGCGCTCGCGCGTGGACTCGCCGGCTGCCGGCGTCCAGCGACGGACGAGCATGGACGCGGCAGCGAGGTTCCACTCGATCGCGACAGCCTGCTCCACCTGCAGGGCATAGACCTCGACCTCCTCCGCCGGCCGCTCCGTCCACCAGCCGGCCCGCGCCGCGCTTGCCTCCGCGTGGCCGCGCAGCTTCACGTCCGCCTCGCCGGTGTCCGGGCCGCTGATCGTGCTGTGGAGGACGCAGCGCGGATTGCGACGGAGCGCCCGAGCCTTGGCGGTCCGGCGCATGGCGCCGAACGCGAGCTCGCCGTCGACGAAGTGGGGCTCGACTGGATCGATGCGGGGAGCGCCGTCGGGCTCGAGCGTGCCGAGAAGCGCGATCCCGGGCTGCTCGAGGCGCTCCCGTACCAGCCGGGCGAGTGCCGGAGCCTGCCGCTCCAGCTCGGCCCAGCTCACAGCGCCGGGCGTCCGGCGAGCGGCTCGAGCTCGAACAGCAGCTGCCCGAACTCGACCGGCTGCGCATTCTCGGCGTGGATCGCGCGGACGACGCCCTCGAGCTCCGCCCTGACCTCGTTCATCAGCTTCATCGCCTCGAGGATGCAGAGCGCCTGCCCCTGCGCGACGACGTCCCCGACCTCGACGAACGGCGGCGCCCCGGGCTGCGGCGCGCGGTAGAAGGTGCCGACCATCGGCGACTCCACCCGGACGAGCGTCCCCGTCACCGGCGCCGCAGCGGGCAGATCGGGCTCGTCGAGGGCGAGCGGCGCCGCGGACGTGCCTGCGGCCGGGAGGTCGGGGGACGAGCGGACGGAGATCCGCGTGCCGTCCTCGTCGATCGTGACCTCGCCGATCCCCGTCTCCTGCACGATCCGCACGAGCTCGCGGATCCGCTCGGCCCGCGTCTCCTCCATCGCGGCCAGCTCGCCGCTGCGGCGGCCCCGGCTGCGGATCCCGCGCAGCAGCCGTTCGGCATCCTCGCCGAAGAGCCCGATCAGGAGGAGCTCCTCCTCGCTCGCCGCGACGCCCTCCGCCTGCTCGCGCAGCTCGTCGAGCGGCGGCGCGGCGTTCTCCTCGCTCTCGGGGTCGGCGGTGAGCTGGACGACCCGCTCGAGTGCGGGGTCGACCTCCGCGGGGGGCGTGCCGAAGGCGCCGCTGACGAGGCTGCGGACCTCGTCGACGACGGTCAGATAGCGGCTCGCGGCCAGGACGTTCAACAGCGCCTGGGAGGCGAGCACCTGCCCGATCGGCGACGCGAGCGGCGGCCAGCCGGTCTCCGCGCGGATGCGGTCGAGCTCCTCCAGCACCTCGTCGAGCCGGTCGCCCGCTCGTTCGGCGCCGAGCGAGTGGTCGATGCCGGCGACGACGCTCGCCGGGACGTCGTGCTGGGCCGCCAGGACCGCGATGCGGGGGACGAGCGGCGTCACCGGCTCGTCGCCGATGTGCTCGTCCACGAGGTCGGTCGCCTCCCACAGCGCGTCGACGTCCACCCCGGGGTCGAGCCCGGCGCCGGCGAGCGCCTCTGCCAGCGCCTCGCCCGAGACCCGGTGGAGCGTCAGAGCGAGCGGATAGATCGCGCACGCGATCAGCTGCGCCCCGGCCTGCGCCGCGGCGAGCGCGGCGGCGAGCGCGCTCCCGCCGGCGCCCTGGACGTAGATCCCGACCGGCAGCCCGCTCGCCTCCCCCAGCGCACCTACGAGCTCCACGGCCGTGTGCGGCTGCAGCGAGCCGGTCGGGTCGTGGAGGAGGACGCGCACGGCGCCGAGCTCCGGCAGCATCCGCGCCCGCTCGATCAGCGTCTCGATCTCGCCCGTGCGGCCGGGGCTGTAGACGAGCCCCGCCTCGAAGTCACGGTCCGCGGCGACGATCGCCTCCGCCGCCTCGCGCAGGTTGGAGACGTCGTTCAGCGGGTCGTGGAGCCGGAAGACGTCGATCCCGTTCGCGGCCGCGGAGGCGACGAAGCGGCGGGCGAAGTCGGCGTCGACCGGGCGCGACCCGACGAGGAAGCGGCCGCGGAGCGCCAGGCCGAGCGGCGTCCTGACGCGCGCCTTGAGAGCGCGGATCCGCTCCCACGGGCTCTCGACGCCGCGCCTGACGGCTGCGTCGAAGCAGCCGCCGCCGGAGACCTCGAGGTAGGCGAACCCGGCGCGGTCGAGGATCTCGGCGAGGCGCAGCTGCTCGGCCACCGGAACCCGTCCGGCGAGCGGCTCCTGGCCGAGCAGGCGGATCGTCGTGTCGGCGAGCGACGGCACGGCGAGACCTTATCGCGCGTCTTCGCGCGCTCCCGGACGCAGGCGAAGGCTCCTGCGCGCTGCACCGGCCAGTGCGCGTCGTCCACCGCCGGCGCGAGACCGTCCTGCGCACCACCCGGCGATGTTCGCCGATCCTGCGGTCGCGGACGAAGCCGAGCCTCGAGCGCCTTCCGAAGCGCTCGGGCAGCTCAGGCGCGCGAGATGTAGCGGCCTTCGCGCGGATCGACCTTGAGCCGGTCGCCCACGTTGACGAAGAGCGGCACCTGGACGACGGCGCCGGTCTCGAGTGTCGCCGGCTTCGTGACGTTCGAGACGGTGTCGCCCTTCACGCCCGGCTCCGTCTCGACCACCGCCAGCTCGACCGACGACGGAAGCTGGAGGCTCGACGGCTTCCCGTTGACCGCGAGCACCTGCACCGAGGCGTTCGGCTGCATGAACGGCAGCTCGGCGGCGAGGTCGCCGTGCGGCAGCGAGAACTGCTCGTACGTCTCCGCGTCCATGAAGTGCACCTCGGAGCCGTCGTCGTACAGATACTGGACCTTCTTCGTCTCCGTGTGCACGCGCGGGAACTTCTCGCCCGCGCGGAAGGTGCGGTCGACGACCGCGCCCGCGTCGAGGCTCTTCAGCTTGGTGCGGACGAACGCGCCGCCCTTGCCCGGCTTCACGTGCTGGAACTCGACGATGCGCCACACCTTGCCGTCGAGCTCGATATGCATCCCGTTCTTGAAGCTGTTCGTGTCGACCAGCTCGGCCACGGCGGTCGATGGTATCTACGAGACGGTCACGAGCTCCTTCGTGAACCGCGCGGGGTTCTCGGCACCGTCCGCCGTCACGATCACGTCGTCCTCGATGCGGATCCCGAAGCGGCCCGCGAGGTAGACGCCGGGCTCGACGGTGACGACGTTGCCCGCCTCGAGCGTGTCGGGGCTCTCGGTCGAGAGGCGGGGAGCTTCGTGGACGTCGAGACCGAGCCCGTGGCCGAGGCCGTGGCCGAAGGCGCCCGCGAAGTCGCTGCCCTCGATGACGTCGCGCGCCGCGGCATCGGCCGCAATCCCCGTGACGCCTGCGCGGATCGCATCGAGCCCGGCTTGCTGCGCCGCGCGAACGACCTCGTACGCCTGGCGCATCTCCCCGTCGATCTCGCCGGTCGCGAGCGTCCGCGTGTAGTCGGAGGTGTAGCCGCCGACGCGGCAGCCGGTGTCGATCACGACGAGCTCGGCCTCGCCGATCAGGCGGTCGCCGGCGCGTGCGTGGGGCCGGGCACCCGTGGGGCCGGAGCCGACGATGGTCTCGAACGACTGCTCGTCGGCGCCCTCCTCGTGGTACAGCCGCGCGATCTCCCAGGAGATGTCCCGCTCGCGGCGGCCGACGAACGGCACCTCCTCGACGAGTCGCTCGAACATCCGGTCGGTGACCCCGCAAGCGCGACGGAACGCCTCGAGCTCGGACTCGTCCTTCACGCGGCGCAGACCCTCGACGAGCCCCGAGCGCGGCACGAGGTCGATGCCGCCGCTGCGGAGCCGCTCGGCGAGCGCCCACGGCAGAACGTCGGCCTCGAAGCCGATCCGCCCGTCGAGCTCGTCCGCGAGCCAGCCGAGGAGCGAGCGCTTCGTCAGCACCGCCTCGACGCCGTCGACGGCTCGGGCGGCCTCGATGTAGCGGAAGTCCGTGAAGAGCCGCGCACGCTCCGGCTCGACGAGCAGGGCGGCGTTCGAGCTCTCGAAGCCGGTCAGGTAGAGGACGTTGACGGGGTTCGTGACGAGCAGGGGCTCCTCCAGCTGCAGCCGCAGCCGCTCGATGCGTGTGCTCATCCGTCCTGCTCCTTGAGGTAGGCGAGGGCGTTCCGGTAGCCGTCGGGACCCTCCCCGAAGAAGCGGGTCGCGACGAGGTCCGAGAGAACGGACGTGCGCCGCCACTCCTCCCGCGCGTCGACGTTGGACAGGTGCACCTCCACGATCGGTGAGCCGAGCGGCTCGAGCGCGTCGTGGATCGCCCACGAGTAGTGCGTCCACGCGCCCGGGTTGACGACGAGCCCGTCGACGGTGTCGTACGCGTCGTGGCACCAGTGGACGAACTCCCCCTCGCTGTTCGTCTGGCGGCACTGAACCGTCAGCTCCAGCTCGCGTGCCCAGCCGTAGATGCGGCTCTCGAGCTCGGCGAGCGAGATCCCGCCGTAGAGCGACGGGTCGCGCCGCCCCAGCACGTCGAGATTGACGCCGTTCAGGACGAGGATCCTCACGAGGCGATCAACCTATCGAGTTCGCGGCGGACATCCTCGGCGGGCACGGCGACGTCCCAGCGTGGGCCGTCGTCGTCGAGCAGGACGAGCCGGAGCTCGCCGCCGACGGCTTTCTTGTCGCGCCGCATCGCCTGCCAGGCCCGCTCGCCGTCGACCGCCGCAGGCTCCGGCCGCAGGATCTCCTCCACGACGGCGGGATCTCGGCCCGAGAGGCGCAGCGCGGCGAGCAGGCCCAGCGCGACCGCGCGTCCGTGCGTGACGCCCTCGAACCCGGCGGCCACCTCGAGCGCGTGCGCGAAGGTGTGCCCGAGGTTGAGGATCGCCCTCTCGCCGCGGTCGTGCGGGTCGCGGAGGCACACGGCCGCCTTGAACGCGGCGCAGCGGCGGACGAGCTCGTCGTCCGGCAGCCCCCACAGCTGCTCGCCCGCGAGCAGCCCGGTCTTCACGACCTCCGCCATCCCCTCCCGCCGCTGCTCCGGCGGCAGTGTCTCGAGCAGCGCCGGATCGACCACCGTCCGCACCGGCCAGTGGAAGGCGCCGACGAGGTTCTTCCCCTCCGGCAGGTCGATCGCCGTCTTGCCGCCGATCGCCGCGTCGACCTGGGCGACGAGGCTGGTCGGGACGGGGACCCACGCGACGCCGCGCAGGTACGTCGCTGCGGCGAAGCCCGCGACGTCGGTCGTGCAGCCGCCGCCGAGCGCCACGACCGTCCCGTGCCGGTCGAGCCGCAGCTCCTGCCAGAGCCGGTCGATCGCGGCGAGCGTCTTCGCCTC
>JAVKST010000020.1:0-28910 GCA_039583515.1 Gaiellaceae bacterium
ATTCAACAAGTCGCACTCGTCGATCCAC
Organism: Gaiellaceae bacterium; assembly: GCA_039583515.1. Lineage (GTDB taxonomy): Bacteria > Actinomycetota > Thermoleophilia > Gaiellales > Gaiellaceae > Palsa-739. The sequence goes on from JAVKST010000020.1 coordinate 29, forward strand.
GCGACGTTCAACGTCATCAACGGCGACTACCCGACCGCGATGACGGCGCGGTTCGCCGCCCACAACCCGCCGGACGTGTTCTACGTCGACTCGAGCGTCTCGCCGGGCTGGTCTTCCCAGGGCGTGCTCCAGCCGCTGAACAGCTTCGTCAAGAAGACGCATTTCAACACGAAGGCGTTCTATCCGAACCTGCTCAAGGCGTTTACGACCGGCAAGACGATCTACGGTTTCCCGAAGGACTGGTCGCCGCTGGGGATGGAGATCTCGAACGCCGCCATCGCCAAGATCGGCGGCAAGAAGCTCGTGCCGAAGAACTGGGCGCAGCTGAAGACGGTCGCCCAGAAGATGAAGGCCGCCGGGACCGCCGGTAACAAGCCGATCTGCCTCAGCCCGGACTGGGCGCGCCTGCTCGCGTTCGTCTACCAGAACAACGGCTCGATCACGAAGATCACGTCGTCCGCCACTGCGCATGCGGTGAACTTCTACGTCGGCCTGATCAAGAGCGGCCTCGCCTATACGCCTCCGTCGGGCAGCTGGTGCGGGCAGGAACTCGGCCAGGGCCACGCGGACATCATCTTCGAGGGCAACTGGCTGCTCCCGTACATGTCGTCCACGTATCCGAACACGAAGTACGGCGTGTATCCGATGGTCAAGGAGAAGACGGGCGGCAACCTCGCCTTTACCGTCTCCTGGTCGATGGCGAAGGCCTCGAAGAACAAGGCGGCCGCCTGGACGGTGCTCTCCTGGCTCGTCGGCAAGCAGGGCGAGAAGCTGTGGATGTCGAAGGGCCTCGCGCTCTCGCCGCGCACCGACGTTGCGACGATCGGCGGCCGGAAGCCCTTCCTCGCCGCCGCGCCGTACGTGCACGGCTGGGGCTTCAACAACTTCTCCAAGGCGTACACGGTCATGAACAACGACCTCAACGCGGTCATCAGCGGCCAGAAGACGGTGTCGCAGATGCTCCGCGACGCCGCGAAGGCCATCAAGGGATAGGAACCGGCCTCTGGGATGCTTCCCTCCGCGCGGGTGTCGGGCCGCGCGGAGGGACCCCGTCCCAGGATCCCGTGAGCGAGAGGAGTCGCTGATGGCGGCGGTCGCGGAAGCTGCCCGCGCCCCACGGACGAGCATGCTTGGCGCTCGCCTTCGCGAGGCGGGCTGGGGCTACGCGTTCGTGCTCGTGCCGATGGCGGTGTTCGGGTTGTTCTTCGTCTACCCGTTCGCGTACATGCTCTACATCAGCTTCCACCACTGGGGAATCCTCGGCAACCAGGGCTCGGCCGGCTGGGGCAACTTCGGCGAGGTCATCCACGACCCGATCTACCGCACCGCGCTCAAGAACATCGCCGAGTACGCGATCGGCGTCGTGCCGCTGGAGATGGCGCTGGGCCTTTCGCTCGCCCTGATCGTCAACGCGAAGATCCGCGGCCGGAACTTCTTCCGCTCGGCGTTCTACTTCCCCTCGCTCGCGTCCTCGGTCGCGATCACGACCATCGCCCTCTACATCTTCTCCTACAACGGACCGTTCAACCACCTCTTCGGGTTGAGCACCGACTGGTTCGGCACCGCGTCCACGGACACGTGGGCAATTGTCGGACTCAACGGCTGGACGACCTCCGGGACGGTGATGCTGTTCTACCTCGCCGCGCTCCAGTCGATTCCGACCGACGTCTACGAGGCGGCGGCGGTCGACAACACGACCGGGTGGCGGACGTTCTGGCGGATCACGTTCCCGCTGCTCAAGCCAGCGCACTTCTTCGTGCTCGTTGTCTTCGGTATCGGCGCGCTGAAGCTGTTCGACCAGTCGTACATCGTCTCGGGCGGCACCGGTGGGCCCGACTACTCGCTCTACAACCCGATCCTCTACATCTATGAGGATGCTTTCGGCCCGGGCGCCGGTGCCTTCGGGTTGGCGGCCGCGGCCGGCGTCATCTTCTTCCTGCTCATCCTGGCCCTGACGCTCGTCCAGTGGCTGACGATCGGACGGCAGGAACGCTGATGGCGCTTCAAACGACCGCTGCCGCCGTCGAGCCACCCATCCCCGGCCACGCCCGTTCGCTCGTCGCGCGCCGAGCCCTGATTTACGCCGTCCTGGCGGCGGTCGCGCTGCTCTTCTTCGTCCCGTTTCTGTGGTCGCTCGTCACCTCGTTCAAGACGATCCCGGACAGCGTCAACGTGACGGCGTTTCCGCATCCGTGGACGGGCGCCGCATGGCACGACCTCTGGACGAACTACAGCTTCCCGACCTACATCAAGAACAGCGTCTTCCTGGCGGCCGCCGTCGTATCCTGCAGCCTCTTCATCAGCGGCCTTGGCGGCTACGCGTTCGCCCGCCTCCGCTTCCCGGGCCGCAACCTGCTGTTCCTGCTCGTGCTGGCGACGCTGATGGTGCCCGACCAGCTGCGCCTCATTCCCATCTTCGTGATGATCGTCAACTGGGGCCTGTACGGCAGCTTCTGGGGCTACATCATGATCAACCTCGTCAGCGCCACGAACCTCTTCTTCATGCGGCAGTACTTCCTCACCATCCCCAAGGACTTCGAGGAGGCGGCGAAGCTCGACGGCGCCGGCTACTTCAAGACCTTCTGGCGGGTGATGCTGCCGCTCGCGCTGCCGGCGATGGCGGCGCTCGCGATCCTCCAGTTCCAGGGAACCTGGAACGACTTCTTCTGGCCGCTGATCCTCTTCGGCCAGGGCAATCCGAGCCACTACACCCTCCAGCTCGGCCTGCAGGAGCTCCATACCCAGTACACGACGCTATGGCCTCAGATCATGGCGGGCAGCGTGATCGCGATCCTGCCGATCCTCGTCATCTTCCTCGCGTTCCAGCGCTACTTCATCTCCGGCGTCGTCTCCGCGGGGGTGAAGGGATGAAGGTGGGCACCGCCCTCAAGCTCGCCCTCGGCGACCTGTACCGCAACTCGTGGCGGCTGCTTCCCGTCAACGCCGCCTTCGGCGCGGTGCTCGTCGCGGTCGGGCTGGCGGCGGTCGCGGTGCGCGCGGCGCTCGTGCTCGTCGTGCTCGCCGGGCCGCCGGCGGCGGCGCTCGTCCACTGCGCCGTCATGCTCGCCCGCGAGGAGAACGTCGAGCTGCGCGACGCGCTCGTCGGGCTGCGGCTGCACTGGCGCCGCGGGATCGCGCTCGGCGCAGGCGGCGGCCTGCTGCTCCTGCTGGGAGCCGTCGCGGTGAGGGACTACACGCGCCTGCCGTTCGGCTGGCCACTCGTCTTCCTCGCGCTCTATCTGCTCGTCCTCCTCGCCGTCTACCAGCTCGTCCTCTGGACGCTGGCGATCGCCGAGCCGGAGCGCCCGCTGAGCGCCGCATGTCGCGACGCGGGGGTGCTCGTACTGCGGAGGCCGGGCGCCGCCGTGCTGCTCGGCCTGGCCTTGCTGCTGGTCAACGTCGCCGGCGTCGCCGCCGCGGTGATGCCGTTCCTCACGCTCACCGTCGCGTACTCGTTCCTCGCCGCGGCACGGTTCGCGCTCCCGAAGGAGGAGGTCGCCTGATGGCGCCGATCACGTTCGAACACGTCACGAAGCGCTTCGACGACGCGGTCGCCGTCGATGACCTCTCGCTGGAGATTGCCGACGGCGAATTCCTGGTCCTCGTCGGCCCGTCCGGCTGCGGCAAGACGACCGCGTTGCGCATGCTCGCGGGCCTGGAGGAGATCTCGAATGGCCGCACCCTGATCGGCGACCGCGTCGTCAACAACGTTGCGCCCGGCGCGCGCAACGTGGCAATGGTGTTCCAGTCGTACGCCCTCTACCCGCACATGAGCGTCTACCAGAACCTCGCCTTCAGCCTGCGCAACTTCGGGGTGGCGAAGCCGGAGATCGACCGGCGCGTGCGCGACACGGCGGACGTGCTCGAGCTGGGGGAGTACCTGAAGCGCAAGCCGAAGCAGCTGTCCGGCGGCCAGCGGCAGCGGGTCGCGCTCGGTCGCGCGATCGTGCGCGAGCCGGCGGCGTTCCTGATGGACGAGCCGCTCTCCAACCTCGACGCCGCGCTGCGGGTGCAGACGCGCGCGGAGATCCTGAAGCTGCAGAAGCGCCTCCAGACGACGACGGTCTACGTCACCCACGACCAGGTCGAGGCGATGACGATGGGCGATCAGATCGCAGTCATGAGCAAGGGCGTGCTCCAGCAGGTCGGCACTCCCGAAGAGCTGTACAGGCATCCGGCGAACGTCTTCGTCGCCACCTTCATCGGCTCGCCGGCGATGAACATCGTCCCGGCCTCGGAGCTCGGGCTGGGCTCGGACCGTCGGCTCGCGGGCTTCCGGCCGGAGCACGTGCGACTCGGTCCCGACGGCGACGGTACGGCCCGCGGCGAGGCGACGGTCGAAGTGGTCGAGTACCTCGGCGACGAGCAGCTCGCGCACCTTCGCCTCGGCGACCGGCCACTGGTCGCCAAGGTGCCGGTCGAGCCGCGGCTGGAGACCGGCTCGAGGGCGTCCTTCACCGTCCCGCTGGACAAGGTCATCCTCTTCGACGACTCGAGCACGCGCGCCGTCGGAACCGCCGCCTGACGACGTGAAGGTCACCGTCCTCGACGGGTCGACGTTCGTCGTCTGCGACGAGCGCGGGGATCTCGACGGCGTGGCGGCCGCGTCCGGCTTCTTCGCCGCCGACACGCGCTTCCTGTCCCGCTCGGTCCTGACCGTCGAGGGCGAGCGCGTGCAGCCGGTGTCGGTCGAGCAGGGGGCGCCGCACGTCGCCGTCTTCGAGCTGTGCGCGCCGCAGGGGCTGGCGGTCCGGCGCGAGCTCTTCGTCGGCCGTGGTCTGGAGGAGAGGATCGAGATCGGGAACAGCTCCGGGGAGCCGGTCGAGGCGGAGGTTGCGCTCGAGCTCGCATCCGACTTCGCGGACATCTTCGCCGTCAAGCGAGTCGAGGAGCTCGGCGCGCCCGGCAACTCCAAGGCGGCGCCTTCGCGTCCGGAGCGCTGGGAAGGCGCGGCGACGCTCGCGTTCGCAGACCAGGACTTCCCGGCCCGGACGCTCGTCCACCTCGCTCCCGCGCCGGACGAGCCCGCGGGCGGCGCAGCCCGCTACCGGCTGCGCCTCGAGCCGGGTGAGCGCTGGCGGCTCGTCGTCGCGGTGCAGTGGCTCCTCGACGGCGCGGTGCCGCTCGACGGCGTGTCCTTCGAGCGGCAGTTGCGCGTAGACCGCCGCGATCGGGACGCATCCCTGCGCGCGTGGCGGGACTCGGTGCCGGTCCTGCGCGTGCGCGACCCGTCGCTCGCGCGGACCTGGAACCGGTCGCTCGCCGACCTCGCGGCCCTCCGCCTGCGCTGGGACGACGCGGGCCTCGTCCCCGCCGCCGGCTTGCCGTGGTTCATGACCCTCTTCGGCCGCGACACCCTGATCACGTCCTTCCAGGAGCTGCTGCTTGGGCCGGAGCCGGCGACTGCTGCCTTGCGTGCACTCGCGGAGACGCAGGCGGACGCCGACGACCCCGAGCGTGACGCAGAGCCGGGAAAGATCGTGCACGAGATCCGGCGCGGTAAGACCGCGTTGGCCTGGACCGACCGCTACTACGGCACCGCGGACGCGACCCCGCTCTTCCTCGTCCTGCTCTCCGAGCTATGGCGCTGGACCGGCGACGACGATCTCGTCCACGAGCTCCAGCCGGCGGCGCGGCGGGCCCTGGCGTGGATCGACGACTACGGCGACCGCGACGGCGACGGCTTCGTCGAGTACCTCAAGCGCGCGTCGGACGGGATCGACAACCAGAGCTGGAAGGACTCGTGGAACTCCACGGTCTTTCACGACGGCTCGGTCGCGCGCGCGCCGATCGCGCCGGTCGAGGTGCAGGGCTACGTCTACGACGCCAAGCTGCGGACGGCGGAGTTGGCGCGCCGTGTCTGGAGCGACGAGGAGACGGCGGACCGCCTGGAGCGCGAGGCCGCGACGCTGCGCGATCGCTTCGAGGCCGCGTTCTGGCTGCCGGAGCGCGGCTGGTACGCGCTCGGACTCGACGCGGAGAAGCGCCCGATCGACGCCCTTGGCTCGAACATGGGTCACCTCCTCTGGAGCGGGATCGTGCCGCCGGAGCGCGTCGCTTCGGTCGCCGAGCGCCTCGCCGCGGGGTCGCTCTGGTCGGGCTGGGGAGTGCGAACGCTCGCGGCCGACGAGGCCGCATTCGGCCCGCTCGAGTACCACGACGGGACGGTCTGGCCGCACGACAACTCCGTGATCGCGATCGGCCTCGCGCGTGCGGGCCGCGTCGAGGAGGCGCGTCTCGTCGTGCGGGCGCTCCTCGACGCAGCGGCCTACTACGACGGCCGTCTGCCCGAGCTGTTCGCCGGCTACGAGCGCGCCGATGCCGAGCCGCCGGTCGAGGTGCCGACCTCGGCCCTCCCGCAGGCGTGGGCTGCCGGTACTCCGGCTCTGCTACTGCGCGCGCTGCTCGAGTTGGAGCCGGATCTCGGCTCGCGCTCTCTCCGGGCCTCGGCCCGCGGGCTGCCGGAGTGGGCTGAAGGCCTCGAGCTGGCGGGTGTCCGCGCCCACGGTCGTCGCTGGTGCGTACGCGTGACGGGCGGCGCCGCTTCGGTTGAGCCGTTCGACTAGCGGACGGGGCCACTAGCCATTGTCGTCCGCGAACATCGGTCGGATTAGCTCGTCGAAGGTCGCGCGATCGCAGCTCGCCACGACGGCGGGAGTGAGGGCGGACACCGTCGCGGTGCGCGGGATCCCCAGTGCGGGAGCAACCTCGCCGAAGTACTCGCCCGGCCGCAGCACGCTGCGGGCGCCCATCGCGCGCTGGCTGACGGCGAGCATCCCGGCGAAGAGGACGTAGAAGCGGTCGTCGAGCTCGCCCTCGCGGATGAGCACCCGGCCCGCCGCGACTTCGGCACGCTCCATCCGCTTCGCGAGCCGGGCGAGCGTCTCGCCCGGCAGGCCGGCGAGCAGCTCGATGCGCGACAGCTCGTGCGACGTGGCGGAGGCGCGGGGAACTACTCCTCCTCGTCCGACGCCTGGTCTGGGGGCGACTGGCCGCCGCGCATGTCCTCCTCCTCCTCGAGCCGCTCGGTCTGCGCGAGCTCCTGCTCCTCTTCGGTCGCATCCGGATTGTCGTGCATTCGGCACCTCCTACGATGGCGTGATGGGACGGCTGGACGACTGGAGGTTCTGCCCGCGCTGCGGCGGGCGAATCGGCGTCGACGGCCGACACGCCGTCTGCACCGCCTGCGGCTTCGAGGAGTGGGGCAACGCCGCGCCCGCGGTCGAGGCGCTCGTCGTGTGCGGCGGGCGCGTCCTGCTGACCCGCCGCGCCTTCGAGCCGTACCGCGGGATGTGGGATCTCCCCGGGGGCTTCCTCGAGGAGGACGAGGAGCCGCTCGTCGCGCTCCGGCGCGAGCTGCTGGAGGAGACCGGCCTCGAGGTGGAGGTCGGCGACTTCCTCGGCACCGCGATCGAGCGCTACGACCGCTACAGCGTGCTCATCCTCAGCTTCGCCGCCGCCCTCGCGCGCGAGGGCGAGCCTCGCCCGGCGGACGACGTCGCCGAGGTCGCGTGGTTCGCGCCGGACGAGCTGCCGCCTGCGGGCGAGTTCGCGTTCCGCTGGCATCCGGAGCTGCTCGCGCGCTGGACTGGGTCCGCCCGCCCCGCAAGTTGAGCCGAACGGCCCATGGCCATCGTCCGGCTTCGTGTCGATCATGCCGCCATGAGCGAACGCGGCTTCCATCGCATCGAGGATGACATCTCGGAGACCTGGCTCGAGGACTGGGCCGGCGCCGGTCTCGGCGAGCTCGAGTCATATCTCGCCAAGCACGCGGACTTCCTGCGCTTCCTCGCGGCGCGCGAAGCCCCGCTTCCGGCGGAGTAGCTTTCGAGGGCGAGCACGGGAGCGCGGCGTCGCCCACCGCGCTCCTTCGTGCCTCCCTCCTATGAAAGGCCGAGCTGCTGCTCGAGCATGCCCTTCGGCATGGCTCCCACGGCCGCCGCCTTCGGCGCGCCGCTTTCGAAGAGCACCATGTTCGGGATCGACTGGATCCCGTAGCGCATCGCGAGATCCTGGTTCTCGTCGATGTTCACCTTCACGAGCTTGAGGTTGCGCTCGTCGGCGATCCGCTCGAGCACGGGCGCGACCGCGTGGCACGGCCCGCACCACTCTGCCCAGAAGTCGACGAGCACGGGCTCGTCGGCCTGCAGGACCTCGCTCTCGAAGGTGGAGTCGGTGACGTCGGTAGCCATCGTTTCCTTTCGGTTTTGCCAGAGTCGGGGGGGTGTACCCACGCTCCCGATAGTGAGAACGCCTCTGCCTAGACTTGCCTTCCCGATGGGCGAGCCAATCTTCTCCCCGCTGCCGGACAAACCCGACCATCCCGCGCTCGAACGCGAGATGCTGGAGCGCTGGGACGAGGAGGGTACGTTCGAGAAGCTGCGCGAGCAGAACCGCGGCGGCCCGACCTTCTCCTTCATGGACGGGCCGATCACCGCCAACAGGTTCTCCCTCGGCGTCCACACGGCGTGGGGCCGGACGCTGAAGGATGTCTTCCAGCGCTACAAGGCGCTCCAGGGCTTCGAGCAGCGCTACCAGAACGGCTTCGATTGCCAGGGCCTCTGGATCGAGGTCGGTGTCGAGCGTGAGCTCGGGTTGAACTCGAAGCGCGAGATCGAGGCGTTCGGCCTGGAGGCGTTCGCTCGACGCTGCCGCGACGTCGTCGTGCGATCCTCCGAGGCGCTGACGCGCGGTTCGGTTCGCCTCGGCCAGTGGATGGACTGGGGGCACGACTACCTCACCTCCAGCGACACGAACATCGAATACGTCTGGCGGATGCTGAAGGTCGTCCACGAGCGCGACTGGCTCTATCTCGGCCACCGGGCCACGGAGTGGTGCCCCCGCTGCGGCACCTCGATCTCGCAGCACGAGCTCATCGGCTCGTACGTCGACCGTGCCGATCCGTCGCTCTACGTCCGGTTCCCCCTGCTCGAGAGGCCCGGCGAGTTCCTCGTCGTCTGGACGACAACGCCGTGGACGCTTCCGGCCAACGTCGCGGCGGCCGTCAATCCGGGAGCGGCGTACGGGCGTCGGGCGAACGGCGATTGGGTCGCAGCCGACCGGTATACCGACGAGGAGCTCGAGGATCGCCGTCCTGGCTCGGAGCTCGTCGGCTGGCGCTATCGCGGCCCCTTCGACGATCTCGGCCCCGGCGGGGCGGTCGAGCATCGGGTCATCCCGTGGGACGAGGTCTCGCTCGACGAAGGCACGGGCATCGTCCACATCGCGCCGGGCGCCGGTGCCGAGGACTTCGAGCTCTCCCGGGCCCACGGGCTTCCGGTGCTCCAGCCCGTCGACGAGGCCGGACGCTTCTACGACGACTACGGGTGGCTCCACGGCCTCTCGACGACCGAGGCGGCCGAGCAGATCATCGGCAACCTCGAGGAGAAGAACGTCCTCGTCGAGGCCGGCCTCCACCCACACCGGTATCCGGAGTGCTGGCGCTGCCACACGCCGCTCATCTTCAGGATCGCCGACGACTGGTTCATCTCCGTCCGCGACCTGCGGCAGCAGATGCTCGACGCGAACGCGACCGTCGAGTGGACGCCGGAGTACATGGGCAAGCGCATGGACGACTGGCTCCACAACATGGGCGACTGGAACATCTCCCGCCGCCGCTACTACGGGCTGCCCCTCCCGTTCTACCCGTGCGAGTGCGGGCACCTGAACGTGATCGGCTCCCGCGCCGAGCTCGAGGAGCGAGCGGTCTCCGGCCTCGATCAGCTGGAGGAGCTGCGTCGGCCGTGGATCGACCGAGTCCCGATCTCGTGCGCGGAGTGCGGGCGGCCCGTGGAGCGGATCAAGGAGGTGGGGGACGTCTGGCTCGACGCCGGCATCGTCCCGTTCTCCACGCTCGGCTGGCGGAACCCGGAATGGGTGCCGCAGGGCTATGCGACCGGCGCGGCCAAGGGCTTGACGACCACCGACCTGCCCGATCACGCGTACTGGGAGAAGTGGTTCCCCGCCGACTGGGTCAGCGAGATGCGCGAGCAGATCCGCCTCTGGTTCTACTCGCAGCTCTTCATGTCCGTCGTGCTGACCGGGCAGGCCCCCTTCCGGCGCGTCCTCGGCTACGAGAAGATGCTCGACGAGAACGGCCGCGAGATGCACGCGTCGTGGGGAAACACGATCCCTGCCGAGGAAGCGTTCGAGCGGATGGGCGCGGACGTGATGCGGTGGCAGTTCGCCGCGCAGCCGCCCGACCGCAACCTCCTCTTCGGCTACGGCCCCGCGGACGAGGTCAAGCGCAAGCTCCTGACCGTCTGGAACTCGGTCAAGTTCTTCCTCGACTACGCGAACATCGAGGGCTTCCGGCCGACGTGGGCAGGGCTCGTGCCGACGGATCTGTCCGCGCCGCTCGACCGCTGGCTCGTGGAGCGAACGCACGCGTTCGTCCGAACTGCGGCAGACGCCTATGAAAGATACGACAGCCCGACCGTCTTGCGGGAGTTCGAAGCGTTCTCGGACGACCTCTCGAACTGGTACATCCGCCGCTCGCGGCGCCGCTTCTGGGAGGGCGGCGACGAGGCGGCGTTCCGGACGCTCTGGTTCGCCCTCGTTCAGGGTCTGCGGGCGGTCTCGCCGGTGATGCCCTTCCTGACCGACTACCTCTGGCGGATCCTCGTCCTCGACGGCCCGGAGTCGGTGCATCTCGCCGGCTGGCCGGAGGCCCGGGAGCCGGACTTCTCCCTGCTGTTCGAGATCGCCGAGGTCCGTCGGGTCGTGGCGCTTGCCCACCAGGCGCGCTCGGGCGCCGGTCTCAAGCTGCGGCAGCCGCTGCGGCGGCTGATCGTGGAGGGCGTCGACGGCGCCTCGCGGCACGCCGACGTGATCGCCGACGAGGTGCGCGTGAAGGAGGTCCTGTTCGACCGCGTCGAGTCGGAGCTGCGCGTGAAGCCGAACCTGCCGGTGCTCGGCCCACGGCTGGGCAGCGAGCTCCGCGTGGTGCAGCAGGCGCTGCAGGCGGGCGAGTTCGAGGAGCTGGAGGGGGGCCGCTTCCGCGCCGCGGGCCACGAGCTGGAGCCGGACGAGGTGCTCGTCGAACGTGGTGGACGGGAAGGCTTCGCGGTCGCGTCGGCGACGGGCCTCACCGTCGCGCTCGACACGACGCTCGACGGCGAGCTCGTGCTCGAGGGCCGCGCGCTCGACCTGATCCGCACTGTCAACCAGCTGCGCAAGGAGGAGGGGCTCGAGCTGAGCGACCGGATCGTCCTCACGGTGCCGGAGTCGGAGCGGGACGTCGTCGAGGCACACGGCGACCGGATCGCCGGCGAGGTGCTCGCGGTCGAGATCCGCGTCGGCGGCGAGCTCGAGATCCGGAAGGCCTACACCTAGGCCGCTGCGCGCTCGGCGCGGCGCAGCTCGACCGGCAGCCGGAACCTGACGTCCTCCCGTGCGCCCGGCCGCTCGCCCACCACGGCGCCGCGGTCGCGGAACCAGGCGCAGACGTCCTCGACCAGCCGCTCCGGCGCCGACGCGCCGGACGTGAGGCCGACGCTCTCGCAGCCGTCGAGCCAGCGCTCCTCGATCGAGCCGGCGTCCTCGACGAGGTGGGCCGGCACGCCCGCGGCGCGCGCGACCTCGACCAGCCGTTGCGAATTCGACGAGTTGCCCGAGCCTACGACGAGCAGGAGGTCGATCTCCGGCAGCAGCTCCTTCACGGCCCACTGCCGGTTGGAGGTCGCGTAGCAGATGTCCTCGCGGGCAGGCTCCTGGATCTTCGGGAAGCGGCGGCGGAGCACGGCGACGATCTCGCTTGTCTCGTCGACCGACAGCGTCGTCTGCGTCACGTAGGCGACCGGGCGGTCAGGGGGGAGAGAGACCGTCTCGGCGTCGCCGCTCGACTCGACGAGCACGATCGCGTCCGGCGCCTCGCCGAGCGTGCCCTCGACCTCCTCGTGGCCGGCATGGCCGATGAGGACGACGGCATAGCCGGCTTCCGCGTAGCGGCGCGCCTGCGCGTGCACCTTCGTCACGAGGGGACAGGTCGCGTCGATCGCGGTCAGGCGCCGCCGGCGCGCCTCTCCGCGCACCACCGGCGGGACGCCGTGCGCCGAGAAGACGACCGTCGCCTCCTCCGGCACCTCCGCGAGCGTGTCGACGAACACCGCGCCGCGCCGCTCGAGATCGCGCACGACATGCGAGTTGTGGACGATCTGCCTCCGGACGTAGACGGGCGCGCCGTAAAGTGCGAGCGCCCGCTCGACCGTCTCGACGGCCCGCTCGACCCCCGCGCAGTAGCCTCGGGGCGAGGCGAGAAGAAGGCGCTTGACCACGGCGTCGGCCACGATAGCTCCGCACTGTTAGGAGCTAGTGAGACGTCCCGAGAAATGAGAAAGCCCGCCGCTCGGGGGGTCGGTGCGGCGGGCTCTCCCAAGTTGCTCGCCGCGGCGCGTTCAGGACGCACTGCGGCTCGCATCGCCCAGTGGCGCCAATCTAGAGTCCGTTTACCGCGCCGACAATGGGCCGGACGGCCCATCTTTGCAACGCCTACGGCTCAGACTCGCGGCTCGGAAACGCTCTCGCTTCCGTGGAATCGTAGAATTCGTGAGCCCAGTGACAGCCCCAAAAGAGTCCCTTCGCGCCTTCCTGCGCGGCCGTGGGCGACCTCGCCGCGGGGGTTCCGGCGGCGAGCGTGAGCTCGAGAGCCTGCGCCGCGTCGCCGGCGAGCTTGCCCGCACCGCCGACGTCGACGGCGTCGCGCGGACGCTGCTCGACGAGATCGCCGCGCTCTTCGGCGTCGACTTCGTCGCCCTCACGTTCGTGTCCGAGGACGCGCGGGAGGCGTCGGGCTATCTCGCACGCGCGCGGGGGCGGGATCTCGACTGGTGGCGCGACCTCCGCCTCGACCTGGAGCGCGAGCCGTCGGGAGTCGCGAGCGCCGTGTTCGAGGCGACCGCGTTCACCGTCTACGACACGGCCACCTCGGGTGTCGTCAGCCGCCGGCTCGTCGAGGCCGTCGGTGCGAAGAGCGCGGCGTTCGTCCCGCTGCTCGTGGAGGAGCGGGTGATCGCGGTCATCTCGGTCGCGACCGCCGACGAGCCGCGCGCCTTCTCGGCGGAGGACCTGTCCCTGATGCAGACGCTTGCGTCGGAGGCGGCGGTGGCCCTGGAGCGCGTCCGCGCGTCGCTCGCGCTCGAGGAGGCGCTCTCGCGCGAACGGCTGCTGGGGTCGATCGCGCGCCGCCTGCGCAGCGAGCTCGACCTTTCTGCGGCGCTCGCCGGTGCGATCGAGGACACCGGACGCGCGCTCGGCGCTGCGCGTGTCCTCGTCGAGGTGGGCGAGCAGGGCGAGCCGTCGCGGGTCGCCGCCGAGTGGGAGCCGTCGGTGCCGCCTTCGGAGGAGGCTGCCGACGCGCTCGCCGTCGAGGTCCTGGCCTTCGACGCGCCGGTCGGCGAGCTGCGCGCGTACCGGGCGGGCGGCCGTCCCTGGAGCAAGGGCGACTCCGCGCTCCTGGAGGGGGTCGCCGCCGAGATCGGCCTCGCCGTTCGCCTCGCACGCCTGCTCGAGGAGAACGAGGACCGGCTCGCGCAGCAGACCGCCCTGCTGCGCGCGGCCCAGGTGCTGAGCGGAGAGCTCGATCTCGGTGTCGTCCTCCAGCGGCTGGCCGACCAGCTCGCCGAGCTGCTCGACGCCGACGCAGCAGACTGCTACCTGCTCGACCATGAGAAGGGCGTGCTCCGCTGCGCGGCCCTCCACGGCTTCGACCGCTCGCTGCTGGGCTTCCAGTTCCCCGCCGGCCGCGGCCTCGCGGGCCTTGCGATCCGCGAAGGTCGGCCGCTGATCGAGAGCGAGTACGACGAGATCCCGGAACCGGTGCCGCACGCGGCCTACGACGGCTTCACGGACGTGATCGCGGCGCCGATGCACTGGAGCGACGAGGTGCAGGGCGTGCTCGGTGTCGGGCGGCGCGGCGGGCGGAGGTTCGGGCCCCGCGACGCGGGCGTGCTCGAGGCGTTTGCGGGCCTCGCTTCGCTCGCGTTGCGCAACGCCGAGACCTTCACGCAGAGCTCCCGGCAGGCGCGGATCCAGCGCGGCTTCTACCGGATCGCCTCGGTGCTCGGGCAGTCGCTCTCGCGCTCGGCGACGCTCGAGGCGGTCGCGCAGGCGGCCGCCGAGGCGATCGGGGGCGTGTCGGCCGCCGTGCTCGTGCCGTCCGGCGGCCGCCTCGACACCTTCGGGACGTACGAGCTGCCGGAGGAGCTCGAGCTGCTGCTCAGCACGCGCGCCGCGGAGGGAAACGGGCCGCTCGTGCGCGCCGCGGCGGAAGGGCGCATCGTGGCCTCGCCGTCGCTCGAGGGGGATGATCGGCTGTCCGAGGACCTGCGCTCGGCGGCGGTGAGCCACGGCTACCGCTCCTTCCTCTCCGTGCCCGTCGAGGCGCCGCGCGAGGAGGGTCGCGGCCTCGTCCTCATCTTCTTCGGCGCCGAGCGGTCCTTCACCGACGACGACCTGGAGCTCGCGCGCCACCTCGCTGACGCGACCGCGGGCGGGCTCGAGCGGAGCGAGCTGTTCGAGGCGGAGCGAAGCGCTCGTGCGCTGGCCCAGCAGCTGAGCCGGACGGGGCGGCTGCTCACGAGCGAGCTCGACCCGGGCGCCGTCCTCGACGAGGTGGTGCAGCAGGCGCCCACGCTCGTCAACGCCGACGCGGCTGCGTTCCGCATGCTCGACGGGGACGAGCTCGTGGTGACGGCGGCCGAGGGCGCGGGTGCCGACGACGCGCTGGGCTCGCGCAGTCCCGCCGGCGGCTGGCTCTCGGGCGACGTCGTCCAGTCTTCGGCTCCGGTGGCGCTCGGCGACGCGGGCGCGGACGGGCGCCTGCGCGCGCTCGACCCGATGCTCGGCGCCGGCCACGCCGGGTTCCTCGGAGTGCCGGTCGCGGGCGCCGAGGGCGCGACCGTCGGCGTCCTCGCCGTCTACGCGACGCTGCCGCGCGGCTGGCGGGAGGAGGAGATCGAGGCTCTGCTCGCGGTCGCGGCGACCACCTCCGCGGCGCTCTCCAACGCCGAGCTGTACCAGCGCGTCGCGCTCGAGCGCGAGCGCTCCGTGGCGATCCTCGCCAACATCGCCGACGGCATCGTCGCCGTCGACCGCGACGGCCGCGTCGTCCTCTGGAACGCCGCCGCCGAGAGGATCACGGGCGTTCCGGCGTCGACCGTGCTGGGCCGTCCGCCGGTCGAGGTGCTGCAGCGGACGCTCGAGGCGCCCGACGACGCGCCACCCGGTGACCGACTGGTGCCGATCAGGCGCGGCCGGGAGGAGGTCTGGCTGTCGGTCACCGAAGCGGTGATGCGCGATCCGGTCGGCGCGGTCGCCGGCCGCATCTTCGCCTTCCGCGACATCTCCGGCGACCGGCTCGTCGAGCAGGTGAAGTCCGACTTCGTGAGCACCGTGTCGCACGAGCTGCGAACCCCGCTCACCTCGATCTACGGCTTCGCCGAGACGCTCCTGCGCCAGGACGTCATGTTCGGCGAGGAGGAGCGGCAGACGTTCCTGCGCTACATCGCCTCGGAGTCGCAGCGGCTGACTGTCATCGTCGACACGCTGCTCAACGTGGCGCGTCTGGACACGGGGGACCTGCAGGTGAACATCGCCGACACCGACGTGCGCGACGTCGTCGACCAGGTGCTCGAGGGCGCTCGCGCTGCCGGCGACAACGGGGACCGCTTCGTCGTAGACCTCCCGGACGAGCCGCTTGCGGCGCAGGCCGACCCCGAGAAGCTCCGCCAGGTGTTCTCGATCCTGCTGGACAACGCGCTCCGCTATTCGCCGGATGGCGGGACCGTGACGGTCGGCGCGGCGCTGCGGCGCGACACCGTCGAGATCACCGTCTCGGACGAGGGAATCGGGATCCCGCAGGCCGACCAGGAGCAGATCTTCCGCAAGTTCTACCGTGGCGCCGACGCCGAGCTGCGTGCCGGCGTGGGCGGCACCGGGCTGGGCCTGTTCATCGCCCGCGGGCTCGTCACGGCAATGGGCGGCCGGATCTGGGTCTCCTCGCGCGAGGGCGAGGGGTCACGCTTCTCGTTCGAGCTCCCCGCGGCGACCGCCGCCCCCGCAACGGAGCACGAGTGAGCGCCGATCCGGCGGGGTATACGCCGCCGGTGGGCGCTTCCGAAGAGACGCGGGTGCTCGTCATCGACGACGAGGCGCCCATCCGCCTGCTCTGCCGGGTCAATCTCGAGGCCGAGGGGATGCGCGTGCTCGAAGCCGCCGACGGGATCAGCGGCCTCGATCTCGCCCGCGGCGAGCAGCCCGACGTCGTCCTGCTCGACGTCATGATGCCCGGCCTCGACGGCTGGCGGGTCGCCGAGGAGCTGCTCGAGGACGAGCGCACGAACGGGATCCCGATCATCTTCCTCACGGCGCGCGCGGAGTTCCGCGACCGGGCCCGCGGCCTCGACATCGGCGGCGTCGACTACGTGACCAAGCCGTTCAACCCGCTCGAGCTCGCGCCGCTCGTGCGGGAGCTACTGTCTCGCATCGACCGGGGAGAGCGCGACGAGCTGCGGGGCGAGAAGCTCGCCGAGCTCCGCTCGCTGATGGAGACGGAGTAGCGCGCCTAGACTGAGCTCGCTCGGGACGTAGCTCAGCCTGGTTAGAGCGCCGCCTTTGGGAGGCGGAGGCCGAAGGTTCGAATCCTTCCGTCCCGACTCGAGCTGTTTGCATCTTCGGCGGTTCGGCAACCTCGGCCACCATGAGCCTGAAGGAGCGGATCGACGAAGGCCAGCAGCGGCGGCGGAAGCTCGCGGTCGGGCTCGCCACGCTCAAGAAGTACTCGGAGGACCGTTCGAGCAACCTCGCGAGCATGATCGCGTTCTGGGCGTTCTTCTCGATCTTCCCGCTCTTCCTCGTCGGCGTCACCGTGCTGGGCTTCGTCCTGCACGGGCACACGCACGACGTCGTCCTCCGCACCGTCGCGAAGCTCTTCCCGCTGCTCAACCTGAGCAAGGTCGGCGGTCTGAGCGGTTCCTGGTGGGCGCTGATCGTCGGCGGCGCGACCGCGCTCTGGAGCGGCCTCTCCGTCGTCCAGACGACCCAGACCGCCTTCAACTCGGTGTGGAAGATCCCGGAGAAAGACCGGCCGGGGCTGCCCGAGCGTCTCGCGCGAGGGCTGGTCGCGCTCGCGACCATCGGCGTCGGCCTCATCGGCACGACGCTCGTCTCCGGCTTCGTCACCGGCAACCAGAGCGCGGTATCGCTCTCCTGGTGGTCGCGGCTCGTCGGTTACGCGATCGCAATCGTCCTCGACGTCGGCCTCTTCCTGCTCGCTTTCCGGATCCTGACCAGCCGCCGCGTCACCTTCCGCGACGTGCTGCCGGGCGCGCTGCTGGCCGGCCTCGTCTTCTGGCTGCTGCAGGAGGCGTCGTCCGTCATCATCTCGCGGGAGCTGAGCAAGACCCAGAGCACGTACGGCAACTTCGCCACCGTGATCACGATCCTCTGGTGGTTCTACCTCCAGGCCCAGATCACCCTGATGGGGGCGCAGCTCAACGTCGTGCTGAAGGAGCGCCTCTACCCGCGCAGCCTCTTCGGCGGCCCGTCGACCGACGCCGACTACCGGACGCTTCGTGCGTACGCCGAGGAGGCGACGTACCACGAGCAGGAAGAGGTGGACGCGAGCTTCAACGCCGATGGGGAGCAGCCGCAGCCAGGCCCGCCGCCTGCTCGTCGCGCAGGAAGCGCAGGAGAAAGGCCGTGAACGCGCCGAAGAAGACGACCGCCTCCTCCGCCGCCATCGTCACGCCGGCGATCTGCTGATCCGCCAGCGGCGCCGGCCCCCAGCTGCGCGGGGCGTGGACGTAGAACGGGTAGATCGCGCGGGGGATCAGCGCGAGCAGCAGACCGAGCGGCGACGCGAGCACGAACGCGGCGAAGAGGTAGGCGGCCTTCGCGCCGGCGCTGTGGCGGCCGTGGACGACGGGCCACCAGACGCCGGCGCCGGCGAGCAGGTACGTGAGGTGTTCCGCGTGGAGGAGCGAGTGCGGGCGCCGCAGGGCCGCGTCGTAGATCCACGGCAGATGCCAGACGTAGTACGTCGCGAGCCAGAGCGGCAGGGCGACGAGCGGACGGAGCGGGCCGCGATCGGCGACGCGCGCGGCGAGCGCCGGCGGGACGGCGAGCACGAGCAGCGCCGGCGCCCACTCGGCGAGCACGACGTTCTGGAGCAGGTGCGCCCAGAGGAAGGTGTGGTTCGCGAGCGGCTCGAGCTCGGTGACGAACGCGGCGAAGATCAGCGCGACGCCGAGGGCGCCCGCCAGCAGCCGCGCACGCGGCAGGCGGCCCCAGCTCACTGCGGCTGCGAGCGCCACGGCGAGCGCCGGCGCGAGCCCGACCGCCTCCGCCGAGGGATGCATCGCTCGCTACCGTACCCGGCGCGGCGCGGGTGTAGCTCAATGGTAGAGCCCTAGCCTTCCAAGCTAGTTACGCGGGTTCGATTCCCGCCACCCGCTTCTCTCCAGCGGCTACTGCGGAGGGCCGCTGGTGGGCGTGATGGTGCCGCTCTGCGCGGTGCCGGTGGCGTCCGTCCACTCGATCGAAACCGCCGTCGAGGGCGGCAGCTGAAGGACCGCCGCCTGCACGTCGGCGCTCGACGCGATCGCCTTCCCGGAGAGCGACGTGATCACGTCGCCGGCGACCAGCCCCGCCGCGTCCGCAGCCGAGCCCGAGACGACCCGGGTGATCTCCGCACCGGCGCCGCCCGGCACGTCCTGCAAGCTGACGCCCAAGAACGCGGTCGAGCCGACGTGGATCAGCGAGCTTGTCGTGCCCGCCTCGATCTCGCGGGCGAGGGTGAGCGCCCGGTCGATCGGAATCGCATAGCCGTGCGAGCCGGTCCCGGTCGAGCCCGCGGTGACCATGCCGATCGCGCGGCCGACCGCATTCTCGAGCGGCCCGCCGGAGTAGCCGGGGACCACGTGCGCGTTCGTCTCGATCAGGTCGCGGAGAAGCTCCGACTCGCCGCTGACGCTGTCCGCGGCGACGATCTTCCGGTGCAGCGCGGTCACCTTGCCGGCGACACCCTTCGGCGCGCCGCCGCGTCCGAGGGCGTTCCCGCGCGCGACGACCTTCTGTCCGACGTGGAGCGCGCCCGAGCGTCCGATCGGGATCGTGCGCAGCCCCGAGGCGTTGACGAGCTGGAGGACGGCAACATCGCGTGCGACGGAGTAGCCGACCACGTTCGCCGTGAACGACCTGTGCGTCGTAACGTCGACGACGCGGAAGCGCGTGGCGCCCTTGATCACGTGGTTGTTCGTCAACACCTCACCCGAGCGCGTGAGGATCATCCCCGTACCTGCGGCCCGGCCGTCCTCGTAGCCGAGCGTCGTGTAGACGTCGACGATGCCGACGTTGGGGCCCGCCCTGGCCGCGCGCGCTGCGTGCCCGGCGGCGCCGGCCGGAGAGGCGGCAACGACCGACGCCAGCGCGGCCAGGACTGCAGGCAGGAGGCGACGCGCGAACCCGGGCACCGTTGGATGAGAACAGGACTCGATGAGCCGGATCTAAGCAGTTGCAAACGACGTGTAAGGGGCGCCGCCGAGCAGTAGCGTCGGGCTGCCGGCGTGGGACCGCCTACGCCGCCGCGAACTCGACGCGCTCGATCGTCACGGCCTCGCGCGGCTTGTCGCTGCGGCCGGTCTCGACCTTCGAGATCTCGTCGACCACGTCCATCCCCGACGTGACCTGGCCGAACACCGTGTGCTTGCCGTCGAGCCACGGGCACGCGTCGGCGGTGACGATGAAGAACTGGCTGCCGTTCGTGTTCGGGCCTGCGTTTGCCATCGCGAGCGCGCCGCGCATCACCTTGTGCTCGTTGAGCTCGTCCTCGAACTGATAGCCGGGGCCCCCCGAGCCGGTGCCCGTCGGGTCGCCGCCCTGGATCATGAAGTCCGGGATCACCCGATGGAACGTCACGCCGTCGTAGAAGCCCTTGCCCGCCAGCGTGCGGAAGTTCTCGACCGTCTTCGGGGCGTCCTCGTCGAACAGCTCCACCTCGATCGCGCCGTGGTTCGTATGCAGCGTCGCCGTGCTCATCCGCGCACCGTGTCCGCCAGCGGCTCGAGTGCGCCGGCGGTCGGTGCCAGCTCGCCGCTCTCCAGCCCCTCGACCGCCTCGCGCAGCAGCTCGCGGGCGGCGGACACGTCTTGCGCACCGAGGACGGTCGCGACGGCGGCGAGATGCTCGCCGCGCTCCTCGTCCCACAGCTCGAGGACGACCGTGTCCAGGTCGCGCTGCGGGATGTACGAGTCCTCGGCGACAGAGACGCGGACGACGACGGCGCGGCCGTCCGGCAGCGTCGCCTCCCGCTCTACAGGCTCACCGCGCAGGCTCACGCGGCTCCTTCTGCCGGGACCTGTGTGCCTTCAAACTCTAGGACCATCCGACGGAGGAATCCTCCGAACGGCCCATGGCGAATCGAGCGACGTTTGCCGAACCTGTCGGTATGCGCATCTCGCCCAAGATCGTCGGCGCCCTCGCGGCGCTCGCCCTCGCCGCGGCCTCGTTTGCCGTCTCCGCCTCCGGCGCCACCCGCTCCGAGACGAGCCTCACCTCGCTGAACCGGCAGGTGCTCGCCGGGGTCAACGCCTACCGTGAGCAGAATCACCTGCACGCGCTCCGCCTCTCCGCCGAGCTGAACCGATCGGCGAGCCAGCATTCATTCGAGATGGGCGCGGACGGGTACTTCGCGCACAACTCCGCGAGCGGCCAGGCTTTCTGGCAGCGGATCCAGCAGTACTACGGCTCGGCTCACGCGAGGTACTGGGCCGTGGGCGAGAACCTTCTCTGGGCCTCGCCGGGCGTGAACGCGGAACACGCCATGCAGATGTGGATCAACAGCCCGGAGCACCGCGCGAACCTGCTCTCCCCGCGCTGGCGGGAGATCGGCGTCTCGGCCGTGCGCGTCCTCTCCGCGCCGGGCATCTTCCACGGCACGAGGGTCACGATCATCACCACCGACTTCGGCGTCCGCCGCTAGTCCGCCAGCCGCCTAGTCCCGGGGATCGTGGATCTCCGGCGTCGGCGGGCGCCGGCGCAGCGCGAACAGCGCCGCGACCGCGGGACCGAGCGGCAGCCAGAGGTTGAAGATCCGGTACGCGAAGACCGCGAGCACCGCTGCCGGCAGGCCGTAGCCGACCCAGACGAGCGCGAACGGGAGCAGCGCCTCGACCGCGCCGGCGCCGGCGAGCGGGAGCGTCCGCCGCGTGAGCGCGTAGCCGGTGGCGTAGCCGACGACGACGGCCTGCGCCGACGGCGTCACGTGCGTGAACGCCGCGAGGCACGCCCACAGCACGAACACCTCGCCCGCCCAGTAGAACGACATCCCGGCGAATGCCGCCGCACCGTGCCTGCGCGGCGCGGCCACGATCTTCCAGACCACCTCGAGCGCATCGAACGCGGGCCGTAGCAGCTTGCCGGGGCCGCGGCAGACGAAGGCGCGGTGGCGCGCGGCGAGCACGGCGAGCGCCGTTCCCGCGGGGACGCCGATCGCCCACGAGAGCGTCACGGCGTGCTGCGCCGGCCAACCGCTGACGAGGAGCAGGATGGCACAGACGCAGGCGCCGGTTGCGAGGACGGCGTACTCGAGCGAGCCGAGGCCGAGCACGCGCACGCGTGCCTCGCCCGGCGGCACGCCGAGGTCCTGCAGGGCCTCGACGTCGACGGCGAAGCCGCCGCGTGGGATGAACATCCCGAACCCGGCGGCGACGATCGCGCCGACCCGCAGCGTCCCGATCTTGACGCCGCGGTCGACCTGGGCCACCTCGCGGTAGGCGAAGACGTAGCCCATGTGCGCCGGCACGGCGCCGGCGAGCGCGAGCAGGAGCCACCAGTACTGCGGATGGCGGAGGTGCGAGGCGACGGCGCCGAAGCCGGCATCCCACGCGACCGCCATTCCGCCGATCACCGCGAGGGCGGCGGCGGCGAGGGTGAAGATGGCGAGGTGCCGCGGCTCGCTCTCGAGATGGTGCGCGCGCAGCACCCGGAGCGGACCGCGCCGTCGTGACCGGCGGCCGGGGCGCGTCATGGAGATCGTCCTTCCGCTGGGCGGCATCCGACAATCACGGACAGCGCGCCCGGGAGGATTCGAACCCCCGACCCGCGGATTAGAAGTCCGCCGCTCTGTCCACTGAGCTACGGGCGCGTGCGGAAAGGCTAGCCCCCATACTGACGGGGATGGCCGACGCGCTCCAGGAGCTGAAGGAGCGGCTGACCGAGGTCTCGGATCTGCAGAAGGTCATGCGGCTCCTCTCCTGGGACCAGCAGACGATGATGCCGCCGGCCGGGACGCGGCACCGCGCGGACCAGATGGCGCTCGTGCAGCGGCTCGCGCACGAGCGGCTGGCCACTCCCGAGATCGGGCGCCTTCTCGACGAGCTGGAGCCGCGCGCGAGCTCGTCCGACCCCGACTCGGACGACCTCGCCCTGATCCGGCTCGCCCGCCGCGAGCACGAGAAGGCGGTGCGCGTGCCGTCGGCGCTGCGCGCGGAGACGGCGCACGCGGCGGCGGAGGCGAGGCCGGTCTGGGTGAAGGCGAAGGCGGAGTCGGACTTCGCCTCGTTCCTGCCGTCGCTCGACCGGATCGTCGAGCTGAAGCTCCGGTACGTCGACTGTCTCGCGGACGGGGCGGCGGAGCGCTACGACGTCCTGCTCGACGACTACGAGCCCGAGACGACGACGGCCGAGGTGCGGACGCTGTTCGAGGAGCTGAAGCCGCCGCTCGTCGAGCTGATCGCGGAGCTGCGCGAGCGCGAGGTGGACGACTCCTTTCTCCACGGCGACTTCCCGCCCGACCGGCAGCAGGCGCTCGCCCGCGAGGTGATCGACCTCTTCGGCCACCGGCCGGACAGCTGGCGCCTCGACCCGACCGAGCACCCGTTCGCCTCGGGACCGGGCCGGGACGACATCCGCATCACCACGAACTACCACCCCGATTCGCTCGAGTCGCTCTTCTCGACGATGCACGAGTACGGCCACGGCCTCTACGGCCACCAGCTCCCGGAGCGCCTCGAGCGGCTGCCGACCGGCCAACCGTGCTCGCTCGGGATCCAC
Source organism: Gaiellaceae bacterium (assembly GCA_039583515.1). GTDB lineage: Bacteria > Actinomycetota > Thermoleophilia > Gaiellales > Gaiellaceae > Palsa-739. The sequence continues at coordinate 23,078 of JAVKST010000020.1, forward strand.
GAGTCGCAGAGCCGGCTCTGGGAGAACCTCGTCGGGCGCAGCCTCCCGTTCTGGGGGCTCTTCTATCCTCGCGTGCGCGCGACCTATCCCGAGCAGCTGGGCGGGGTCGAGCTCGAGCGGTTCCACCCCGCGCTGAACGCGGTGCGGCCGGGGCTGATCCGGATCCAGGCCGACGAGGTGACGTACGGGATGCACGTGATGCTGCGGTTCGAGCTCGAGCAGGAGATCGCCGAGGGGCGCGTCGAGCTGCGCGAGCTGCCGCAGCGCTGGAACGAGAAGATGTGGGAGTACCTCGGGGTCGAGGTGCCGGACGACGCGCACGGCGTGCTGCAGGACGTGCACTGGTCGGGCGGCTCGATCGGGTACTTCTCCACCTACCTGCTCGGGACGGTCATGTCCGTGCAGATCTGGGAGGCGGCGCGGGGCGACGTCCCCGAGCTCGAGGAGCACATCGGCCGCGGCGAGTTCGCGCCGCTCCGCGACTGGCTCGGCGAGCACGTCCATGCGCTCGGCCGCAAGTTCTCGCCGCAGGAGACGCTCCGCCGCGCGACCGGCTCGACGATCCGCGCCCAGCCGTACCTCGACTACCTGCGTTCAAAATACGGAGGCGGGTAACGGCCCTCTCGGAAGCAACCGAGGAGGCCGGAGATGACGGACACGCTGAAGGGCAAGAAGGTGGCGATCCTTGCCGCGGACATGTTCGAGCGCGTCGAGCTCGAAGAGCCGCGCAAGGCGCTCGAGGAGGCCGGCGCCGAGGTCGAGGTCGTATCGATCCACGACGGCGAGATCCAGGGCTTCGACCACTTCGAGCCCGCGAACACGGTCGAGGTCGACCGGACGGTGGAGGAGGTCTCTCCCGCCGACTACGACGCGCTGATGATCCCCGGCGGCGTCGGCAGTCCCGACCAGCTGCGCGGCGACGAGAACGCAGTCGCGTTCGTCCGGGACATGTACGAGAGCGGCAAGCCGCTCGCCGTCATCTGCCACGGCCCGTGGGTGCTCGTCGAGAGCGGCATCGCGCGCGGCAAGCGTCTGACGTCGTGGCCGACGCTAGAGACCGACATCCGCAACGCCGGCGGCGATTGGGTGGACGAGGAGGTCGTGGTCGACGACCACCTGGTCACGAGCCGCAAGCCGGACGACATCCCGGCCTTCAACCGGCGGATGGTCGAGGAGTTCGCGAGCCACGCTCGCGTCGCCTGAGCGGGCTGGCGTAAGAGGTGGCGGACGGGACTCGAACCCGCGACCACCGGGACCACAACCCGGGGCTCTACCAGCTGAGCTACCGCCACCGCGGTGGGCGAACAGCGTAGCGGGTCGCTGTCGCAGGCTCTTGTAGGCTGCGGCGGTGCCCGACCCGCTCGCCCGGCTGAAGTCGAAGCTCGAGGAGATCCAGGACCTCGACGTCCTCACGGGCCTGCTCGCCTGGGACCAGCGGACGTACATGCCGCCGGCCGGCTCGCTGATCCGCGGCCGGCACATGGGGCTGTTGCAGCGGCTCGGCCACGAGACGCTGACCGACCCGGAGATGGGGCGCCTGCTCGACGGGGTGCCGCTGGACTCGCTCGATCCCGAGTCCGACGGCGCCGGCCTCGTCCGGCTCGCGCGGCGGCTGTACGAGAAGGCCGTGCAGGTTCCCTCGGAGCTGGCGTCGGAGCTGGCGGTCGCGGCGGCGGAGGCCGCGCCGGTCTGGATCGAGGCGAAGGCGACGTCCGATTTCCGACGCTTCCTGCCGGCCCTGGAGCGGAACGTCGAGCTGCGCCGCCGCTACGTCGAGTGCTTCGAGCCGTCGGAGGAGCCCTATGACGTCCTGCTGGACGACTTCGAGCCCGAGATGCGGACGGCGGACGTGCGCGCGATCTTCGACGAGATCAAGCCCGTGCTGATCTCGCTCGCCGCCGAGCAGCGCGGGCGCGACGTCGACGACGGCTTCCTCACCGCCGACTTCGACGTCGACCGCCAGCGTCGGCTCTCGCACGAGATCGTGGAGCTGCTGGGGCTGCGTCCCGGCACGTGGCGGATCGACCCGACGGAGCACCCGTTCCAGTCGGGATCCGGCGTCGACGACATCCGGATCACGACGAGCTACCACCCGCACGACCTCGACTCGCTCTTCTCGACCATGCACGAGTACGGCCATGCGCTCTACGAGAACCAGATCCCCGCGCGGTTTGCGCACCTGCCGATCGGGACGGGCGCCTCCTTCGGGCTGCACGAGTCGCAGAGCCGGCTGTGGGAGAACCTCGTCGGCCGCGGCCTGCCGTTCTGGCGCTTCTACTATTCCCGCCTGCAGGAGCTCTTCCCCGAGCAACTCGGGGGCGTGGAGCTCGAGCGGTTCCACGCCGCCGTGAACAAGGTGCAGCCGTCGCTGATCCGCATCCAGGCGGACGAGGTGACCTACGGGATGCACGTCATCCTCCGCTTCGAGCTCGAGCAGGACATGGTGGAGGGGCGCTTCGGCCTGCGGGAGCTGCCACAGCGGTGGAACGAGAAGATGCACGAGTACCTCGGCGTCGAGGTGCCCGACGACGCGCACGGCGTCCTCCAGGACATCCACTGGTCGGGCGGAATGCTCGGCTACTTCTCCACCTACCTGCTCGGAACGGTCATGTCCGTCCAGATCTGGGAGGCGGCGGAGCGCGACCTGCCGGACCTCGAGGAGCGGATCGAGCAGGGCGAGTTCGCGCCGCTGCGGGAGTGGCTCGGCGAGCACGTCCACGCGCTCGGGCGCAAGTTCTCGCCGCAGGAGACGCTCCGCCGCGCGACCGGTTCCACCCTCGACGCCAAGCCGTACCTCGACTACCTGCGCCGCAAGTTCGGCGCGCCCGTAGCCGCCTGAGCGGCTGGGTAGCCTTTCTCCGCCAGGCCCCGTAGCTCAGCGGACAGAGCGGCAGCCTTCGAAGCTGCGTGCGGAGGTTCGATTCCTCCCGGGGCCATGAACCTCTCGAGTTGCAGCGGTGTTCGACTCTACAGGGGCGATGAAGCGCCGCAGTATCAAGGGCCATGTCGCTCGTCTTGCACGGCGTGGGTACCTCGGTGGGTGGGCCTTCGGTGCGTCCGGGCTCTCCGTTTTCTACGATCCGCATGTGGAGGGGGAGCGGGACTTCGATCTCTTGGCAGCGTCGTTGCGTGCGGACGCGACGGACGTGCGCGCGTTCGTGCAGGCGTTGGCGGCGAAGCTCGAGGGCTCGTTCCCGGAGCATGTTCGTGTCGAGCGGGGCGGGTTGTTTCGAGATAAGCGGGCGCGGAGGATCGAGGTGGAGCTGGGCGATTCGCGGTATGAGCTCGAGTTCGACCGCGGCGACATCGGGTGTCGACGCCGTGCCGTTGTGCGCGGGATCTCCTTGAAGACGGAGGAGCTTCCGCTGGACGAGTGGATCGACCGGATGTCCGCGGAGCTCGTTTCGGTGGCGGAGCGAAGCGAGCGAGGTCGGGCGGCGCTGGAGCAGTTGCTGTCGAGCTGATGGGACGCGGTTCTGGGAACTCCGAGGGCGAGGAGCGGGCTCGGGCAGAGGCGAGTCTGCGGGAGATCGAGGCGGGCGGGTTGCCGCTGGCGGCGCAGGAGCGGTTGCGCGAGGTGGCCAGGCGCAAGGGCTTCTTCACGAGCGACCTGTCGACGAACGAGTTCTTGCTCACCCGGGAGGCGGGCTTCCGTCCGCTGACGCAGGTGATGGGGAGCTGCTTCTACCACGTTGGCTGGCAGTGGACACCGGGCGGCGGTGGGTTTGGCGCTGGGATGAATCCGGTGTCGACCGGCGGGGAAAGCCGGGAGCTGGAGACGCAGACCGAGGCCTGGAACGAAGCGCGCCGTCTCGCGCTCGGACGGCTTTCTGAGGAGGCGCGGCTGTGTGGCGCAGACGCCGTCGTAGGCGTGCGCCTCACGCGCGGCCGGTACGACTGGAGCCAGGACGTGATCGAGTTCGTGGCCGCCGGGACGGCCGTCGCTTCCGAGCGGTACGACCTGGGCGACACACCGGTGCTGTCGAATCTGTCCGGGCAGGAGTTCGCTGCGCTCTTCCGCCACGGTTTCTGGCCGGCAGGCCTGGTTGCTGGCACGACCGTCCTCTATGTCATCGCCGGCTGGCAGCAGCAGCAGGCGCGGTTTGCCTTCGGAGGGAGCCGCTTCCAGAACCAGGAGTTCCCGGACTTCACCCGCGGGCTGTACGACGCGCGACGCGAGGCCATGCTGCGAGCGACACGGCAGGCGCACGAGCATGGTGCGCACGGCCTGCTGGGCGTCTCGATCGAGACGTCCCACGAGGAGCGCGAGGTCGACATGGGCAGCGGGGCGAAACGCACCGACCTCGTTCTCACGTTGCACGTGCTCGCGACCTCGGTGTTCGAACTCGAGCACGAGGATGAGGATCCGCCGGTCTTTGTCGCGGTGCCGCTTCGATGACCTACACGAGCACCTTCTCGGTCGGCGATCTGTTGTTCGCGCGCCGGAGCAAGATGCGTCCGCTCGGGCAAGTCTTCGGGGCCTGCGCCATCAGATGGGCTTCGCCGCCAGGCCCTACTCGTCGGGTGGGATCTGGCCCGGTTATCCCAAGGCTGGCTATGTCGAACTCGGTGGCCCCACGCGCGCGTGGAACCACGCGCGAGAGCGAGCGCTCGAGCAGCTGCAGTCCGAAGCTGTCGACCTCGGCGCCGACGCCGTCGTCGCCGTCTCGTTCCGCCGTCGCCTGCGGGGCGGCCGGCTCGGCACGGTGGAGTTCGTGGTCACTGGAACCGCGGCTACGACGGGGCGCGAGGCATTCGGGGAACCGATGCTGAATGCGCTCAAGCGACTCCATACGCAACGGCGTGGGATGGGCGCCGACGGACGGATCGGCGTCGTCTACGACCAACACGTCGAACCAGAGGAAGGAGAAGGGCACCGCCTCACCGTCACGCTTCACATCTCGGGGACCGCAATCAGTGGGCCCGGGACGAGGAAGCCTTCACCGCGGCTTGCGCTCGCACTCGAATAGGAGACGACATGAGCGACCAAGAGCAGGAGCAGTACGACCCCGCATCGACCGTCGGAATTCCCGAGCACGGCCGCGAACGGCTGGAGCGGATGCGTGAGAAGCACTTCTTCACCAGCGACCTCAGCGTCAACGAGTTCCTGCTAGTCAAGGCCGCCGGCTTCGAGCCGCTCGGTCTCGTCGTCGGCTCCTCGATCTACCACATCGGCCTCCAGATGCGGCAATGGAACCAAAACCAGGAACTCGACGTCCTCACCCAGGCGATGTACGACGCGCGCGAGCTCGCAATGACCCGGATGGAAGAAGAAGCGGACCAGCTCGGCGCCGACGGCGTCGTCGGGGTCCGGCTAGACGTGAGCCGCTACGAGTGGGGCAACGACCTCGCCGAGTTCATCGCTATCGGCACCGCCGTCCGCCACGCCGCGGGCGTGCTCCACCGCGCCCCCAACGGACGTCCCTTCACCAGCGACCTCACCGGGCAGGACTTTTACACACTCCTCTCAGCCGGCTACCGGCCGCTCGGGCTGGTGATGGGAACCTGCGTCTACCACGTCGCCCACCAGGGACTGGGCGGCTGGTTCAGCCGCATCGGCCGCAACGCAGAGATGCCCAACTTCACGCAGGCGCTCTACGACGCCCGCGAACTCGCCATGGAACGCATGCAAGCCGAAGGCGAAGCCGTCGAAGCCGAAGGCATCGTCGGTGTCCAACTCAACGAAGGAAGCCACGGTTGGAGCTCCCACGTGATCGAGTACTTCGCCGTGGGCACGGCCGTCACCCCGATCAGCGACGACCACACGATCCCACCCCCCAGCTTCGTCCTCACGCTCAACGACCCACAACAGAACGAGGCCAAAGGCTTCTAG
>JAVKST010000021.1:0-26830 GCA_039583515.1 Gaiellaceae bacterium
TTCGCCGCCGGGGAAGCCCAGCGTTCCGCCGGCCGGAAAGAGCCGCAACAGCAGGAGCTCGGCGACCGCGGCGACCGCGAACGCGGCGGCCGGCACCGCCCGCACGGGGGCGCGCCGCGCGACGACCACGCCGGCGAGGACGACGCCGAGCAGGAGCAGCGCCACCGGGCTCGCGGCGAGGGCGAGGAGCGTCAGCGCCGCGCCGCTCCAGCGGCGGCCGCCGCCGAGCGCGAGCAGCGCGAGCAGGGCGAGCGCGACGCCGAGAGCGAACGGGAACTCGCCGGTGACGAGGACGCCGGCCCAGACGACCGCGAAGGCCCGGCTCGGCCAGGCGGCGTCGGCTTCCCACTCGCGGTCGAGCAGGACCGCGAACGCGCCGGCGGCCACGACGACCTCGAGCACGGCGAGCGCCGGGATCGCCAGCAGCGCCGCGAGCGGGTAGTAGAGAACGCTGTAGCCCGCGAAGCTGTACCGGCCGGCGTACCAGTAGTCGTCCCAGAGCGTGAAGCCGTGCGAGAGGAAGCGCCGGCGCTGGTAGAGGTGCGCCGCGAGGTCGCCCCCGGGCGGGGCGAGCCAGGCGAGGAGGAGGGCCGCTGCAGCCGCCAGCCCGGCGCAGAGCAGCGCTTCGCGCACCGCCGGCAGCCGCCAGGTCGAGCGTCCCACGCCGGCGAGGGAGGCGTCGGCCATGCCGCAAGCGTACGCTCGGCCCATGCGAGGCGCGATCGCGGCCGGGCATCCGCTGACGGCAGAGGCCGGCGCGGACGTGCTGCGCGCCGGCGGCAACGCGGTCGACGCGTGCGTCGCCGCCGCCGCAGTCTCCTGGGTCTGTGAGAGCTCGCTCGCCGGGCCGGGCGGCGGCGGCTTCCTGCTCGTCCACGAGGGAGGAGGAGGGCGGACGCGGCTGCTGGACTTCTTCGTCGCGGTGCCCGAGCGGCCGGTCTCGCCGGGCGAGCTGGTCGAGCTCGCCGTCGACTTCGGCGACACGACCCAGCTCTTCCGCACGGGGCCTGCGGCGGTTGCGGTCCCGGGGACGGCGCTCGGCCTCTGGGAGGCGCAGCGCCGCTTCGGCAGCGTTCCCTGGCGCGAGCTGCTCGCGCCGGCTGCGCGGCTCGCCCGGGAAGGCGTCTTCCTCACGGAATCGCAGGCGTTCCTGCACCGCATCCTCGACCCGCTGCTGCGCTACTCCCCCGAGGGCGACGCGCTGTACGGGCCGGGGCGCCCGCTGGGCACGGGCGACCGGTTCGCCGCGCCCGAGCTGGCCGGGACGATCGACCGGCTGGCGACCGAGGGGCCGGAGTACCTCTACCGCGGCGACGTCGCGCAGGAGATCGCGGCGCACGTCCCGCTCACGCTCCGGGATCTCGCCGGCTACGAGGTGATCGAGCGGCAGCCGCTGGCGATCCACTATCGCGGAGGAGAGCTCCGGACGAATCCGCCGCCCGCCCACGGCGGGCGGCTGCTCGCGGTCGGGCTCGCGGCGCTCGGAGAGGCCGAGCCCACGCCGCTCGCCGTCGCGCGGGCGATGGAGGCGCAGGCGGCGGTGCGCGGCGCCGGCGGGACGACCCACATATCCGTCCTCGACGCCGCCGGCGACGCCGCCTCCCTCTCGTGCTCGCTGGGCTCGGGGAGCGGCATCGTCGTCCCCGGAACGGGGATCCACCTGAACAACATGCTCGGCGAGGTGCACCTCGCCGGCGAGCTGGAGCCCGACGAGGTGCGCCCCGGAGAGCGGCTCGCCTCGCTGATGGCGCCGTCGCTCCTCCTCCACGACCGCCGTGCCCGGCTCGTCGTCGGCTCCGCCGGCAGCGCGCGCCTGCACGGGGCGATGCTCCAGGTGGTCGCGAACGTCGCGGCGCGCGGGCTGGGCGTCCGCGAGGCGGTCGCCGCGCCGCGCATTCATGTGGAACGTGGAGTCGCCCACTGCGAGGATCCGGTCGCGGCCGACGAGCTCGAGGCGGCAGGCTATGCGGTCGTCCGCTGGCGCGAGCGGAACCTCTTCTTCGGCGGCGCAGCCGCGGTCGAGATGCTGCCCGACGGCTCGCTCGCGGCGGCGGGAGACCCGCGGCGCGGCGGGGACGGACGCGTCGCATGAGCTTCGCGATCCGGCACGCCGACCCGTCGGACGCCGAGCAGCTGGCCCGGCTGGCCGACGAGGTGAGCGCCGAGCCGGAGGGATGGCTGATCAGCGTCGCGGGCGAGTGGCGCAGCGCCGGCGACGAGCGCCGCTACCTGAAGGCGCTGCGCCGCCATCCGCACGCGGCGGTCTTCGTCGCCGAGCGCGACGACGGGAGGATCGTCGGCCGGCTCTCCGTCGGCCGCGACCCCCATCCCGCCAGCGCGCACGTCGCCGATCTGGGGCTGATGGTCGCCAGCGAAGCCCGCAGGCAGGGCATCGGGACGGCACTGCTCCACGCTGCGGTCGAGTGGGCCCGCGAGACCGGCGTCCGGAAGCTCGAGCTCCACGTCTTCCCGTGGAACCACGCCGCCATCGCCCTCTACGACCGGTTCGGGTTCGAGCGCGAGGGTTACCGCAAGGGCCACTACCGCCGCGGCGGAGAGGATGTCGACGCCGTCCTGATGGCCTACCGCGTCGCGTAGCCGAGGTCGACCGGGACGCCGGCGGCGAGCGTCTGGTAGACGACGCAGTAGCGCCTCGTCCGCTCGATCAGCTTGTCGAGCTCCTCCCGCGCCGCGTTCGTCTCCAGCTCGAAGCGGAGGCGGATCGCGGCGAAGCCGACCGGCGCCTCGCGGTCGACGCCGAGGGTGCCGCGGAAGTCGAGGTCGCCCTCCGCCTGCACGCTGCCCGCCACCTCGAGGTCCATCGACGTGGCGACGGAGCGAAGCGTGACGCCGGCGCACGCGACGAGCGCCTCGAGCAGCATGTCCCCCGAGCACTCGAGCGCGCCGCTGCCGCCGGTGGCGGGATGGAGGCCCGCCTCGACGAGCGCGCGGCCGGTCGCGACCGAGCACGCGATCTGCTCTTCCTCGAGTCGCCCCTCGGCGCGCAGAGTCACCAGGGCGGCGCCGGGATCCTCCCGGTAGCGGTCCTTGAGCGGCTTCTGCAGCGCCTGCAGCTCGGCTCGGTCCATGTCCGGATCCTACGCGCCGGATTAGCGGCCGGCGAGACGCGGAAGAACGGCGACGTGGCCGACCGGGTCGCACTCGTCACCGGCGCGAACACCGGCATCGGGCTCGCGATCGCCGAGCGGCTCCTTCGCGACGGCTGGGCGATCGGCTACGGCACCCAGGACGACGAGGAGAAGCACGAGGGGCCGCTCCGCGACCTGCAGGGCCGCTACGGCGAGGGGCGGATCCACTGGGTCTGGGGCAACCTCGCCGACGCGGAGGTCCCGCCGCGCCTCGTGGACGAGACGGCGCGGAAGCTCGGCCGCCTCGACGCACTCGTCAACAACGCCGGCCTCTCGACGGCGAAGCCGTTCCTCGAGCTGACCGTCGACGACTTCGACCTGACGTTCGACGTCGACGTCCGCGGCAGCTTCCTCGGCGCCCAGACCGCGGCCCGCCGCATGATCGAGCAGGGTGACGGCGGCTCGATCGTCAACATCACGTCGGTCCACGAGCACATCCCGCGACCGAGCTTCGCCGTCTACGCGGCGGCGAAGGCCGCGCTCGGGATGCTCTCGCGCGGGCTCGCGCTGGAGCTGGCCGAGCACGGAATCCGCGTCAACTCGGTCGCGCCGGGCGTGATCGCGACGCCCAGAAACGAGCAGGACGCCGAGCAGCTCGACCCGGAGGTGCCGCTCGGCCGGCCGGGGAAGCCGGAGGAGGTCGCCGCCCTCGTCAGCTGGCTCTGCACCCACGAGGCGGCCTACGTGACCGGCTCGAGCTACGTCATGGACGGCGGGATGATCCAGCAGGTCGTCAAGATCCCGGCCTGAAGAGCCGCTGGCGCCGGTCGCTAACGGTGCGCGAGCCAGATGCCGCTGCCCGCCGCGCCGACGGCGGCCGCTGCTCCCGCGACCGTCCAGAACAGACCGTGGTTCGGCGGCACTGCCGACAGTGCGACGACGAGCGCCGACACGGCCAGGCCCGCGAACGCGAGCACGCCGACCGCCGCGGCCCGGCGCCACATGACCTGCGGCTCGGGACGGACTTCCAGGCGTTCCTCGAGCGACCACGCCGTGAGCTCGCCGCAGAGGAGCAACAGCACGGCCACGAGCGGCGCCGTCGGATCGACGTGGTGCTCGACGCGGACGACGAACGCGACATAGGTGCCGCCGCCGAGCCAGAGCGCCGGGCCGAGGCCGCGGCCGGAGAGGAGGGCGAGGACCAGCGCCAGCGTCCCGAGAGCGTCCGACGGGACGAGAAGGAGCGCCGTCGGCCCGGCGCGCCCGAAGGTGTCGGCGAGGACGCCGCCGTACGCCGCCGTCGCTGCCAGAGCGATCGCTAGGCGGGCCGTGCGAGGTGCCTGAATGCCTTCACCTCCTCCAACGGGGCGGCGAGCGGAACGCCGTCGCGCCACGTGACGACCGGGACGCCGACCTGCTCGTACCGCCAGCGCAGCGCCTCGCGTGTCAGGCGCCACAGCCGGTGGGCGAGCTGCGTGGACGAGGCGGTGCCCGGCCCGACCAGCTCGAGCGGCGACACCTCGACCACGATCAAGTCGTAGCCCCGGGCGCGCAGGTCGAGCAGCGCGGCGGCCGTGCGGTTGTCGAGGAGCGGGGTGATCGCGAGCACGAGCGCCTTCGGCGGCAGCGTCCGGGGCGGCAGCGTGTCGACGTCGCGCAGCGCGTAGCTGTACACCACGTCGCTCGTCAGCAGCGTGTCGACGATCGCGTAGAGCTGCCGCGTACCCGACTCCGGCACGAGCCAGGAGAGAACGCCGCCGAAGCCGACGAGGCCCACGCGATCCTTTCGCTGCAGGTAGCAGCGGGCGAGGGTCGCGGCGGCGCGCACGGCGCGGTCGTTCGTGCTCCGCCCCTGCGCGCGCACCTCTGCGAACGTGTCGAGGAAGAGGACGACGTCGGTGTTCCGCTCGGGGTTCTGCTCGTTCACCCAGAGCGAGCCGCGAAGGGCGGTCGCGCGCCAGTTGACGCGCCGCACGCGATCTCCCGGCTGCCATTCCCGCAGGTCGGCGAACTCGATCCCCTCGCCGCGCGCCCGCGAGATCTGGTTCCCCGCGAAGACCTGCGTCTCGAGCGGCGCGACGAGCGAGCGGAGCGTCTCCTCGCTCGGGTAGACCCGCAGCGGCTGCGCCTCGCCCGCCTCGCCTTCCCACGAGCGAAGACCGAGGACGTCGTGCGCGCGGAAGAGCACCGGCCCGACGAAGAAGGCTCCCCAGCGCTCGCAGCGGAGCTTCAGCTGCACCTTCCGCTCCTCGTTCGCGCGCAGAAGGAGCGCCCGCGCCGGTCCTCCCTCCGCGCTCAGCTCCGGCGGCAACCGGACGAGCAGCTCGAGTCGCTCGACCGCGCGGGGGGAGGAGAGCTCGAGCGTCGCCGTGACCTCGTCGCTCTCGAGCGCCCGCTCGCGTGCGAGGGAGAGCCGGACGAAGATGCGCGGCTCGTGCTCCGCGACTGCCGCGAGAAGCGCGAGCACGAACGGAGCGGAGAGCGCGACGGGCTCGACCCGGCCGAGGGCCAGCCCCGCGACGAGCCCGCCCGCCGCCAGGGACGCGTAGACGGGCAGGCGCCACGAGGTGAAGGCCGTCACGCTTCGGCGGCGCGCAGCGCGTCCTCCGCCGGCGGCGTCGGGACGGTCTGCAGCGCCTCCTCGACGACGTCCTCGCCGCGCAGCCGCTGAACCCAGAGCTCCGGCCGCACCATCAGCCTGTGCGCGAGCGCCGGGACGGCGACCGCCTTCACGTCCTCGGGAGTGACGAAGTCGCGGCCGGAGAGCGCCGCCTTCGCGCGCGACAGCTTGAGCAGCGCGATGCTGCCGCGCGGGCTTGCGCCGACCGCGAGCCGCCGCGACTCGCGCGTCGCCGTCACGAGGTCGACCACGTAACCCTGGATCGCATCCGAGACGTGCACCTGCTCGAGCGCGCGCTGCAGCTGCACGAGCGTCGGCCGGTCGATCACCGGCTCGAGCTCCACCTCGTCGCTGCCGCGCCGGACGCGGCGCTCGAGCATCTCGATCTCGTCGTCGCGCCCCGGGTAGCCGACCGAGATGCGGACGAGGAACCGGTCGAGCTGCGCCTCGGGCAGCGGATACGTCCCCTCGTACTCGATCGGGTTCTGCGTCGCGAGCACTAGGAACGGCGGCTCGAGCCGGTGCGTCGTGTTCTCGATCGTCACCTGGCGCTCCTGCATCGCCTCGAGGAGCGCAGCCTGCGTCTTCGGCGGCGCGCGGTTGATCTCGTCGGCGAGGAGGAGGTTGGCGAAGACGGGGCCGGGGCGGAACACGAACTCCGCCGTCCGCTGGTCGAAGATCTGCGAGCCGGTGACGTCTCCCGGCATCAGGTCCGGCGTGAACTGGATGCGCGCGAAGCGGAGCGAGGTCGCCTGCGCGAACGAGCGCGCGATCAGCGTCTTGGCGAGCCCGGGGTAGTCCTCGAGCAGCACGTGGCCGTCGCTCAGCAGCGCGAGGAGGATCAGCTCGAGCGGCCCGCGCTTGCCGACGACCGCCTTCTCCACCTCCGAGAGGATCTGCTCCGCCCGCTCCCGCAGCTCGGAGAGGGCGGTCACAGCGACTCCAGGCGCTCGATCACAGCGGCAACACGCTTACGCGGCACGCCGGGGGCGAAGCGGTCCGAGGGTGCGGGACGCTCGGGGTCCAGGAGCTCCCAGACGTCCTCGCCGAGTAGCTCCCGGGCCGCCTCGGGTCGGCGCTCGAGCTCGATCCCGTGGCGCGAGGCGAGCCGTGCGGCCGCCGTCTCGCGCAGGACCGGCAGCAGCCGGTGATGGGCGTGACCCGCGCCGGCGATGCCGAGGTCGAGATAGCGCTCCACCCGCAGGAGCTCCACCGGCTCCGGCGCGCCCGCGGGCGGGCGGCGGAGCGCCGCCTCGAAGCGCGCATTCGGCGTCCCGCTCCGCTCGCGCGAGTGCCGGACGAGCCGGAGGAGCGCGATCGCGGCGACGAGCACGAGCCAGATCGCGAGCGCGCGCGACGTCGAGAGCGGCCGCAGGGCCAGGAGGATCGCCAGCGCCAGGACCGCCGCGAGCGCCGGCAGGATCAGCCGCCGAGCGACGCTCACGCCGGGGCCAGCTCCGAGGCGCGCAGCTCGTCGCGCACGGCGACGAGCGCCTCGACCGCCTCGTCCCTCATCGACGGCTCCGGCTCATGGTCGCTGAACCTAGCCCATTCGAAGAGATCGGTGAGCCGGCGGACCGCACCGGCACTCGCGTCGAGGGTGAGAAGCGCTCGCTCCAGGTACTCGAGCGGCGCCTCCGCGTGGTGCCGCGGAATCCCGGCGGCGGCGAGTGCCGTCTCCATCCTGGCGTAGGCGGCGATGATCGCGCGGCGCACGTCGGGGTCGCTGCGGAGGTCGTCGAGGGACTCGTCGAGCGCGGCCGCCAGCACCTCGGGCGGCGGGCGGCGACGCCGCGTCGCCTGCGGGCCGAGGCGAGAGCGGGCGAGCCTGGCGGCGATGCCGAGCGCGAGCAGGAGGCCGAGGACGACCACGAGCTCCGCCCACTGGAACTGCACGTGCTGCGCCTGCGACCCGTGGCCGCCCCTCGCGCCCGTCCGAGGGAAGGCGGGAGGGGGCGTGCTCGCCATGGCCGTCTTGTGGTGGTGAAGGTGCCGCAGATCGACGTGGCGCCCGATGAGCACCGCCGACGCGGCGAGGGCGAGCAGGAGGACGAGGGCGCGGATCGTCCCCCGGTTGGAGCTCCCTCCGTCCGCACGCTCGCGCGGGAACAGAGCGGCGAACGTCGCGGCGGCGACGAGGAGCACGACGATGACGGCCGTCGTGAACACGAAGCTCCAGAACGTCAGGGGCAGCCCGCCGCCGTCGCCGCCGTTCTCGCCCAGCGGCCTGCCGCGCGCCACGACCGCGACGACCGCGAGGAGGAGCGTGACCGCGAGAGCGAGCGGAACGAGGCGACGCCGGCTCACGGTTGGAGTGTCGCAGGACCGAGGTTCCGGGCTTCGCCGACGAGCGTCGAGGCCGGTTCGGCTCGGAAAACTGGCCCCTAACACGTGCCGATCGGCGCGAGCGGGCGCCGTCGGGAAGTGGGAGTACGATCGTCTCCCCGTGCCCGAAGCGCCGTTCGTCCACCTCCACGTCCACTCCGAGTACTCGATCCTCGACGGCGCCTGCCGGATCCCGGACCTCGCGAGGCGCGCGGCGGAGCTCGAGATGCCGGCGGTCGCGCTCACCGACCACGGCTCTCTCGCGGGCGCGATCGACCTCTACCAGGCGGCGCGCGACCAGGGTGTGAAGCCCGTCCTCGGCTGCGAGGTCTACCTCACCGACGACCGGCACGTCCAGCAGAAGGGGCAGGCGCACCTGACGCTCCTGGCCGAGACGACGGAGGGCTACGGCAACCTGATCAAGCTCTCCTCGCTCGGCTACCTCGAGGGCTACTACTACAAGCCGCGCGTCGACTGGGAGCTGCTCCAGACCTACGGCAAGGGACTCGTCGCGCTGTCCGGCTGCCTCTCCGGCCGCGTCTGCAAGGCGCTCGAGGAGAGCCGCGGCGCGGACGCCGAGGCCGAGCTCGACCGGCTCGCGCAGGTGTTCGGCCGCGACAACGTCTACGTCGAGCTGCAGAACGCGCACCTCGACGTGCAGCAGCGGATCAACCCGGAGCTCGTCGAGCTCGCCGCCCGGCGCGGCCTGCCGACGGTGGCAACCGGCGACGTCCACTACCTCCGCCACGAGGACGCGCGCGCCCACGAGGCGCTGCTCTGCATCCAGTCCGGCGACTCGCTCCGCAACCCGAACCGCTGGCGCTTCGAGACCGACCACTTCTACTTCAAGTCGCCGCAGGAGATGGCCGCCGACTTCCCGGGCCAGGAGGCGGCGCTGCGGCGGACGCTCGAGGTCGCGGAGCGCTGCAACGTCGAGATCGAGCTCGGCCGGATCCTGCTGCCGAAGTTCGAGACTCCCGAGGACCGCGACGCGTTCGAGTACCTCGTCGAGCTCTGCGAGGCGGGCCTGGAGAAGCGCTACGCCGCGGTCACGCCCGAGCTGCGCGAGCGACTCCAGCTCGAGCTGAAGACGATCCGCGAGATGGGCTTCACCGACTACTTCCTGATCGTCGCCGACCTCATCGCCTTCGCCCGGCGGAACGGGATCAGCGTCGGGCCGGGTCGCGGCTCGTCCGCCGGAAGCCTCGTCGCCTACTGTCTCGAGATCACCGACGTCGACCCGATCGCCTACGGGCTGCTCTTCGAGCGCATGCTCAATCCCGGCCGCAAGTCGATGCCGGACATGGACCTCGACTTCGCCGTCGAGGGCCGCGAGCGCGTCATCAACTACGCGCGCGAGAAGTACGGGCGCGACCGCGTCGCGCAGATCATCACCTTCGGGACGATGGCGGCACGCGCCGCCGTCCGAGACGCCGGGCGCGTCCTCGAGCACCCGTACGGGGTCGTCGACCGGATCGCGAAGCTGATCCCGGAGGGGCCGGGCCAGACGCTCGACGAGTGCCTCAAGCCGGGCGCCGAGCTGAAGCAGGCGTACGACGCCGACCCCGCGGCGAAGGAGATCGTCGACCTCGCGCGCCCGCTCGAGGGGCTGACGCGGCAGGACGGGATCCACGCCGCCGCCGTCGTGATCGGCCCCGAGCCCCTAACCAACGTTGTCCCCGTCCAGCAGAAGGGCTCCGACCAGGAGGTCGTCACCCAGTTCTCCGGCACCGTGATCGAGGCGATCGGGCTGCTCAAGATCGACTTCCTCGGCCTCCGGAACCTCGACGTGATCGACAAGGCGTGTCAGCTCGCCGGCGTCGATATCTCGACGATCCCGCTCGACGACCGCCGGACGTACGAGATGCTCGCGCGCGGCGAATCCATCGGCGTGTTCCAGTTCGAGGGCTCGGGTATGCGCGAGGCGCTGCGGCTGATCAAGCCGACGGAGTTCGACGACCTGATCGCGATCGGCGCGCTCTATCGGCCGGGCCCGATGCAGTACATCCCGAGCTACGCGGCCCGGAAGAACGGCAGGGAGCCGGTCACGTACGCGGATCCGCGGCTCGAGCCGATCCTCGGCTCGACGTACGGCATCTCGGTCTACCAGGAACAGTCGATGGAGATCGCGAAGGCGATCGCCGGCTTCTCGCTCTTCGAGGCGGAGGACCTGCGCCGCGCGATCGGCAAGAAAAAGCACGACCTGATGGCCTCCCTCAAGGACAAGTTCATCGAGGGCGCGATCTCGAACGACACCGCCGACGCCGTCGCCCGCCAGCTCTGGGACGACATGGAGAAGTCCCAGGACTACTCCTTCAACAAGTCGCACGCCGCCTGCTACGCGCTCATCTCCTACCGCACCGCCTGGCTGCGGGCGAACCACCCGCGCGAGTACATGGCCGCGCTCATCTCCTCCGTGATGAACACGAAGGACAAGGTGCCGTTCTACGTCAACGCCTGCCACGAGCTGTCGATCGAGGTGCTGCCGCCCGACGTCAACGAGTCGCAGGTCGACTTCGCCGTCGTCGAGGGCAAGATCCGCTTCGGCCTCAACGCCGTGAAGAACGTGGGCGAGGCGACGTGCCGCGCGATCGTGGCGGCGCGCGAGGAGGGGGGCCCGTTCGCGTCCATCTGGGACTTCACCGAGCGCGTCGACACTCAGTTCGTGAACAGGCGAACGCTCGAATCGCTGATCAAGGCGGGAGCGCTGCCGGGATCCCGTAAAGGCATGCTCGCCGTGCTGGACAAGGTCATCGGCGCGGCCACGGAACGTGCGTTGCGCAAGGACCAGGTCTCGATCTTCGAGTTCGGCGACGAGCCGGCGAGCGGCGGTTTCTACGAGCCCGTGCCCGACGAGGAGTTCGAGAAGTCGGAGCTGCTGCACATGGAGAAGGAGAGCCTCGGGCTCTACGTCTCCGAGCACCCGCTGACGGGCGTCCGCGACCAGCTGCGCCGGAAGACGGACTGCGCGCTCGCCGAGCTCGAGCGGCGACGGGACGGCGAGACGGTCACCGTCGGCGGGATCGTCTCGTCGCTCAAGCAGATGACGACGAAGAAGGGCGAGCCGATGGCGTTCGTCGGCTTGGAGGACGTCACCGGCTCGGTCGAGGTCGTCGCCTTCAACTCCACGTACACGGCCGCGCGCGACCTGCTCGTCCCCGACGCCGTGCTGGTCGTGAAGGGTCGCGTCGACCACAAGCAGCAGGGCGAGACGAAGCTCGTCGCCTTCGAGATCTCGCCGTTCGAGGCGACGCCCGAGCGCCGCGAGGTGCGGCTGAAGGTCGACGCGCGCAGCGCGCCCGCGGGCGTGATCCGAGAGCTCGCGCACGTCGTCCGCGTCCATCCCGGCGACTCGCAGGTCTACGTCGACCTCGTCACCTCGGTCGGCCCGAAGCTGCTCGAGCTCGGGCCCGACTACCGCGTCGACCCGGGGCCGGATTTCTTCGCCGAGGTGCGGCTCCTGCTCGGCGAAGCCGCAGTCCTGTAGCCGCGCCCGCCGAGCTCGCGAAGATCACCCCGGAAGGGGAGATCCTCGTGTCGCGTTCTCCCGAAGTGGAGAGAGAAGGACTGCGGTGCCTGTGGCGAACGAGATAGCCGAGACCGAGCTGGAGCGCGTCGAGCGGTGGCGGGCCGACGAGCTGGTCCGCGCGGGCTTCGGCTACGACGACGCCGTCGAGCTCGCCCGGCGCCCGGACGTCGACCTGCACGAGGCGATCGGGCTGCTCGAGCGCGGCTGCCCGCCCGCGGTCGCCGTCCTCATCCTCCGCTAGCGGCTCGACACGGCACAATGTGCTCGTGAGCACCGGCTTGCTCGGCTACATCCCGTCGCCTTCGAGCGGCAGCTTCCAGATCGGGCCCTTCACGCTGCACATGTACGGCGTGATGCTCCTGCTCGGGATCGCCGCCTGCATCTGGCTGACCGGCCGCCGCTGGGCACGCTGGGGCGGCGACTGGGATCTCGTCTACCGCGTCGCGCTCTGGGGCGTGATCGCCGGGGTCGTCGGCGCCCGCCTCTACCACGACATGACGAGCTGGAACCAGGACCCGCTGCTCGGTGCGCCCGGCGGCTCGCATCCGTGGTGGGGGTTCGCGGCCGTCTGGGACGGCGGGCTCGGCATCTGGGGGGCGATCCCCGCCGGAGCCGCGGCAGGCGGGCTGGTCGTCCGCCGCAGCGGCAACAGCGTCAGGCTCTTCATGGACGCCGTCGCGCCGGGCCTCCTGCTCGCACAGGCGATCGGGCGCTGGGGCAACTACTGGAACCAGGAGCTGTACGGGAAACCGACGAGCCTGCCATGGGCGCTCCGGATCGACTCGGCGCACCAGACCGGGATCCTCAAGCGCTACACCTCGCACGGCCGGTACGGGTACTACCAGCCGACGTTCCTCTACGAGTTCCTCTGGGACGGGATCGGCGTCGCGGTCCTCCTCTGGCTCGATCGGCGCTTCAACCTGCGCCGCCCCGCCCTGTTCGCGCTCTACGTCGCCTGGTACACGACCTTCCGCACCTACGAGGAAGTGCTGCGCATCGATCCGTCCAACTACTTCGCGGGAATGCGGGTCAACTTCTGGGTCTCGCTCGGGATCTGGGTGCTGGCCGTCGCGTTCTTCGTCTGGTGGCAGCTCGTGCGCCGGCCCTCGGCGGCACCCACGGCGCGGGCACGCGCCGTGCCGACGGGGCCGCGGATGGCCGTCCCCAAGGGACGCGTCCGGTAGCGCCACTAGCGTAGGGCCGTGATCGTCAGGGAGCTGGCGCTCGACCTCGACGCGTTCGAGGGGCCGTTCGACCTGCTGCTCGCGCTCGTCCTCAAGGAGGAGCTCGATCTGCGTGACGTCGATCTCGCCGGCATCGTCGCCGCCTTCCTCGAGCGGCTGGCCGAACGGGAGCAGCTCGATCTCGAGGCATGCGGGGAGTTCCTCGTCCTGATCTCGTCGCTGCTGGAGCTGAAGGCCCGTGCCCTGTTCCCGGAGGATGCGGTCGAGCTCGCCGAGCTCGAGCCCGAGGAGGCCGCGGAGGAGCTCGCACGGCGGCTCGCCGAGTACCGGCGCGCCAAGGAAGCGGCGGCCTGGCTGCGCGAGCGGCTCGCGGCGGAAGGGCCGCGCTTCTTCCGGGTCGGTCCGGCACCGCTCGCGCCGAAGGTCGAGATGCCCATGGCGCCGCAGGACCCGGCCGCGCTCGCGCGCGCGCTGCGGCTGCTCGCGCAGGAGCCGCCGCCGGTGTCGCTCGCGCACATGGCGCTCCGCTTCCCGCCGGTCGCGCAGTTCCTCGAGCGGTTCCGCGCTGTCCTGCGCCGCCGTACCCGCTTCGACTTCGACGGGGAGGTGGCCGGGCTCTCGCGGGTCGAGCAGGCGGTCGCGTTCCTCGCGCTCCTCGACCTGCGCCGCAGCGGCGAGATCGCGCTCGAGCAGCCCGCCCCCTTCGCGCCGATCCGCGTCTCGCGGCTGGAGGAGAACGAGCCTCGACAGGAAAGGACCGAAGACGCATGGACCGTCCGCTCCGCCTGATCTCACCGGATCCGCTCGACCAGCACCGGCCCGCCTCCGGCGGCCCGACCTCCCGCCCGGAAGTCGTGGGCTTCGCCGACGACGTATCCAGCCTCGCGCGGACGCTCGAGGCGCTGCTCGTCGTCGCTTCGGCGCCGCTGCCGGCGGAGGAGCTCGCGGCGGCCGCCGACGACGACCTCGAGCGGGTCGAGGATGCGCTGCGGCTCGTCGCCGAGCGGTTCGCGGAGGGGCGGAGCGGGATCGTGCTCGAGCACGTGGCCGGCGGCTGGGCGTTCCGCGCGTCGCGGGCTGCGGCCGAGGCGTGCGGCCGGCTGTTCGAGCGGCCCGCTCAGCGGAACCTCTCCCAGGCGGCGCTCGAGACGCTCGCCATCGTCGCCTATTCCGGCCCGTGCACGCGGCCGGAGATCGCGCGGATCCGCGGCGTCGGCGCCGACTCGGCGGTCGCGAACCTCGTCGAGCGCGGGCTGATCGCCGAGGCCGGGCGGGACGACGGCCTCGGCGGGGCGGTCCGCTACCGCACGACGCCTCTGTTCGAGCGCGTCTTCGGGCTCGCGAGCCTCTCCGAGCTGCCTCGCCTCGACGACGTCGGCGCCGACGCGGCCGAGATTCGCGACCGCCTCGCCGCCGTGGCCGAGAAGCGCACGGCCTAAAGTTTCTTGATGATCTCCTCGGCCTCCTCGCGCGTGAACGCGCGAAGCGTCTCGGTCTGCTCGGCGCCGTGGCGGCCGAGGCGGGTCATGATCTCGAGCGCCGTCTCGTCGTCCGGCGCCTCGAACACCTCGACGACGTCGTAGCGTCCGAAGGTCACCCAGACGCCGACGAGCTTCCCGCCGGCTTCGTCGATCTCGCGCTCGCCGTCCTCGATCCGGTCGCGCCACGCGGGCAGGCCCATCCGCCCCTGCGACGTCCAGCGCATGAGCGAGATGTAGTGGGGCACGTCCGTATCTTCTCAGCATGCGCCTCAACGCGTACCTCGCGCGGGCCGGGGTCGCCTCGCGCCGGAGGGCCGACGAGCTGATCAAGGCGGGCCGCGTCACCGTCAACGGCCGGCCGGGACAGCTGAACACGCTGGTCGGCGCCCGTGACCGGGTCGCCGTGGACGGGGAGGAGGTGGCGCGCCAGCGGCTCGCGTACGTCCTCCTGCACAAGCCGGAGGGTGTCGTCACCACGGCGCGAGATCCGCAGCGGCGCCTGACCGTCGTCGACCTCGTTCCGCACGAGCCGCGGGTCGTCCCCGTCGGCCGGCTCGACGTGGACACGACCGGCGCCCTCCTCCTGACGAACGACGGCCCACTCGCGCATCAGCTCGCGCACCCGCGCTACGGCGTCGAGAAGACCTACGTCGCCGACGTGGAGGGCGACCCGGACGAGGCGGCCCTGCAGCGGCTGCGCGACGGCGTCGGGCTGGACGACGGCCGCACGGCTCCGGCCAAGGCGCGCCGCCTCGGCCGCGGCCGCGTCGAGCTCGTCCTCCACGAGGGCCGCACGCACCAGGTGAAGCGGATGCTCGAGGCGGTCGGGCACCCCGTCCGGCGGCTCCACCGGCCGGCGTACGGGGGCCTGACGCTCGACGGGCTGGAGCCGGGCGCGTGGCGGGAGCTCACAGACCGCGAGGTCGAGCGGCTCCGAACAGCCGGCCGGCCTCGGCCTTGACGAAGCCCATCCGCTGGTACATCGCCTCGAGCGTCGGCTCGCTCGCCCGTCGCGCCTTCTCCGCGCCCATCGCGAGCAGCCGCTGCAGCTCCCGCTCGTCCGCGCGGAGCTCGCGATACCGCTCCTGGATCGGCGCGAGCAGCGTGACGACCGCCTCGCCGACGTCGTCCTTGAACTGGCCGTAGCCCGTGCCGTCGTGGCGCTGCTCGAGCGCCGCGACCGGCTCGCCGGTGGCGACGGAAAAGATCTCGAGCAGGTTCGAGATGCCCGGCTTGCGCGCCGGGTCGTGCCGGATCTCCTTCTCCGAGTCGGTCACGGCGGTCTTGAACTTCTTGCGGATCACGTCCGGCTCGTCGATCATCCGGACCACGCCCTGCGGCGCGCCGCGGGTCGTCGACATCAGCCGCTCCGGCTCCTGCAGGTTCTTGATCCGCGCGCCCTCCTCCGGGTAGACGCCGCGCGGAATCGTGAACGTCTCGCCGTAGCGCTGGTTGAAGCGCTCCGCGACGTCGCGCGTCAGCTCGAGGTGCTGCCGCTGGTCGTCGCCGATCGGGACGATGTCGGCCTGGTAGAGGAGGATGTCGCCCGCCATCAGGACGGGGTAGGTGAAGAGGCCGGCCGAGACGAAGTCCTGGCCCTCCGACTTCTCCTTGAACTGCGTCATCCGGCGCAGCTCCCCGAAGCTCGTGACCGCGCTCAGCAGCCAGGCCGCTTCCGCGTGGGCGACGACGTGGCTCTGCGCGAAGACGGTCGAGCGTTCGGGATCGAGACCGGTCGCGAACAGCATCGCCGCGCCCGCGAGAGTGTACTCGCGCAGCTCGTCGGGCTCGATCGGCGTCGTGATCGAGTGGAGGTCGACGATGCAGAAGAACGCGTCGCCCTGCTCCTGCGTCGCCGCGTACTGCCGGTAGCCGCCGGAGTAGTTGCCGAGGGTCTTGTCGCCGGTGGCGCGGATGCCGGAGAAGATGCGGGGTGGGTTGTCGGTCATCGCTTGCTCCTGAAGTTCGATCCGGACACGAAAAAGACCTCCCGGCGGGAGGTCTCGAGGAGCGGGCACGGCGAGGCTGCCGGGCTACCGCTCGGAGCGCCACCACCAGTACGTGCGCGGAGTCGTCACGGGACTGAGCATACCCGGCTCTACACTCAGCGCAACATGGCCGTCACCGGCGCACCCGAGCTGCTGATCGTGATGGGCGCGAGCGCCACGCACGAGCAGGTGGACGAAGTCGTCGCCCGCCTGCAGGAGGCCGGCTGCGCGGCCCTCGTCACGCCGGGCCGCGAGGCGACCGTCATCGGCGCGATCGGCGAGCGGGAGCTGCTCGCCACGCTTCCGCTCGAGGGCTACGCCGGCGTCGAGCAGGTGCTCCCGATCCTCAAGCCGTACAAGCTCGTCTCGCGGGAGCTCTCGCCCGACCCCACCGTGATCGAGGCGCGCGGCCGCCGCATCGGCGACGGCTACTTCGGCTTCATCGCGGGCCCGTGCACCGTCGAGACGCGCGAGCAGACGCTCGAGACGGCGCGCGCCGTCGCGGCCGAGGGCGTGACGATGCTCCGCGGCGGCGCGTTCAAGCCGCGCACGTCCCCCTACGCGTTCCAGGGGCTCGGAGACGAGGCGCTCGAGATCCTCGAGGAGGCCCGCGCGGAGACGGGGCTGCCGCTCGTCACCGAGCTGATGGATCCGCGCCACGTCGAGGCGGTCGTCGACGCCGCGGACGTGATCCAGATCGGCGCCCGCAACATGTCGAACTTCTCCCTCCTCTCCGAGGTCGGCCGCGCGCCGAAGCCCGTGCTGCTCAAGCGCGGCCTCTCCTCCACCGTCGAGGACCTGCTGATGGCGGCCGAGTACATCGTCAAGGAGGGCAACTCCGAGGTGATCCTCTGCGAGCGCGGGATCAAGACCTTCGAGACGGCGACGCGCTTCACGCTCGACATCGGCGCCATCCCGGTGCTGAAGCAGGAGACGCACCTGCCGGTGATCGTCGATCCCTCGCACGCGGCCGGTCGCCGCGACCTCGTGCTGCCGCTCGCGCGCGCGGCCGTCGCCGCCGGGGCGGACGGGATCATCGTCGAGGTGCACCCGCACCCGGAGGAGGCGCTGTGCGACGCGGCGCAGCAGATCCCGACCTCGGAGTTCCACGAGTTCGCGGAGGAGATCCGCGCTCTCGCGTCCCTGATGGGGCGCACCATCGGCTAGCGCATGCGCGTCGAACCCGCGGCTGCAGTGGTCGGGCACGTCGGCGTGCCCGGCGACAAGTCCATCTCCCACCGCGCCGTTCTGCTCGGCGCGCTCGGCGAGGGGGGGACGCGCGTAAGCGGCTTCGGCCGCTCCGGCGACACCCTGGCGAGCGTGGGCGCGGCGCGCGCGCTCGGCGCCGAGGTCGACGACGTCGCCGAGGACGAGCTCCTGGTGCGCGGCGTCGGCCTGCGCGGGCTGCGCGACGGGCTCGTCGACTGCGCCAATGCGGGGACGCTGATGCGCCTGCTCGCCGGGATCTGCGCCGGCCAGCAGGGCGAGTTCACGCTCGTCGGCGACGAGTCGCTCTCGGCCCGGCCGATGGAGCGGGTCGCGCAGCCGCTGCGGCGGATGGGCGCCGAGGTGGACACGACCGCCGGCCATGCGCCGCTCACCGTGCGCGGCTCGGGAACGCTCCGCGGTGTCGAGCTCGAGCTCGAGGTGGCGAGCGCACAGGTCAAGTCGGCGATCCTGCTCGCCGGGCTGAATGCGGACGGGGCGACGACGGTGATCGAGCGCGTGCCGACGCGCGACCACACCGAGCTGATGCTCGAGGCCGCGGGTGTGCGGGTGCGGCGGCGGGCGTCTTCCGTCACGGTCGAGCCGGCGGGCGCGCTGCGGCTCGGGGGGGTCGTGGTGCCGGGAGACTTCTCGTCCGCCGCGCCGCTCCTCGCCGCCGCCGCGCTCGTGCCCGGCAGCGATCTCACCATCCACGAGCTCGGCGTCAACCCGCGGCGGACGGGGCTGCTCGACGTGCTCGAGCGGATGGGCGCCCGCGTCTCCGTCTTCGACCGCCGGCGCGCCGGCCGCGAGCCCGTCGCGTCCGTCCAGGTGCAGCCGGGCGAGCTCGTCGCGACGGAGGTGCGCGCCGACGAGGTTCCCTCGCTCGTCGACGAGCTGCCGCTCGTCGCGCTCCTCGCCTCGCACGCCCGCGGCGAGACGCGTGTCACGGGCGCGCGGGAGCTGCGGGTGAAGGAGAGCGACCGGATCGAGGCCGTGACGGACGGCCTGCGCGCGCTCGGCGCCCGCATCCGCTCTCGCGACGACGGCTGGACGATCACCGGCGTCCCGGCGCGGCTCCGCGGCGGCCGGATCGACGCGCGCGGCGACCACCGAATCGCGATGCTCGGCGCCGTCGCCGGCTTGGCCTCGCGCGAGGGGGTGGCGATCGAGGGCGCCGACACGGCAGCTATAAGCTTCCCCGGCTTCTACGAGCTGCTGGAGTCGGTGACGAGACGGTGATCATTTCGATCGACGGGCCCGCGGGCGCGGGCAAGAGCACGGTGGCGCGCGCTCTCGCAGAGCGCCTCGGCTTCCGCTACCTCGACACCGGCGCGATGTACCGCGCGATCACCTGGCTCGCGATGCTGCGCGGGCTCGATCTCGGCGCCGCCGACGCGCTCGCGCAGCTCGCGCGCGAGGAGCCCGTCGGCTTCGACGAGGACGACCGCGTCTGGATCGCGGGAACCGACGTGACGTCCTCGATCCGCGAGACACGCGTCGACCGGATGGTGCCGGTCGTAGCGCGCCATCGCGCCGTGCGCGAGGTGATGCGCGAGCGGCAACGGCAGCTCGGCCGCGAGGGCGACGTCGTGATCGAGGGGCGCGACATCGGCACCGTCGTCGCGCCCGACGCCGGGGTGAAGGTCTATCTCGTGGCCGACCGCGAGGAGCGCGCGCGGAGGCGGATGGCCGAGCGGCCGGGCATCGGCGCCGACGCGCTCGCCACCGACCTGCGCCTGCGCGACGAGAGCGACGCGGCGCGGATGCAGCCCGCGGAGGACGCGGTCGAGATCGACACGACGAGCCTCCAGGTCGGGGACGTCGTCGACCGGATCGAGGCGCTCGTCCGCGAGCGCAGCGCGGTCTGATGGACCGCGTCGAGGCCGCCTGGCTGGTCGGCCGGCCCATCCTCGGCATCCCGACGGCGCTCGCGACGCGTCTCCGCTCCTACGGCTCCGAGCGCATGCCGCAGAGCGGCGGCGTCGTGCTCGCGTTCAACCACTTCTCCTGGATCGACATCCCCTGCTTCGGCTCCAAGGCGCCGCGCAACGTCTACTTCCTCGCCAAGAGCGAGGCGCACCGCGCCCCCGGCCTCGGCGAGCTGATCCGCCTCTTCGGCACGTTCTCGGTCCGTCGCGGCGAGTCCGACCGCGAGGCGGTGCGGCGGATGCGCGAGGTCGTGCGCGAGGGCAACGTCCTGGGCGTGTTCGCCGAGGGGACGCGCCAGCGCAGCGGCGTCCCGGGCCCCGTCCAGCCCGGTGCGGCGATGGTGGCGCTGCAGGAGGACGTGCCGGTCGTCTGCGCGGCGATCCACGGCTCGCAGACCTGGCACCCCGGCAACTTCGCGCCCGTGTCGATCGCCTGGGGCGAGCCGATGCGCTTCGCGGGGCTGCCGAAGGGTGCGGGGGGCTACCGCGAGGCGTCCCGGGAGATCGAGGGTGAGCTGAACCGCCTCTGGCGCTGGCTGCGCGACCTGCACGAGGCGGGGCGGCCGCGGGTGGCGGTGCCGCCGGCGCGCGGCGATGGGGCGCCCGTCACGCTCCCGGCGTGACCGACGAGGTCGACCGGCTCGAGACGCCGCCGCCGCCGCTGATCGGCCGCGTCGCGATCGTCGGCTTCCCCAACGTCGGCAAGTCGACGCTCGTCAACCGGCTGACGGAGAGCCGTGCGGCCGTCGTCCACGAGACCCCCGGCGTGACGCGTGACTGGAAGGAGCTCGTCTGCGACTGGGGCGGCAGGCGCTTCCTGCTCGTCGACACGGGCGGCGTCGACGTCGCCGATCCGGCGCCGCTGACGCGGGCGATCGCGGCGCGGGCGCACGAGGCGGTCGAGGACGCGGATCTCGTCCTGTTCGTCGTGGACGCGCGTGCGGGGGTCACGCCGGGGGACGAGGAGATCGCGCAGATCCTGCGTGAGTCGCACAAGCCGGTGCTCGTGCTCGCGAACAAGATCGACGACCCGCGCCAGGAGCCGCTCGTGCTCGAGCTGCACCGGCTCGGGCTCGGCGACCCGGTTCCCGTCTCGGGCCTCCACGGCACCGGCACGGGCGACCTGCTCGACGCGATCGTGTCCGAGCTCGGGCGTCTCGGGGCGGTCGCCCGTCCGGAGCTGCCGGAGGACGCCATTCGGGTTGCGATCCTCGGCCGGCCGAACGTCGGCAAGTCGAGCCTCGTCAACGCGCTCCTCGGCCGCGAGCGCGTGATCGTGAGCGAGATCCCCGGGACGACCCGCGACTCCGTCGACACCGTGCTCGAGCGCGGCGACCGCACGTTCGTCCTCGTCGACACGGCCGGCCTCCGCCGCAAGCGAAAGCACCGGCAGGGGATCGAGTACTACTCGGAGCTGCGTGCGCTCGAGGCGGCGGAGCGGGCGGACGTGGCGCTCGTCCTGATCGACTCGTCCGAGGGGATCGTGGAGCAGGATCTCGCCGTCGCGGACGTCGCGCGGAAGGCCGACTGCTCCACGCTAGTCGTCCTCTCGAAATGGGACGTGACGACGATCCGCGTCGACGACGCGCGGGGGGAGCTGCGCCGGCGCCTGCGCCAGCGGCCGCCGTTCGTCGCCGTCTCCGCGCATACCGGCCGCGGCCTCGAGCGGCTGCTCGACGGCGTGGAGGCGCTGTTCGACCGGCACACCGCGCGCATCCCGACCGGAGAGCTGAACCGCGCGCTGGGCGAGCTGCGGGAGGCGCGCCAGCCGCCGAGCGGGCCGCGCGGCAAGAAGCTCAACCTCCTCTACGGCGCGCAGATCCGCGTCCGCCCGCCGCGCTTCCGGCTCTTCGTCAACGATCCGTCGCTGGTGACGCGCGACTACGGCTACTGGGTCGAGAACGAGCTCCGCCAGCGCTTCGGCCTCGAGGGCGTCCCGGTTCCGATCGACTTCGTGCGGAGGTCGTAGGCTCCGCGCGTGAGGTTTCTCGTGGTCGGCGCCGGCTCGTGGGGAACCGCGTTCACTCGGATCCTGCTCGACCGCGGACACGAGGTCGTCCTCGCCTGCCGTTCGCGCGAGCAGGCGGAGGTGATCGCTCGCACCGGCTGGAACCCGCGCTACCTGCAGAGCGTCGACCTGAGCGCGGCGGAGGCGGTCGCGCTCGAGGACGCGCCGGCGGACGCGGACGTCGCGGTCGTGGCGGCGCCGAGCCGGGCGTTCGCGCGCGTGGTCGAGGCACTTCCGGGTGATGCGCCGGTGCTGAGCCTCGCGAAGGGGCTCGACCCCGAGACGGGCGAGCGGCTCTCCACGCGCGTGCACGGCCGGCCGGTCGCCGTGCTCTCGGGGCCGAACATGGCGGAGGAGATCGCGTCCGGGCTCCCGACGGCGGCCGTGATCGCGAGCGAGGACGGCTACCTCGCCGGCCAGCTCCAGCACGCGCTCAACTCCTCGCTCTTCCGCGCCTACGTGAATCCCGACCTCGTCGGCGTCGAGCTCTGCGCCGCCGCGAAGAACGTGATCGCGCTCGCCGCGGGAGGCGTCGACGGCCTGCGGCTCGGAGACAACGCGAAGGCATCGGTGATGGCGCGCGGGCTTGCGGAGATGACCCGCCTCGGCGACGCGGCGGGCGCGCAGGCGGAGACGTTCGCGGGGCTGGCGGGGATCGGCGACCTCGTCGTAACCTGCTGGAGCCGGCACGGGCGCAACCGCCGCGCCGGCGAGCTGATCGCCCAGGGCCTGACTCCGGAACGGGCCGTCGCCGAGATCGGCCAGACCGTGGAGGGCATCGACACGGCCCCGATCCTGCGCGACCTCTCGCATCGCCTCGCCGTCGAGCTGCCGATCACAGAGGGCGTCTGCGCCGTCCTCTCGGGCCAGGACCTCACCGACCTCGTCGCCCGGCTGATGGGCCGGGAACCGACCGAGGAGTGGGGGTCGGTTCGCTAGCCTGCGCAACATGGCTGCGCGGTCGTTCACCTTCACCTCCGAGTCCGTCACCGAAGGCCACCCGGACAAGGTCGCCGACCAGATCTCCGACAGCGTCCTCGACGCCGTCCTCGCCGACGACCCCGACGGCCGCGTCGCCTGCGAGACGCTGATCACGACCGGCCTCGTCGTCGTCGCCGGCGAGATCACGACCGAGACGTACGTGGACATCCCGCGCCTCGTGCGCGACAGGATCCGCGAGATCGGCTACACCCGCGCGAAGTTCGGGTTCGACGCCGACACCTGCGGCGTGATCGTGGCGATCGACGAGCAGTCGCCCGACATCGCGCAGGGCGTCGACGCCTCGTTCGAGAACCAGCACGGCGACGACGATCCGCTCGACCGGCTCGGCGCCGGCGACCAGGGGATGATGTTCGGCTACGCCTCGAACGAGACCGAGGAGCTGATGCCGCTGCCGATCATGCTCGCGCACCGGCTCGCCCGCCGGCTCGCGGAGGTGCGCAAGGCCGACGTGCTCCCGTACCTGCGCCCGGACGGCAAGTCCCAGGTCACCGTGCGGTACGAGCGCGACGAGGCGGGGCGGATCCGGCCGGCCGAGGTCGAGCGTGTGCTCGTATCGACGCAGCACCGCGACGGCCTCGACGTCGAGACGCTGCTCAAGCCGGATCTGATCGAGCACGTGATCGAGCCGATCCTCCCGCGGGAGCTGTACGACCCGCAGCGGCTCGAGCACGACAAGGACTTCGTCTACTGCAACCCGACCGGCAAGTTCGTGATCGGCGGCCCGATGGGCGACTCCGGCCTCACCGGGCGCAAGATCATCGTCGACACGTACGGCGGCGCTGCGCCGCACGGCGGCGGGGCGTTCTCGGGCAAGGATCCGACGAAGGTCGACCGCTCGGCCGCGTATGCCGCCCGCTGGGTGGCGAAGAACGTGGTCGCCGCCGGCCTCGCCGAGCGCTGCCAGATCCAGGTCGCGTACGCGATCGGCGTCGCCCACCCGCTTTCCGTGCTCGTCGACACGTTCGGGACGGAGACCGTCCCGGTGCCACGGATCGAGGAGCTGATCGGCGCGCATTTCGACCTGCGCCCCGCCGCGATCCTCCGCGACCTCGACCTGCGCCGGCCGATCTACGCCCAGACGGCGGCGTACGGCCACTTCGGCCGGGATGACCGGGACTTCACGTGGGAGCGCACGGACCGGGCCGAAGCGCTGCGCGAGGCGGCCGGCCTCGCCTCGCCTACGACGGCCTGACGAAGAGCCCGGCGGCGGCCTTCTCGCTGATGGCCCGCTCCCCCTCGCCGAGCGACACCGTGAACTGATCGGCCGCGGGCTCGGCCGCGCGGACGACGAGCGTCGCTCCCGGCACGAGCCCGTGGTCGTAGAACCAGTGCAGGAGGTCGCCGTCGTGCTCGGCGAGCCGGACGATCGTGGCGCTCGTTCCCGGGGCGAGCGACGCGAGCTGCGCGAGTTGCGCGTTCTCGGCCTGCTCCACGGCCGGATCCACCGGCCAGCCGTGCGGACAGCGGTCGGGATGCCCCAGCTTCTCGTCGATCCGCTCGATCATCTCCTCGTCGAACGTGTCGCCGAGCTCGTCCGCCCGCTCGTGCGCTTCGCCGCCGGTGTAGCCCATGAAGTCGGTGAGCAGCCGCTCGATGATCCGATGCTTGCGCACGACGCGCTCGGCGCGCTCGCGGCCGCGCTCCGTCAGGAGCGCTTCCTTGCGCGCGCCGCGCTCGATCAGCCCTTCCGCCTCCAGCCGCTTCAGCATCTCGCCCGCCGATGCGCGCGAGACGTGGAGCATCTCGGCGACGCGGGAGGCGAGGGGCGGCGCTCCGGCGCTGTGCGGCGTGTACTCGCCGATCGGGAAGGCGAGGAAGTAGATCGTCTCCAGGTACTCGTCGACGGAGTGGCCGGCGGCAGGCACGCAGCTATATTGCCCGCGGCGCTCGGTGTAAGGGAACCCTTACACGGGGAAGCGCGAAGAGCCACATGGCGACTGGAAACATCCTCCTGCTCGGCGCCGTCGCGGGAGCGACGATCTTCCTCGGCCTGCCCGCCGGGCGGATGCGGGG
This sequence comes from Gaiellaceae bacterium, assembly GCA_039583515.1. GTDB lineage: Bacteria > Actinomycetota > Thermoleophilia > Gaiellales > Gaiellaceae > Palsa-739. Next base: position 24,377 of record JAVKST010000021.1, read on the forward strand.
GCTGAGCGCGGGCGCGCGGACAGGGCTGTCCGCGCTCGCTACGGGCATCCTCGTCTTCCTGCTCTGGGATGTGCTCTCGAACGCCGTCGGCCCGATCGTCTCGGCGCTGCACGCGCACCGCTGGGGGCGTTTCGGCGAGCTGAGCGCCCTCGGTGGCGCGGGGTTCGCGCTGGGCCTGATGAGCCTCGTCTACTACGAGGCCTGGATGAAGGCGCGGGCGAATCGGCGCCCGTCGCCGCTGGTCGGGCCCGGCGCGGCGGCGGTGGACGAATACGCGGGGCGGCAGCGGCTCGACCTGTCGAACCCCGCGATCCGGCTCTCGTTCCTGATCGCGATCGGGATCGGCGTCCACAACTTCGGAGAAGGGCTCGCGATCGGCCAGGCGGCCGCGGCCAGCGAGATCGGTCTCGCCGTCACGCTGATCATCGGCTTCGGGCTCCACAACGCGACGGAGGGCTTCGGCATCTGCGGCCCGCTGAGCGGCGAGGGCATCCGCCCGAGCTGGCGGCTGCTGGGAGTGCTCGGGCTGATCGGGGGCGGCCCGACCTTTCTGGGCACCGCCCTCGGACAGGCGTGGGCGAGCGACGCTGTCTCAGTCGTCTTCTTCACCGTCGCCGGCGGCTCGATCCTCTACGTCGTGCGGGAGCTCTTCGCCGTCAACCGCCGCTACGGCCATCCGGTGCTCGTGAACTGGCTGCTCCTGGCCGGCGTCTTGCTCGGCTTCGCGACGGACTTCGTCATCACCGCCGCCGGCGTCTAGTAGCCCGCGCGGCCGTGCGTGACGAGCTCGACGCCGCGGCTTACGAGGCGGCGCCCGTCACGCCGGGCGGATGTACGTGTCGGACGCGCCGGTCGGCGCCGTCGGGCCGCCGTTGTCGCGTGCGGGGCCCTCGACCCGGTTGCGGCCGTTCGCCTTGGCCAGGTAGAGCGCCCGGTCGGCGGCGTTGAGCAGCCGGTCGACGCTGTCGTCCGCGACCAGCGTGGCGACGCCGAAGCTGGCCGTCGTCCGCATCTCGTCCACCGGGGACGCCTGGATCGCCCGGCGGAGCCGCTCCGCGAACCGGCGCGCGCCGCCGAGGTCGGTCTCCGGCAGCACGACCACGAACTCCTCGCCGCCGAAGCGGGCGACGATGTCGCCCTGGCGCGCGATCGACGAGACGATCCTGCTCACGGTGCACAGGAGCAGGTCGCCGCCGGCGTGGCCGTACGAGTCGTTCGCCTGCTTGAAGTGGTCCAGGTCGAGGAGGACCACGGCGAGCGGATGGCGGAACCGTTGCGCGCGGGAGATCTCCGCCGCAAGGCTCTCCTCGAGCGCCCGGCGATTCGCGACTCCCGTCAGCGCGTCCACGCGCGCCTCGCTCGCGCGCGCCTCGGTCCAGCTGAGGGCTCGGAGCAGCGGACGGGCGAGCAGCAACGTGAGCAGCATCAGCGCAAGCAGCCCGAGCGCTCCCGCGAGCTCGACACGATGGTACGCCGCAGCCGTTCGCCCGTCGGCGACGCCCGGCGCCAGGTAGGCGCGAACGGCGGCGCGATCGGTCAGCCGGAGCGTCACGCCTCGCGCGTTGCGCGCGTGCAGGCCGACGAACGAGAGCCGGACGCCGTTCCCGCGTGCCGTCCCCACCTGCTCGAGCGTCGCCGCGTCGAGCGGCACCTGGGCGACGATCCAGCCGACGGCACGACCGCGGCTGGTCAGCTGCACGCGGGCGCGCGCCGCGCCCGGAATCGGCCGTCCGTAGGTGTGGCGCCCGACCTCGAGCAGGAGCCCGTGACGGCGTGCGAACCGCTCGAGCGTCGCCCGCGAACGGCGGCGGACCGCCGTCTGCACCGGCGAGGCCGCCGCGACTGCCGTCAGCGCGCGGCGGTCGAGCAGCTCGGCGAACCGCGACTGCGCGGCCAGCGCGGCTTCCCGGAGCTCGAAGTCAGCCCCGCGCGTGACGTTTCCGACCTCGCTGCGCACGACCACGTACGAGACGCAGGCGATCGGGAAGATCGCGACGGCGGTCAGGGTCAGCATCAGGCGCAGACGGAGGCCGAGCGTGAGCGGATGCAGGTTGCGCGCCATCGCCTCAGTGGTGGTGGCCGGGCTCGTGCGCGGCCGGGGGAGCCGGCGGACCGCCCGGCGGACCTGGCGCCGGCGGTGGGCCCGGGACGGGGCCGGTGTGGACCGGCGGGGCGTGCCCGTGGGGGGTCGGCGCGCGGTGAGGCGGAGGCGGGGGCGCCGGCGTCTGCGGGAGCGGGGGAGCCTTCGCGCGGGGCGGCGGCGCTGGCGGCGGCACCGGAGGCTTCGGATGCGGCCGGTGGTGGCGCGGAGCGGGCGGCCCCGGTGCCGGCTGCGCGCGGGGCGGGGGCGGGCCCGGATGCGGCGCCCGCGGTCGCCGAGCGGCCGGCTTCGGCTTCCGGGCGGCCGAGCCGGCGTGCGGGCAGCTCGCCGCGCCTGGCAAGGTAGTACACGGC
>JAVKST010000022.1:0-25884 GCA_039583515.1 Gaiellaceae bacterium
CGCCCACACCGCGCCGGTGACCGCAGTGCCGACGACGACCCACGTGACGTAGTCGCCGACGACACCGCTGTGGAACGCGCGGAGGACGGCGATCGGCGGCGCGAGGGTGCGCTCGGCGACGGCCGAGACGGCGCGCGGGAGGCGGCGCCGGTAGAGCCCGACCCCGGCGAGGGCCGCCGCCAGCGCGGTCGCGGCGACACCGTAGAGGACCGTCTCGAGGGTCGTGTGGTGGATCGTCACCGGCAGGCTCGGCGGCGGCTTCATCGCCTTTCCGTCGAGGACCCTGGCGGCGTAGCCGCGGCGGTCGCGGAAGCGGTCGGCCGCGTACTCGGCGCGCTGGCCGAGGCCGGGGACGACGCTGATGGCGACCCCCAGCGCGACGGCCACCGCGGCCACCGCCACCAGCAGCGGACGCATCACGTCGCGTTCGATCGGCTTCTCGTCCATCGTCTTGCCGAGCAGCGGGTCGTCGGCGTCGCCCCAGCCGAGGAAGATGCGCGCGCCCGCGCGGAGCAGCGCCGCGCCGCTCAGGGCCGAGCCGAGCCAGAGGAGCGCGAGCACCCATGGCCGGCCCAGGCCGTTCGCGCCGTCGTCGATCAGGCCATGGCCCAGATACACGCCGACGTACGGCGTCCCGATCAGGCCGAGGGAGCCGGCGACCCAGGCGAGCCCGAGCAGCTTGCCGCCCTTGCCGCGGAGCCGCAGCTCGTCGATCGAGACGTGGTCGACGTGGAGGACGCCTGCGACGAGGAAGAGCCCGGCCGTGAGCATCGCGTGCGCGACGAACATCACCTCCGTCCCCGCGAGAGACGTGGCGTCGAGCAGCCCGATCCCCGCGAGCATGATCCCGATGTGGCACACGACGGAGTACGCGAGCAGGCGCTTCAGGTGCCGCTGCAGGAACGCCATCACGCCGCCGAGCAGCGCCGAGACGATGCCGAGCCAGAGCAGCACGTCGCCGACGTGGTGCGCGTGGAACGGCCCGGCGAAGACCGTCCAGTAGAGGCGCGCGACGCCGATCAGCCCGATGTCGGTCATGACGCCGCCGAAGACGGCGCAGACCGGCGCCGGGGCAACCGCGTATGCGTCGGCCGCCCAGAGGTGAAACGGCACGACGGCTCCTTTGACGAGGAAGCCGCACAGGATGAGGGTCATCGCGACGATGGCGAGGCCGCCGGCCGGCCCGTGCGAGAGGGTCCGCCCGATCTGCGCCAGGTTGAGGGCGCCGGTCCGCGCGTAGAGCAGGGCGATCCCGAACGCGAGGAGGTAGCCGCCCACGCTGTTCGTGATAGCGAAGTTGACCGCTCCCTGGACGGGGCCGAGCTTCTCGACCTGGAACCCGGTGAGCGCGTAGGCAGCCGTTCCCATCAGCTCGAGCCAGACGAAGAGGTTGAAGAGGTCGCCCGACATCGCGAAGCCGCACATCGCGCCGAGCGCGACGAGCATCAGTGCGTCGTAGAGGTGCGCGGCCTCCCCGAGGAAGGTGAGCGAGTAGAGGAGCGCGAGCGTGACGACGAGGCCGATCACACAGCACATCCCGGCCGCGAGCGGGCCGACGGCGAAGTCGATTCCGACCGCGATCGAGCCGCGTGGCGCCCAGCCGCCGAACCACTGCAGGGCCTCGTGACTCTCGACCTGCCACAGGAGCAGGAAGGCGAGCGCCGTCGTCGCCACCGCGGCCGCGATGCCGATCGCGTCCTGGATCGGGGCCGGCGTGACGTGGTCGCCCCCGGCGACGACGGCCGCCGACAGCAGCGGGACCGCGACGAGGAGCGGAAGGATCCAGCTCATCCGCTCATGTCGGCTAGGCCGTCGGGATCGACCGTCTTGGCGAGCCGCTGCGCGTCCAGGGCGAGCGCCAGGATGAGGGCGATCACGGCCACGCTGACGACGACGTCGGTGAGCGTGAGCGCCTGGACGACCGGGTCGACCGCGGTCGTCCCCAGCTTCATGCTCTTGAAGATCGGGGCTTTCCCGCCCTTCACGTACCCGACGGAGAGCAGCAGCACGTACGTCGACGACTGCATCACGGTGAGGCAGATCGCCAGGTGGATGAGGTTGCGGCTCGTCGCGATGCCGGCCAGCCCGACGATGCAGATCCATGCCGCGATCGCGTACGGCAGGTAGCTCATTGCGCGTCCGTCCGGCTGAGGGGGACGACGTACGTCTCGAGGAACTCGGAGAAGAGCGTGAGCATCGCGACGGTGACGGCGATCGCCGACGCCCAGTTCAGGGCCGCGATGCTGCCGCCGGAGACCAGGTTGCCCGGCTTGCCGTAGCCGAGGAGGTTCGTCAGGAACGGGATTCCCGACGCCAGGGCGGCGAGGCCGATCACGACGTAGCCACCGACGCCGACGGCCTCGAGCGGGTCGAGGATCGTCTCGTTCCGGAAGGGCGCGTAGTCGCGGTGGCTGCCGACGAGGTAGAGCAGCAGAACGGCACCGGCGGTCAGCGCGCCGCCCTGGAAGCCTCCGCCCGGCGTCAGGTAGCCGAACGCGATCAGCCACAAGCCGATGAGCACGCCGCCGCCGACCATCGCGACGCCGAGGAGGCGCACGCCGTCGGTCCCGAGCTGCTCCGTCAGCTTCTCGGCCTGCTGCGACCGCTCCTCCGAGCGAAGCAGGAGCGTCACGCCCATCACGGCTGCATAGAGGATGAACTCCTCGCCCATCGTGTCGATGCCGCGGACGTCGAACGTCGTTCCCATCACGACGTTCGTGGTGTGCCGCAGCGGGACGACGATGCGGTCCAGCAGGTACCCGTATGGCCCGCGGTAGTCGCCGAACGCCGGCAGGCCTGCGATCGCCCACGAGAACAGCGCGCCGAGCCCGAGCAGCGCCGGGGAGAGCACGGCCATGCGCACCTTCCGCGTCATCGGTTCTCCGGTTCGTCCGAGCGGTTGTGGGGATCGGCGTTCGGCCCTCCGCGGTTCTTCTCGCTGCGCACCCGCGCGACCGCCGCCAGGATCACGAGCGGGTATGCAACCCCCGAGACGACGAGCATCGAGAGCGCCGGGTCGGGAGCCTCGAGCACGACGAAGAGACAGACGAGGGACACGCCGTAGATCCCGTTGACGAGGGCCTGCCGCAACGGGTCGCGGGTGAGCACGACGAGCGGCGCGCCGAGCGCGACGAGCCCGAACACGACGGCCTGCAGCGGGACGAGCGTCGCGACGAGCATCAGGTCTGCGGCATCCCGCGCTCCTCCGGCAGGGGTGCGACGGAGGCGTAGTCGATGCGGCGGGCAGCGCGGGCAGTCGCGATCACCAGCGCCGGGTTGAGCACGAAAAGCAGCGCCACGGCCGCGAAGGCCTCCAGCCCGCCGGAGGAGAAGTGCTCCTCGAGCAGCGCGGCCGCGAGCACCAGGAAGGCGGGCACCGTCGTCGACGCGGCGGCGTAGTGGAGCCGGTCGAACGTCGTTCGCATCACGAGGACGCCGGCGACGCACAGGAGCTCGCCGGCCACGCCGAGCCCGAGCAGGACGTCGATCGCGAGGTCGTGCGCGCTCATCAGGTCCAGCGACCGAGGAAGCGGGCGACCAGGATGCCGCCCGTCCAGGAGACGACCGTCGCCACGACCGGCAGGACGTCGAACACCGACGTCTGGTGCAGCCCGACCGCGAGGCAGACGAGTGTGAGCACGAGCAGCGCGCCCGCCGCTTCGAGCGCGACGAGACCGTCGATCGGCCGGCGCAGCGAGGCGGCGACGAGCAGCGGAGCGAGGGCCGCGATGAGGACGGTCGCCGCGATCTCGAAGGCGTTCATGCAGGGCTTTCGGACGGCGGGTGCGGGACGAGGTCGTGGAGGAGCACGAGCCCGCGCTCCGGCTCGATCTCGACGACGTACGCGTTCGGGCTGTAGGTCGCGGCGATCTCCGTCCACGCGCGCAGGCCGACGCCGCGCGCGTGGGCGCCGCCGGTCTCGAGCTCGTGCGAGCGAAATGCGCCGCGGACGACGTCGCGGCGGACGAGGCTTGCCAGCAGCGCCCACACGACGATCCCGAAGTCGACGACGACCATGAGGAGCACCTGCGGGACGTCCCTGAACGCCCGCAGCGGCAGGAGCGGGGCGAACCGCGTCCGGACGCGCGCGACCTCCCCGAGCGTCGCGCCGATCGCCGCGGCGCCGGCTGCCGCGATCCACTCCGTACGGTCCCACTCACCCGCGAGCAACAGCCAGAGCCAGAAGAGGAGAAGCCACCAACCGACCCAGAACGCGACGTGCTTCACGCGCCGCTGTATCCCCAACCGCCAACAACGTGAATCGCGCACAGACAAGGGCCCGCCTCTCGGCGGGCCCTGTGCCTTCGCGGGCGAGGCGACTGTTGAGTGCGCTACTGACCCTGCTTGACGCCCGGCTCGGCCCACGGAAGCTGGATTGCCTCCATCGGCTGCCTGCCCGGGACGTTCGCCTCCTTCTTGAGCTCGAAGAGCGGCAGGATCGTCCGCTTCGTGACCGACGTGAGGCTCAGCGCCAGCACGACGTACGCGGCGAGGCCGGCCGAGATCACGAAGAGCACGCCGCCGGCGCCGAGCCAGCCGTTGCCGATCCCCGTGAGGAACCAGCCGGCCGCCGACAGCCCCGAGCCGGCCGCGAGCGTCCAGAGGACGGCCGCGATGCCGAGGTTGTGGAACGTGGCTGCCAGGGCCGGAATCGCGGTGATGTACGCGAGGCCGAGGAACCACAGCCCGAGGGCGTAGTTGGCGTGGCCGGGAACGGGTGCCGGCAACTTGCCCGTGATGACGAAGATCTGGAGGAGCCCGAAGGCAATCCAGAACGAGCCCCACGTCCCGTGTGCCAGCGTCGCGACGATGTCGCGCGCCTTGTACGACCACATGCCGGCCGCGAACTGGGCGATGCCGCCGAACGTCAGCGCGAACAAGCCCACCACCGGGATGTCCTTCCACGTGCCGAGCCAGCCCGCCTGGATCAGTGCCACCATTAGCGTCGCCACCGAGAAGCCCGCGAGTCCGAGCCCGGACGGTGCCGCGATCGGCTGGAGGAACACGCGCGGACGGGCGAAGCCGTCGCGCCACTCCCCCTCATCGCGGTGCGCGACGCCCGTGGAAGCGCGCTCTCGGCGCTCATCGATCGTGCTCATAAGCAACGACCCCTTTCTGCGTCGTGTCCTTGTCTGCTTACCGCTTTCACACAGTTCGTGTGGCCGCGACCCGGTCCGCTGAAACCTCAGGGAAACCGCCGCGAGCACCCGTATCCGGCGACGGCTCTCGCACGTTGCATCGGGTTGCGGTTTACAGCGGCCGGGCGACCGGAAAGACTTCCGGCGATGCCACTCGCGAAGCTCCTCGAGTCCTGGCCGGCGCTCCGTCAGCTGCGCGAAGGCGACCCGCTCGGGCTCGGCAAGGCGGTGCAGTCGCCGCGCTCGCAGAGCCTCGTGCCCCGCATAGACGAGGCGGAGCACGTCGTCCAGTCCGTCTGCCCGTACTGCGCGGTCGGCTGCGGCCAGCTCGTCTACGTCAAGGACGGGGAGATCACGCAGATCGAGGGCGACCCGGCGAGCCCGATCTCACGCGGCCGCCTCTGCCCGAAGGGCCAGGCCTCGAAGAGCTACGCCCAGAGCCCGATCCGCGAGTACAAGGTCAAGTACCGGCGCCCGTACGGCACCGAGTGGGAGGAGCTCTCGCTCGAGGACGCGATGGAGATGATCGCGGAGCGGATCGTCAAGACGCGCGCGGAGACGTGGGAGTGGGAGACCGAGGACGGAAACCCCGCGAACCGGACGATGGCGATCGGCAACCTCGGCGGCGCCACGCTGGACAACGAGGAGAACTACCTCATCAAGAAGCTGATGACCGGCCTCGGGATCGTCCAGGTCGAGAACCAGGCGCGTATATGACACAGCTCCACGGTGCCCAGTCTGGGCACCTCGTTCGGACGAGGCGGGGCCACGACCTTCCAGCAGGATCTGCAGAACGCGGACTGCATCGTGATCATGGGCTCGAACATGGCCGAGAACCACCCGGTGGGGTTCCAGTGGGTGATGGAGGCGAGGGAGCGCGGCGCCAAGGTGCTCCACGTCGACCCGCGCTTCACGCGCACGAGCGCGATGGCGACGAAGCACGTCGGGATCCGCGCCGGCAGCGACATCGCCTTCCTCGGCGGGATCGTCAACTACGTTCTCCAGAACGACCTCTACTTCCGGGAGTACGTCGAGCACTACACGAACGCTCCGGTGATCATTCGCGAGGAGTTCGCCGACACCGAGGAGCTCGACGGCCTCTTCTCCGGCTGGGACCCCGAGCAGGGCGAGTACGACGTCCAGACGTGGATGTACGAGGGGATGGAGGTGCACGGCTCGGCCGGCCAGCGCGAGGAGGGCTTCAACGCGACGAAGGGCGAGCAGTCGGGGCACGGCGGCCACGGCGGGGGCCTTCAGCACGGCGAGCCCCCGGCGGAGGACAAGACGATGCAGCACCCGCGCTGCGTCTTCCAGCTCCTGAAAAGGCACTACCAGCGCTACACGCCCGAGTTCGTCGCGGAGACGTGCGGCTGTACCGTCGAGGAGTTCGTGCAGGTGGCGGAGACGCTCGCCGCCAACTCCGGTCGCGACCGGACGAGCGCCTTCGTCTACGCGGTCGGCTGGACGCAGCACACGGTAGGCGTGCAGATGATCCGCTGCGCGGCCGTCGTCCAGCAGCTGCTCGGGAACATCGGCCGGCCCGGCGGCGGGATCATGGCGCTGCGCGGCCACGCGTCGATCCAGGGCTCGACCGACATCCCGACCCTCTACAACATCCTCCCCGGCTACCTGCCGATGCCGCACACCGAGACGTACGGCGACCTCGAGCACTACATGCAGGCGAACACGTCGCCGACGGGCTGGTGGGGCCACTTCCGCGCCTACTTCGTCAGCCTGATGAAGGCGTACTTCGGCGAGAACGCGTCGGACGAGAACGACTGGCTGTTCGAGTCGCTGCCGCGGATCGACGACGACAACTCCGTCTACTTCACCGTCGAGCAGATGCTGAAGGGGAAGGTGAAGGGCTACATCATCGCCGGCGAGAACCCGGCGGTCGGGCACGCGAACGGCAAGGCGCAACGGCTCGGGCTGTCCCGGCTCGAGTGGCTCGTCGTGCGCGACGTGGTCGAGATCGAGTCGGCGGCGTTCTGGTACGACAGCCCGGAGGTCGAGTCGGGCGAGCTGAAGCCGGAGGAGTGCGCGACCGAGATCTTCTTCCTGCCGGCCGCGTCGCACACCGAGAAGGACGGCTCGTTCACGAACACGCAGCGGCTCCTGCAGTGGCACTGGCAGGCGGTCGAGCCGAAGGAGGACTGCCGCTCGGAGCTCTGGTTCTACTTCCATCTCGGCCGGCTGATCAAGCAGAAGCTCGAGGACTCGGAGGACGAGCGCGACAAGCTGGTCAAGGCGCTGCGCTGGGAATACCCGACGCATTCCGGCATCCTCGAGCCGAGCGCCGAAGCGGTGCTGCAGGAGGTCAACGGCTGGGAGATCGAGAGCGGCAAGTTCCTCTCCGGCTATCCGGAGCTGAAGGACGACGGCTCGACGCTCTGCGGCTGCTGGATCTACTGCGGCTGCTTCGAGGACGGCATCAACCAGACGGCGCGGAAGAAGCCGCACTGGGAGCAGGACAGCTACGTCGCGAACCAGTGGGCCTGGGCGTGGCCGTCGAACCGCCACATCATCTACAACCGCGCCTCCGCCGATCCCGACGGGAAGCCGTGGTCGGAGCGGAAGCGCTACGTCTGGTGGGACGGCGAGCAGGGCAAGTGGACCGGCCTCGACACGCCCGACTTCGAGGAGACGAAGGAGCCGCACTACGTGCCGCCCGACGGCGCGGCGGCCGAGGACGCCATCGCCGGCGGCCACCCGTTCATCATGCAGGCGGACGGGCGCAGCTGGCTCTACGTCCCGCAGGGGCTCGAGGACGGGCCGCTGCCGACGCACTACGAGCCGCACGAGTCGCCGTTCGACAACCCGCTCTACTCGCAGCGCGCGAACCCGCGCCGCCAGCAGAACGACCTCGCCGAGGATCCGTACAACCCGGTCGACGGCGAGCCGGGGACGGACGTCTACCCCTACGTGGTGACCACCTACCGGCTGACCGAGCACCACACGGCCGGCGGGATGACCCGCTCCGTGAACTACCTCTCGGAGCTGCAGCCGGCGATGTTCTGCGAGGTCCATCCGGATCTCGCCGCGGAGGTCGGCCTCGAGAACGGCGGCTGGGCGACGATCTACACGTCGCGCTCGGCGATCGAGGCGCGCGTCCTCGTCACCGACCGGATGCGGCCGCTGCGAATGAAGGACGGACGCACGGTGCACCAGGTCGGGCTGCCCTACCACTGGGGCAAGCGCGGCCTCGTGACCGGCGACTCCGCGAACGACCTCGCGCACATGGTGCTCGACCCGAACGTCCACATCCAGGAGGTCAAGGCGTTCACGTGCGGGATCAGGCCCGGGCGCCGCCCGCGCGGCGCCGACCTGCCGCGCTTCGTCGCCGAGCTGCGCGAGCGGGCACACTCCCGCCGCGAGCAGGACCCGCGCGTCGAGCCCGAGGAAGTCCGGAAGACGACGCCGTCGTGAATCCGGGGCCGCTCACGGATCTGATGGAGCCGACCGGCGTCCCGGCCGGCTGGGAGGCGTACGGCGACGAGCGCAAGCCGCGGATGGGGTTCTTCACGGACACGTCCGTCTGCATCGGCTGCAAGGCGTGCGAGGTCGCCTGCAAGGAGTGGAACCTGATCCCCGAGGACGGCCGCGTCTGGACAGGCGAGTCGTACGACAACACCTCGCAGCTCGGCGCCAACTCCTGGCGCCACGTCGCGTTCGTCGAGCAGCGGAAGCCGCTATACGAAGGCGCGAGCGACGAGAACCCGTTGCGCTGGCTCATGTCGTCGGACGTCTGCAAGCACTGCACGCACGCCGCGTGCCTCGACGTCTGCCCCACGGGCTCGCTCTTCCGCACCGAGTTCGGCACCGTCGTCGTGCAGGAGGACATCTGCAACGGCTGCGGCTACTGCGTGCCCGCCTGTCCGTTCGGCGTCCTCGACCAGCGCAAGATCCCGTCCACGCTCAACGTCGGGCACAAGCCCGACCTGCCGCCGATCGGCCCGCTCGAGCGTGGCGAGAAGAAGGACGGGCGCGTGTGGAAGTGCACCCTCTGCTACGACCGGCTCAAGGGCGGGCACGAGCCGGCGTGCGCGAAGGCGTGCCCCACGAAGTCGATCCAGTTCGGGCCGCTCGACGAGCTGCGCGAGCGCGCCGACGCGCGGCTCGGGAAGCTCGCCGCCGAGGGCTGGAACGCGGCGCAGCTCTACGGCCGCGACCCCGACGACGGCGTCGGCGGCTTCGGCGCGTTCTTCCTCCTGCTCGACGACCCGGAGGTGTACGGGCTGCCGCCCGATCCAGTCGTGACGACGCGCGACCTGCCGGAGATGTGGACGAACATGCTCGCCGCGGCCGGCGCGCTGCTCGGCGGGATCACCGTGCTGACGCTGCTCGGAGGGCGCCGGAAGTGACGGAGATCCATCCGCTTTCGGAGCCGGACGGCAAGCCGCCGGGGACGACCTCCTGGGACCGCTCGATCACCGAGGCGGGGACGGAGATGCGCTCGTACTACGGCCGGCCGGTGATCAAGGAGCCGGTCTGGACGTGGGAGATCCCGGCGTACTTCTTCACCGGCGGCCTCGCCGGCGCGTCGGCCGTCCTCTCGACGGCCGCGAAGCTGACCGGCCACGAGAAGCTGTCGAGGACGTCGCTCTACGTCGGCGCCGCCGCCGACATCGTTTCGCCGGCGCTGCTCGTCTCCGACCTCGGCCGGCCCGAGCGCTTCCACCACATGCTCCGCGTCGTCAAGGTCACGTCGCCGATGAACATCGGCTCGTGGGTGCTGCTCGTCAGCGGCGGCGCCTCGAGCACGGCCGCGCTGCTCGAGCTGCTCGGATGGCTGAAGCCCGTGAAGCTCGCGGCGGAGGCCGTGTCGACCCTGGCGGGGCCGCCGCTGGCGACGTACACGGGCGTGCTCGTCGCCGACACGGCCGTTCCGGTGTGGCACGACGCCCGCAAGGAGCTGCCGTGGATCTTCGGCGCGAGCGCGGCCGCGAGCGCGGGAGCGGCGGCGTGCCTCTTCCTCCGTCCGCGCGAGGCGGGGCCGGCGCGGCGGCTCGCGATCGCGGGCGTCCTCGCCGAGGGCGCGCTGATGCAGGCGATGGAGCTGCGTCTCGGGACGGTCGGCGACGTCTACCACAAGGGCACCGCCGGCAAGCTGTCGTGGGCCGCGAAGGGCCTGTCCACGGCCGGCGCTGCGCTGCTCCTGAAGCGCGGCCGGAGGAGCCGCGCGGCCACGGCGGTCGGCGGCGCCCTCGTCTGCGCCGGCGAGCTGTGCCTGCGCTGGGCCGTCTTCAAGGCGGGCTTCCAGTCGGCCCGCGACCCGAGTTACGTCGTCGAGTCGCAGCGCAGGCGGGTCGAGGAGCAGGGCACGAAGGCGACGACGAGGCCGGAGCAGCGGCCGGCGCCTCCCTCGCACGGCGCGTGAAGGACGGCTCCGGCCCGGGGGCCACGCCGCTCCCGATCACCTTCCTCGGGCTCGCGATCGCCACGACCGTCTACGCCGGCTTCGAGACGCAGGTCCTCCCGAAGGCCGACTTCCACATCGTCGGCTGGGTCGTGGTCGCAGTGCCGGTGCCGATGCAACTCCTCGCCGCCGTCTGGGGGCTGATCCGCGGCGAGCTCGCTGCGGCGACCGGCTCGGCGGTGCTCGCGGCCACCTGGCTCGCGCTCGCGCTCGCGTCGATCACCGGGACGGCGGGCGCGCCCGGGCCGACGAAGGCGGAGAGCCTGTTCCTGTTCGCCGCCGCAGCCGCGCTCCTCGTCTCCGTCGCCACCGAGCTCGTGGACGGGAACTTCGTCGCCCCAGGCGTGATGCTCACGACCAGCGTCCGCTTCACGCTCAGCGGGGTCTCGGGCTTCACGCACACGCAGGGCTGGGCGACCGCGGCTGGCGTAGCGGGCTTCGTCCTCGCCGCCGTGGCCGTCGCGGGCGCGTTCGCGATCGAGCTGCGGAACGCGCTCGGAAGCTGATCAGGCGCTGACGGCGTCCTTGTCGCGCACCTCGCCGCTCTCGGGATGCGGCTGGGTGTACGCGTCGCCGCCGGGCGGCGCGCCGCTCTCCTCGTGCGCCTGGTGCGGCTCCTCGCGCTCGGACGGCGGCTGGACTCGAACGAGCCACTCCGCCACCGCGTCGATCGTCGACCATCGCTGCTCGGGCAGCGAGCGGAGCGCCCCCAGCTGCCACGGAGCCGCGCCCTCGTGCTCGGCGTACTCGACGAGCGCCTGCCGGCCCGTGGGGAGTGGGACTCCTTCGAGCAGGACCTGCAGCTCCGCGACCTTCGCCATCTCCACGGGCTCCAGATCCCTCGTTTCGCGGTCGGGCAAACAGGTACTTACCGGCGCCATGGAGCTGGGATTCGCTCTCTCCTCCGAGGATCACGGGCCGCAGGAGCTCGTTCGGCAGGCGCAGATCGCCGAGCACGCAGGCTTCACGTTCGCGCTGATCTCCGACCACTTCCACCCGTGGGTCAGCGACCAGGGAAACAGCCCGTTCGTCTGGTCGACGCTCGGCGGGATCGCGCAGGCGACGGAGACGATCCGCGTCGGCACCGGCGTCACGTGCCCGCTGATCCGCATCCACCCGGCGATCGTCGCGCAGGCGGCGGCGACGGTGGCGTGCATGATGCCCGGGCGCTTCTTCCTCGGCGTCGGCACGGGCGAGAACCTCAACGAGCACGTGACCGGCGCCCGCTGGCCGCTTCCCTACGAGCGCCTCGAGATGCTCGAGGAGGCGGTCGACGTGATCCGGCAGCTCTGGAGGGGCGAGGAGGTGACGCACCGAGGGCAGCACTACACGGTGCAGGAGGCTCGGCTCTACACGGTCCCCGACGACTTGCCGGACATCTACGTCGCGGCCGCGCAGCCTCAGGCCGCCGACCTCGCCGGCCGCGTCGGCGACGGGCTGATCTCGACGAGCCCCGACGGCGAGATCGTCTCCCGCTTCGAGGAGGCGGGCGGCTCCGGGAAGCCGAAGCTCGGGATGATCCACGTCGCCTACGACGAGGACGAGCGGGCCGGACACGAGCGCGCGCTCGAGCTCTGGCCCAACCTGGCGCTCGCGGGCTCGGGCGGCCAGGAGCTGCCGGCGCCGCGCGACTTCGAGGCGTCCTCCGAGAACGTCACGCTCGAGGACGTCGCCGAGCAGACGCCGGCCGGCCCGGATCCCGGGCCCTACCTCGAGCTGATCCGCGACTACGGGGAGGCCGGCTTCACGCACGTCTACGTCCACCAGATCGGCGACAACCAGGCGGCCTTCGCGGAGTTCGCGGCGCGAGAGCTCCTGCCGAACGTGTGAGCGACGCGCCGACTCCGGAGGAGATCTACGAGCGGACGAAGGAGGAGGGCGAGCGACGCCTCCACCGTCCGGTGCTCGAGGAGATGTCGACGGCGATCGCGGCCGGCTTCGACATCGTCGCCGGCATCACGATCCTCGGGCTGCTCCAGGCGCAGTTCGTGCACTCGATGGGGCTCAGTCCCGCGCACGTCCTCGGGTCGATCGGCTTCGGCGTCGCGTTCGTCTTCCTCGTCGTCGGCCGCGGCGAGCTGTTCACCGAGAACTTCCTCGTGCCGATCGCCGGGCTCGACAACGGGCAGCGCCATCTGTGGCGCCGCCTCCTGAAGCTCTGGACGATCTCGCCGGTCTTCAACGTCCTCGGCGGCCTCGTCGTGATCTTCGTGCTGACGACGCACGGCGTCCTGCCGAACGGAAGCGCGCACGCGATCGTGCACTCGGCCGACGTTCTGCACTCGAAGGACGTCCTCGCGCTGTTCATGAGCGCGATCTTCGCCGGCGCCCTGATGACAGCGATGACCTGGTTCGTGGAGGGGCAGGAGTCGGTCGGCGTGCGGGCGGCGGTCGCGTGGATCGTCGGCTTCGTGATCGCTCTCGGCTACTTCAACCACGTGATCGTCGAGACGATCGAGCTGATCTTCGGCTACCGCTTCGGCGCCCATTACCCGTGGACGTTCATCGTCTGGAACTTCTTCCTCGCCACGGCCGGGAACATGGTCGGCGGGATCGGCCTCGTGACGCTGAACCGGCTGACCCAGGGTAAGAGCCGTCGTTCTGCTTGAATCGGACGGATGGAGCAGTTACGCGTCGGCGGCGAGAGCTACGGGTTCCACAGGCTCGACGCCGCCGCGACGAGACTCCCGTACACGCTGCGGATCCTGCTCGAGAACGTCCTCCGCAACGGCGGCGAGGACGAGGTCGAGGCCGTCACGAGCTGGGTCGCCGAAGCCGAGCCGTCGCGCGAGGTCTCGTTCGTGCCCGGCCGCGTCCTCCTGCAGGACTTCACCGGCGTCCCGGCGGTCGTCGACCTGGCGGCGATGCGCGACGCGATGCGCCACCAGGGCGGCGATCCGGGCAAGATCAACCCGCTGATCCCGGCCGAGCTCGTGATCGACCACTCCGTCCAGGTGGACGAGTTCGCGTCGCGGCTCGCGATCGACCGTAACGTCGAGCTCGAGTTCGAGCGCAACCGCGAGCGCTACGCCTTCCTCCGCTGGGGTCAAGGGGCGTTCGACAACTTCAAGGTCGTGCCGCCGAACACGGGCATCTGCCACCAGGTCAACCTCGAGTTCCTCGCGCGCGTCGTCGAGGTGCGGGGCGGCGTCGCGTTCCCGGACACGCTCGTCGGCACGGACTCGCACACGACGATGGTGAACGGGCTCGGCGTGCTGGGCTGGGGCGTCGGCGGGATCGAGGCCGAGGCGGCGATGCTCGGCGAGGCGCTCTCGATGCTCGTGCCGCAGGTGGTCGGCTTCCGGCTCACCGGCGCGCTGCAGGAAGGCGCCACGGCGACCGACCTCGTGCTGACGGTGACGGAGATCCTCCGCCGCACGGGCGTCGTCGGCAAGTTCGTCGAGTACTTCGGCCCCGGCGTCGGCTCGCTCGCGCTGGCCGACCGGGCGACGCTCGGGAACATGAGCCCCGAGTACGGCGCCACGTGCGGCTTCTTCGCAGTGGACGGCGTCACGCTCGGCTACCTGCGCCTGACCGGCCGCAGCGAGGAGCGGATCGCGCTGGTGGAGGCGTACTGCAAGGAGAACATGCTCTGGCACGAGCCCGAGGAGCACCCGGAGTACTCGCAGGTGGTCGAGCTCGACCTCGGCGACGTCGAGCCGTCGCTCGCGGGCCCGCGCCGGCCCCAGGACCGCGTCCCGCTCGCGCGCGCGAAGGAGGCCTTCGTCGAGTCGCTCGACACGTTCGGCGTCGACTACACGAACGGCGACGAGGCGGTCGCCGAGACGTTCCCGGCGAGCGACCCGACCACCGAGCAGCAGCCGGCCGGCGACAACGGCGAGGGCGCCGCTCCGGCGCACGTGGCGACGGTGGAGAAGAGGCGCGTGGCGGTCGCGGGCGAGGAGTACGCCCTCGAGCACGGCTCGGTGGTGATCGCCGCGATCACGTCGTGCACGAACACGTCGAACCCGTCGGTGATGATCGCTGCGGGGCTGCTCGCGCGGAACGCCGTCGAGCGCGGGCTGACGCGGCGGCCGTGGGTCAAGTCCTCGCTGGCGCCGGGCTCGAAGGTCGTGAGCGAGTACTACCGGGCGGCCGGCCTCGACCACTACCTCGACGAGCTCGGCTTCAACACGGTCGGGTACGGCTGCACGACCTGCATCGGGAACTCCGGCCCGCTGCCTGAACCGATCGCGGCGGCCGTCAACGAGGGAGACCTGGTCGTCTGCGCCGTCCTCTCCGGGAACCGGAACTTCGAGGCGCGCATCCACGGCGACGTGAAGGCGAACTACCTCGCGTCGCCGCCGCTCGTGGTCGCCTACGCGCTGGCCGGGCGGATGGACGTCGACCTGCTCGAGGAGCCGCTCGGCCAGGGCTCCGACGGCGAGGACGTGTACCTGCGCGACATCTGGCCGCGCCGCGACGAGATCGACGAGGTGATCGGCGCGAGCGTCCGCGGCGAGATGTACCGCGACGTCTACGCGGACGTCTTCGGGGGCGACGCGCGCTGGCGTGCGCTCGCGACGCCCGAAGGCGAGCTGTACGCGTGGGATCCGGATTCCACCTACGTCCGCCTGCCGCCGTACTTCCACGGGATGCGGCGGGAGCCGCCGCCCGTCGAAGACGTCCCCGGCGCGCGCTGCCTCGTCATGGTCGGCGACTCGGTCACGACCGACCACATCTCCCCGGCCGGCGCAATCCGACCCGACTCGCCCGCCGGGCAGTACCTGCTCGAGAAGGGCGTCGAGCGGCGCGCGTTCAACTCCTACGGCGCCCGCCGCGGCAACCACGAGGTGATGGCGCGGGGCACGTTCGCGAACGTGCGGCTGCGCAACCTCCTCGTCCCCGGCGGCGAGGGCACCTGGACGGTGCACCTGCCCGACGGCGAGGAGGGGACGGTCTACGACGTCGCCGAGCGCTACCGTTCGGAGGGCGTGCCGACGATCGCGATCGCGGGGAAGGAGTACGGCTCGGGCTCCTCGCGCGACTGGGCGGCGAAGGGGCCGAACCTGCTCGGCGTCCGGGCGACGATCGCGCAGTCGTACGAACGGATCCACCGCTCGAATCTGTTGATGATGGGAATCCTCCCGCTCCAGTTCAGGGACGGCGAGACGCCGGAGACGCTCGGGTTGAGCGGCCGCGAGGAGTTCTCGATCTCCGGCGTCGAAGACGGCGAGGCGGACGAGGTGACCGTGCGGGCGGACGACCGGGAGTTCCGCGCGCGCGTGCGGCTCGACACGCCGCGCGAGCGGGACTACTTCCGCCACGGCGGCATCCTCCCGTACGTCCTGCGGCGGCTGCTGTCCGAGTGACGCGCGACGAGCGGTGGGAGCGGGTCGCCGCCGCGATCCTCGCGTCGCCCCTCGCGGCGGCGACCTACCGCGGCGACGGCCCGCCCGAGCTCGCGCCCCTGCTCGACAAGGTGCGCCGTCACGCATACCGGATCGCGGACGCCGACGTCGCCGGCCTCGATCCCGACACCGTGATCGAGGCGACGCTCGGCGCCGCTCTCGCCGTCGCGATGGCCGAACGCGCCCGCGCGCTCGCGGCGATCGAATGAGGGTGGAGCTGCTGTACTCGCCGGAGATGGCCGCCGAGATCGAGCGGCTGCGCGAGCGCGACGGTTACGTCTCGGACATCTCGCTCGCGCTCCGTTACCGGCCGGAGTTGTTCGGCCGGCCGTTCTCCGAGCTGCTGCAGGACGTGATGAAGGGCCCGTCGGAGTGGACGGAAGCGGAACGGGAGCTGTTCGCGGCGTTCGTCTCCGTACAGAACCAGTGCCCGTTCTGAACGGAGGCGCACGGCGCGGTCGCGTCGTACACCTTCGGAGACGCCGCCCTCGTCGGCGCGGTCCTCGCCGACTACCGGACGGCCCCCATCGACGAGCGGCTTCGCGGCGCGCTCCACTTCCTCGCGACGCTCGACCCGCAGCCGGCGCTCTCCGCGGGCGCCTCTCGCGCCGCGCTGCGCGAGGCCGCCGAGGTGAAGGCCGCCTTCGACCTGATCACGCGCTTCGCCGACGCGATCGGCGCGAAGCCGCACTCCGAGCAGGGCCTGACCCCCGAGCAGGCGATCGCCCACGAGGCTCGCTTCTTCGAGAGCGGCTACTCCTAGGGCTCGGCGGCGCTCGGCTCGCCGGGCGGCTCGGGCCTCTCGCCGCCGTGCCGCATCCGCGCAAGGCGGGCCTGCGCCTCGGCCTCGTGCCGCTTCGCGACCACCGTCTCGCTCGCCTGCAGCTCCTTGCACGTCCACCAGGCGACCAGCCCGAACAGCACCGGCAGCACCCAGACGAGCACCCAGTAGACGTGGACCTGCCCGACGTACGACACGTTCCAGATCACGGCGACGCGGTCGGCGCTGCCGGCGAGGAAGACGATGACCACCCACGTGATCATGGCAACGCCGATCCCCGTCCGCGCCGGCGCGTCGCGCGGCCGCTCGAGCAGGTTGTGGAACGCGTAGTCGCGGGTGAAGCGCCGCTCGATCCACGGCCAGAAGTAGAGGAACCCGAACACGGTGAGCGGGAAACCCGCGCCTCCCCAGAACGGGTTCGGGACGAGCGTGTAGCCGTCGATCACGACGTCGAACCCCGGCATCAGCCGCAGCCCGCCGATCAGCCACCCCAGGTACCAGTCCGGCTGGGCGCCGTTCGTCGAGGAGTACGTGTGGTACGGGCCCCAGAGCCAGATCGGGTTGATCTCGACGAGACCGCCGAGCAGGAAGAGGACGCCCGCCGTCCCGAGCGCGAGCCCGATCGAGCGGGGGGCCTGTCCGGGCCAGGTCGGGACGCCCACGATCGCGTGCTCCGTCTGCGACCGCTTCCGCCTGAACTGCGTGTGG
Organism: Gaiellaceae bacterium; assembly: GCA_039583515.1. Taxonomy (GTDB): domain Bacteria; phylum Actinomycetota; class Thermoleophilia; order Gaiellales; family Gaiellaceae; genus Palsa-739. The sequence goes on from JAVKST010000022.1 coordinate 17,395, forward strand.
TGCTTGAGCATCACGAGCAGCAGGTGCGCGCCGAGCAGCATCCCGATCAGGATCGGGAAGATGAACACGTGGGCGACGTACATGCGCGGCCAGAAGTTCGCGCTGCCGGGATACATCCCGTTGAACAGCCAGTTCATGAGGTTCTCGCCGACGAAGGGCAGCGAGAGCCCGACGGAGTAGCCGATCACCAGGCCCATCCCCGACAGCAGGTCGTCGACGAGCGAGTAGCCCATGTACGCCTCGAGCAGCGAGAGCATGAGCATCGTCACGCCGATCACGTACGTGATCTCCCGCGGCTTGCGGTACGCGCCCGTGAAGAAGATCCGCATCAGGTGGAGGACGATCGCGCCGATGAAGATGTTCGCCGCCCAGTGGTGCGTCTGCCGGATCAGCAGGCCGGCGCGCACGCCGAGCGAGATGTGGACGACCGACGCGTACGCCTCGCTCATCTTCTGCCCGTCGAGCGGCGCGTAGTGGCCGTGGTAGACGATCTCCCTCGTCGAGTCGACGAAGAAGAACGTGAGGTAGATCCCCGTCGCGACGAGCACTATGAAGGCGTAGAGCGCCACCTCGCCGAGCAGGAACGACCAGTGGTCGGGGAAGAGGTAGCGCATGACCTTGCGCAGGTACGGCGCGCTGCCGCTGCGCTGGTCGACGTAGCGGATGGCGCGGCGGGTGAGCGGCGCGCCTGCCATCAGGGGTTCGGCCTGTACATGCGAACTCCCCACCACGACGGCCCGACGGGCTCGTCGAAGTTGCCCTTCGCGCGGAGGTAGCCCTTCGCGTCGACGTAGATCGGCAGCATCGGCAGCGGACGGCCGGCAGGCCCGAAGATGACCGTGCCGCCGGTGGCGGGATCGAAGGTCGAGTAGTGGCACGGGCAGACCAGCGCGGGCCTCGGCTCGTCGGGCTGGAAGAGCGGCGAGCGGAGCATGTTGATCGCGCAGCCCGCGTGCGTGCAGATCCGCGAGTAGGCGAGGATCCCGCCGCCGGCCGGGAAGTCCCTCAGCCCGGGCGGCAGCCGCAGCGACGACGGCGGCAGCCGCAACAGCATCAGCGACGCGCCCATCTCCTCCTTGTCCGGGTCGGGGGTGCCCTCGGGGAAGGCGAGGTAGTAGTTGTCGTGCTCGATGTCCGAGGCCTTGTACGGCCGTCCGGAGTCGTCGACGAGCCTGCGGCCCCGCTTCCAGGGCGTGCCGAGGAACTGCTTCACCTGGAACAGCGGCCCGAACGAGACCGCCGGCGTGACCAGCGCGAGCCCGAGCGCCCCGCCGGCGCCGAGCAGCCCGAGCTTGAACAGCCCGCCGCGGCTGAAGCGGGAGCCGCTCTCGTCCAGCACCTCGGCGAGCACCTGCTGCTCGCCCGGATGCTCGGGCGGCGGGTAGGCCTCGACGATCTCCTCGTTGGCGACGAGCTTCAGCCCGACGACGATCAGCGCCGCCGCGAGGAAGATGAGCGCCCCCCCGAGCGTCAGGCCGAAGAGCTGGTTCTGCCACGGCAGGTCGGACGCGAAGGCATACACGAGCACGAACCCGAGCGCCGACAGCGCGCTCAGGCCGAGCAGGAACAGGACGGCGATCTCCGCCGCCGGGTTCGGCGGCCGCTCCGGGACGATGCGCAGCGCGTCCTTGTGCGGCCGCGGCCGCCCGCGCCCGAGCAGGAGCACGAGCCCGGAGACGATCGCCTGACGCGCGCGAGTCACGTCTTCAGCCGCCTTCCGAGGACGAGGCAGAAGCCGATCAGCACCGGCAGCGCGATGAACCACGTCACGAGCCCCTCCGGCACCGGGCCGATGAAGTCGATCCCCCAGCCCCCCGGATGGGCCGGGTGCTGCGCCCAGAGGACGTAGCGGATGATCGAGTCGAGCTGCCGCTCCGAAAGGTCCTTGTAGGTGAACTTCGGCATGACGTACGGCCCGACTCGCACCGCCTCCGCGATCGTCGTGGCGTCGATTCCCGCCCGGCGCAGGGGCTCTGCGATCGCGTTCGTGACGTAGCCGCCCTGGGCCATGACCTGGTGGCAGCCCGCGCAGTGCTCGGTGAAGAGGTTCTGCCCCTGGGAGAGCCCGCCGCGCCAGGGCTGCGGCTTCGGGATCTTCGGGCCGCCGAAGCTCGCGACGTAGGCGACGAGCGCCTTGATCGACGGCTCGCCCAGCACCTGCCAGTGCCGCCGGGGCTGCTCCCCGATCTGGTGCAGCGGCATGTAGCCCGTCCGGAGGTAGAAGTCGGCGGCGAGCGCGCCGACCCCCTGGAGCGAGGGCGCGATCCCGCGCTGGCGCGTCTGCGCCCGCAGCGGGCCGTAGCCGGTCGCGTACGACGGCGCCGACGTCCGCCCCGCCGCGTTCGGGCCGTGACAGCCGAGGCAGTACTCGCCGTACAGGTGGTAGCCCTTGGCGGCGAGCTTGCCCGTGGGCGTTCCCTTGCCGATCGCCGTCGCCCCCGCGGAGCCCGCGAGGAGCAGACACGAGGCGGCGAGCGCCGAGCCGATGAGAAGCGGGCGCGTCACTGGCGGTAGAGGTAGGCGGCGATGTCCTGCGCGCCCGGCCGGCGGACGCCGAGGTCCGGCATGTCGACGGCGTGGACGAACTTCGGCGGGTTCATGATCCAGCGGACGAGGTTGCTCGGCGTGTTCGGCATCACGCCCGCGATCTGGCGGTACCGCGAGGCGAGGTTCGTGAGCGGCGGCCCGACGTGGCCATTCGCGCCGGAGACGCCTCCGATCACGTGACAGGCGCCGCAGCCGTAGTACTCGATCAGCATCTTTCCGCGCGAGTCGTTCCACGACTGGGGCGGGGCGGCATGGAGGACGCCCTGCCCCTGACCGCAGCCCGCGAGCGCCGCTGCGGCGAGCGCCGCGAGGGCGAGGAGCACGATGAGGACCCGTCCGCTCACGACTGGCGGCAGAGGACGTCGGTCACGGCCGCCGTGGCGTCGAGCAGCGCCATCGTGAGGAAGAGGACGTTCGCCACCATCCCCGCGATCGCGAAGAAGTAGAGGCGCCCGTACGGCTCCTGCCCCTCCCAGCGGCCCTCCTCCGGCGGGCCGTCGCCCCAGTCGGCGCCTTTCGTGTGCAGGAAGACGAGCAGGGCGCAGACCCAGGTCGCGATCTCGATGAGCCCCGCGACCGAGGCCGCTGTCAGCTGGTAGACGCCGAAGCTCACGCCCCAGTGGATGCCGCCGATGCTGCAGACGGCCTGGCCGACGCCGTAGCCGAACAGGTGCTGGGAATACCAGACCACCGGCCCGATGATCGTCCCGGTCCACTGGAGGATGCCGAGCTGGCGGAGCGTCAGGCGGCCGATGCGCTCGCCCGGTTGCGGCGCGACCAGCGTCTCCCGCCTCGCCGGGTTGACGTCCGGCACGCCCTGCTCCCGCGCTTCGTGCCGCACGCTCATCAGAACGTCGCGCTCAGGAGGACGCCGACGATGACGAGGGTGAGCAGGTTGACGATGTGCCAGTAGAACGCGATCACCTGCACGGCGTTCAGGCGGTACATCGTGAGCCCGCGCCTGAGCTTCCAGAGCAGCCAGGTCGTGAGCAGGATCCCGATGAGGACGTGACCGTGGTCGGCCCCGAGCAGCGTGAAGTAGATCGAGCTGTACGCGTCCGTCGAGATCGGGTCGTGGTGCACCTGCCGCGCGTAGTCGTGCACCTCGTAGACGAAGTAGCCGAGCTGGAACACGAGCGCCCAGACGAGGAGGAGCCGCGTCGCCATCAGTCGGCCGGTTCGCGCCGCGAACGCGGCGAGCTGCATCGGGATGCTCGTCGTCGCCAGCACGGCGACGAGGATGAGCGGGATCACCACCTCCGGCCGCGGGTCGCCTCGCGGCGGCCAGGTCGGCGTCGTGAAGCGGAGGTAGTAGTACGAGGCGATCATCCCGGAGAGCAGTGTCCCCTCGCTCGCGATGAGCATCGCCATCCCCCACACGGCGACCGACGGCTGCCGCCGGCGCGAGACGAGGGCGACCACCTCCTGCGTGTTGCGTGCGTCGGTCGTCCGCGGGACGACGCCCTCGGGAACTCCGCCGGCGACGTAGTCGCTCATTCGGCCTCCTGCGGCTCGGTGCCGTGCCACCCGAGCAGGGAGTAGGCAACCGCGATCGTCAGGAAGCCCGCGACGATCCACTGGTGGAAGAGCAGCGCGCCGAACACGAGGAACATCGAGAAGGCGAGGGCGATCGGCCACGGCGAGTCGTGCGGCATCTCGATGATCTCCGTCCACCAGCCGTCGACGGGCGAGCTCACCGGCTGCTCGTGCCCCTGGTCGAGCACCATCACCGCGCTTGCGAGCTTGCGGCGGTCCTCCTCACGGTCGGGGTAGTCCCAGTTCGCGTACGCGCTCGAGACCTTCGGGATGACGGCGTAGTTGTACTCGGGCGGCGGCGAGGAGATCGTCCACTCGAGCGTCGCCCCGTGCCAGGGATCGGGCCCTGCCGGCAGGCCCTTGAAGAAGCTGACGACGAGGTTGGCGAAGAGCACGACGATGCCAAGTGCGGTGAGATAGGCGCCGATCGTCTCCGCCAGGTTCTCCGGGCCCCAGCCGAGCCCGCCCGGATAGGTGTAGACGCGGCGGGTCATCCCCTCGAGCCCGACGATGTGCATCGGGAAGAACAGGAGGTTCGTGCCGAGGAAGATCGTCCAGAAGCTGATCTGGCCGGGCAGCTCGAAGTAGAGCTTCCCCGTGACCTTCGGGAACCAGTAGTACATGCCGCCGAAGATCGGGAAGACGGCGGCTCCGAAGATGATGTAGTGGAAGTGGGCGATGACGAAGTAGGTGTCCGTCACCTGCTGGTCGAACGGCACCGCCAGGAACATGATCCCGGTCAGCCCGCCGGCGACGAACATGAAGATGAAGCCGCAGATGAAGAGCAGCGGCGTGCGGAAGCGCGGCCGTCCGGTGAACATCGTCATCGTCCACGCGAATACCTGGATGGTGCTCGGGATCACGACGACCGCGGTCGCTGCCGCGAAGAAGACGACCGTCACCGTCGGCATGCCGGTCGCGAACATGTGGTGCGCCCACACGCCGAAGCCGATGAAGACGACCAGCAGCTCGGCGATCGCGACGAACGGGAAGGCGACCACGCGCCGCTGCGTGAAGGCCGGGATGATCTCGGTCGCGATCCCGAAGGCGGGAACGATGAGGATGTAGACCTCCGGGTGGCCGAAGAACCAGAAGAGGTGCTGCCAGAGGAGGGTGCTCCCGCCCTTGGCCGCGTCGTAGAAGTGGGTTCCGATCGTCCGGTCGAGGAAGAGGAAGGTCGTCGCGACCGTCAGCGACGGCAGCGCGAACAGGAGGCCGAACGAGGCGGCGACCTGGGCGTAGCAGAAGAGCGGCATCCGGTTGATCGACATCCCGGGCGCGCGCAGCTTGAAGATCGTGACGATGAAGTTCGCGGACGCCAGCGAGGACGAGATGCCGTTGAAGATGATCCCGAGGCAGTAGAAGTCGATCGCGTGTCCCGGGTCGTATTTCGGCCCGGCGAGCGGCACGTAGTCGAACCACCCCGCATTGGGCGCCACCCCTGCGAAGAGACTCGTGTAGATGAAGATCGCCGAGCCGAGGAAGACCCAGTAGCTGAGGGCGTTCATGCGCGGGAAGGCCATGTCCCGCGCACCGATCATCAGCGGCAGCAGGTAGTTCCCGAACGCCCCCGTGGTCATCGGAATGATGAAGAAGAAGATCATCGTGATCCCGTGCATCGTGAAAAGCTCGTCGTAGGTGGCGGGGCCGACCACGTTGTTGTTCGGCTGGATCAGCTGCGTCCGCATGATCAGCGCCTCGGCGCCGCCAGCGCCGAACAGCACGAGCGTCGTCCAGAAGTAGAGGAGGCCGATCCGCTTGTGGTCGGTCGTCATGACCCAGCCGAGGATCCCCGGCCGGGACTGCCACATCTGCTCGAGGCGCTCGACGAGCGGCTCGGCCGAGGCGGGAGGCGGGACGGTCGTCGCCATTACCCGAGGCTCTCCAGGTAGGCCAGCAGGTTGCGCAATTGGCGACCGGTGAGGTTGATGTCCGGCATCTCGTTCCCCGGCTTGATGTGCTGCGAGTCCATGATCCAGCCGCCGAGGTAGCCGGGCCGGTTCGGGATCGTGAGGCCCGCCAGCCACTTGCGGCTCGCGAGATGCGTGAGATCCGGGCCGACGAAGCCGCTCGCGCTCGTCCCGCGGATCGTGTGGCAGCTCGAGCACGGCCCGTCCAGGAACACCTTCTGGCCCGCCTTCTCGGCGCGCGTCGCCGGCGGTCGCGCCTTCGCCGCCTCCCCGTGGAGCCAGCTGCGGAATGCCGCCTTCGTCTGGACGATCACGAGCATCGCCATGTGCGCGTGCTGCAGGCCGCAGTACTCGGCGCACTGGCCGCGGTAGCTTCCGAGCTTGTTCGCGTAGATGAGGATGTGGTTCGCGTGCGACGGAATCGTGTCGATCTTCCGGTTGAGCGCCGGCACCCAGAAGCTGTGGATCACGTCCGCCGTGGTGGCGATGAGATTGATCCGGGTGTCGACGGGAATGTGCATCTCGTCGGCCGTGTCGGCGCGCGTCCCGGGATACTCGAACTGCCACCACCACTGATGGCCGATCGCCTTCACGGTCAGGCTGGTGCTGGAGCGCGCGGGCGCCTGCGTCACGTTGATGATCAGCGCGTCGCCGACGACGAACAGCGCGCACACGACGCAGATCGGCATCACCACCCCGAGCGCGATCACGACCTTGTTGCCGAGCCGCTCGCCCGCCTCCCGGTCGTTCGGGTGCGACCGCGTTCCGCCGCGACCGCGCTTGAACCACGCCGCGATCATGATCCCGGAGACGAGCGCGAGCCCGCCGAAGGAGATGCCCATCATCCACCAGAAGAGGTTCGCGATGTCGGCCGCCGGGTGGCTGTGCGGGTTGAGCGCGTTCTGGACGCCGCCGCAGCCGGCGAGCACGACCACGAGGGGCGCGATGAGGAGCAGCCTGCGCCACCTGCCCTGCCTCGTCCCCCGGTTCGTGGTCAACGCAGGCATCCGATTCCCCAGCATCTTCAGCCGAAACGCATAGGACTCCGATGAACGGCTGGAATCTCGACCCGCTCGAGCTCTGCGGCGTCGCGCTGGTGGGCGCGCTCTACTGGCGGCGCACATGGACCCTCGCCGAGCGCGGACGGCCCGTGCCGCGCCGCCGCTGGCTGCCGTTCGGCCTCGGGCTGCTGACGATCCTCGTGGCGCTCGTCTCCCCGATCGACACGATCGGCGAGACACGCCTCTTCTCGGTGCACATGCTCCAGCACCTGCTCCTCGGCGACCTCGGCGCGCTCCTGCTCGTGCTGGGACTGGACGGGCGCCTGCTGCGGCCGCTGCTGCAGCTGCGTCTCGTCCACCGCCTGCGGGTTCTCGCGCACCCGCTCGTCGCGCTCCCGCTGTGGGCGCTCGACTTCTCGCTCTGGCACCTTCCGCCGCTGTTCGACGCGGCGCTCCGGAACGACGCGATCCACGCGCTCCAGCACGTCCTGTTCGTCTCGCTCGGGATGCTGATGTGGGCGGCGCTGCTCGAGCCGCTCCCCGGGCCGGCGTGGTTCTCGGCGCCGTGGAAGATTCCGTACGTGCTCGTGATGTGGCTCGTGATGCTCGTGCTCTCCCAGATCTTCATCTGGTCGTCGCACCCGTTCTACCCGCCGTACGTCCACGACCCGCGGCTCTGGGGGCTGAGCCCGCTCGACGACCAGAAGGCCGGCGGCGGCGTGATGCTCGTCGAGAGCGCGTTCACGATGCTCCCGGCACTCGTCTGGGTGCTGCTGCAGGTCTTCCGCGAGAGCGAGGCGCGGCAGCGGCTGCTCGACGCCGGCGTCGCACCCGCCGCGGCCGCACGCGCCGCCCGGTACGGGCGCGCCTGACCTGAACGGACGGATCGCCGAGAGGCTTCTCGGCCGGCGGAGCCTGCCGTCCTGGTCGACAGCCACAATCCCTGCGTGGGCGGGCTGAGGCTCCTGATATTGCTCGCTGCGGCGGGAGCGTTCACGCTCGCGGGCGAGCTGTGGTCGGCAGCCCTCCAGCCCGACGTCGTGCTGGTTCTCCCGCAGCCGCCGCGCGCGCCGCAGGCGCCGCTGCGGTCGCGGCGGGTGATCGTTCCCGCGGCCGCCGGCGTGTCGCCACAGAGCCCGGTACGCCGACACCACGCCACGGCGACGGCCCGGCCGACACCCACGCACGCCGCACGAGAGCCGATCAGCTTCACGCCGGCCGGCGCCGGCTCGCCCGAGCCGTCGTCTGCGGCTCAGCAGCCGCCCGCAACCCCGGAACCGCCGAGCCCGTCGCCTTCCCCGCGTCCGAGCCCTAATCCGCCGCCGACCCCTGCTCCTTCGTCCAGCCCTCCGCCGTCGCCCTCGCCCTCTCCGTCACCCTCGCCACCGCCGCCTCCTCCTCCCCCGCCTCCGCCGCCCTCTTCGCCGCCGCCTCCTCCTCCCCCGCCTCCGCCGCCCTCTCCGCCGCCGCCTCCTCCTCCCCCGCCTCCGCCGCCC
>JAVKST010000023.1:0-25300 GCA_039583515.1 Gaiellaceae bacterium
TAGTCGACACCCGGCTGCGGATGCGCCATCAGGTCAGGCTAAACAGCACCAAGGACAGCAAAGCGGATAGCCCACTTAGCGAAACGGGGCAACGGCCTGGCTGAGCGGGATCTACGGCAACGGCGATCGGTCGTATCCCACGATCGAAGACCTCTTACCCCACGTGATCGTTTCAGAAGTCGCTCAGGTGTGAGGACGCTGGCACAGGCGAACGTCGGAGCTCGCGACCGTCTAAACAGGCCGCTGCGTGCCAGCATCGTATGAGTAATGGGAGATCGCGGCGCGAGCATCGGGGAGATCGAAACGCTTTACCGGCAGGACCTGCCACGGTTCTTGCGAGCGGCCGCCGCGATCGTCGGAGATGAGGGACTGGCGAGCGATGCTGTCCACGATGCATTCGCGAGTGCCGTCAAGGCGCGTTCCAGCTTCCGACGCGATGTGCCACTTGAGGCGTGGCTGTGGCGGATCGTCATCAACGCGGCACTTCAGTTCCGACGCGCTCTCGGGGCTGACCTGCGACCGGAGATCGACCTGCTCGTCGAGCCGAACGGGCAGCCCGCAGAAGACCTTGCCGTCCGTCGCTGGGTGGCGCTGCTTCCCGAGCGACAGCGGCTAGCCGTCTTTCTTCGCTACTTCGCGGATCTCGACTACCGCTCGATCGCGGCGGCGCTCGATGTCGAAGTTGGAACTGTCTCAGCAACGCTTGCCGCGGCACACGCTGCCTTGCGGCGTTCAGCTCAGGAGGTGGAACGATGATCGATGTCGAGTCGCTCATCGCGGAGTCGTTCGAGCGAATCTTCCCGCAGCCCAATGCCGAAGCAAACTGGGACGAGGTCCTGCGCCGCGCCGGTGGTGCGCACCCGCTCTGGCCGCTCCGCCCAAACGCGCCGCCGCTGGCCGATGGTTGCCACCGCGGTCGCAGGACTCGTATGCGGTCGTGGCGACGGCGCAGCGTCGTGCTGGTCGGGGTCGCCTTCCTCGCCGCCGCCACTGCCGCGTCAGCGGTCGCCTACCACTACCTCGGACCTTCCCCGGGCTTCAGCGCCGGTCTTTCTTCGCTGGACAACCTGCCGCCCGTTCCGTGGCCATCCAGCCTGCCGAAGGGCGCGCTTGCCGCCGACGCCGCCACGACCGGCCTCACGGCGGGCGAGGCCGAGCAGCGACTCCGCCTCCTACAGAGCGGGCTATCGCTCGGAACCACCGACGGCATCAGCCTCTACGCCTTCCAAGGCAACGGCGGAACCGGCTGCCTCTACATCACTGGTCCGGACGCCAGCGGCATCTGCCTACCGTCATCGATGACCAACAATCCCGCGCTTGACGGAGTCGCATTCGCCGACGGGGGCGGCGACTCCCCGCAGACACCTGGACCGCTGGCCGTCTGGGGACTCGTGGCCGACAACGTCACCGGAGTCGAGACCGACGTCAGCGGAATCACGCACAGCGTCCCAATCGTGAACAACTCCTTCTACGCCGACTACGACCAGATAACGAGCACTGACGCGGTCAAGCTGATGATCACTTTCAGTGACGGGACCATCAGGACCTTTCACCTGCCCAACCCCTACACGGGCTGACCATGGAGGGGGTCATCCTGAAACTCTCGACAGCCGGGCGGCTTGGTCCTAGACGAGCGCGCTATCGCCGTAGTGGAGCCTCGGAAGCGTGGCCAGATGTAGTCGCCCACGACTAGGACGGCTGCAAACATCACCCCCCTCCGGCGAGATAGACGCCGTTCCAGTCGCCCACCGCCAGCGCGAGCCTCTTCGATCTGGTCGTCAAGGCGGGCGTCCTTCCTTTGGGCCTCGACCGCCCGCGAATGCTGCAGGGGCAGAGGCCGATCGGGATCCGTGCACATCAACCGAAACGGCGTGACCGTCGATGAGTTCCAGACGGAGCCGGACCGGGTCGAGGGGATGATCGACCTGATCCGCCACCACATCTGACGCCTCCGCACAGCTCGGGGGTCATTCCGGAACACTCGCCCAGTCGAGCGGCCTCTACCTAGGCTGTAACCACGTGGATGTCTACGGGTGGGTCAGATTTAAAGATCGCGATGTCGCGCAGCGAGCGAAGGAGAGCCTCGAGGCTGAGGGGTACTCCGTCGAACTGCAGCACCAAGACGATGGCGCTGTCATGGTCCTGGCGATACCGCCAGAGCCGTCTCTACCGCCGGAGGTACTGACAACGAGGCTCGGCCGACTCGCTGACGATTTCGGTGGCGAGCTCATCGCCCACGGGGGCGGAGATCAGGTAGTGCTCAGGCGTCATTCGTGACTCTGGCCCAGCCGACGCTCTGCCACGATGGGGACGATGGAACGGTTCGGCATCGTCTACATCGCGCCCGCCCCGGATCCGGACACGCACACGTTTTCCGGCTATTGGGACCGCAGTGATCCTCCTGAGATCCTTGAGCAGGGGCCTGGGTGGGACGACGTAGAAGAGGCGATTGCCTGGGGACGAGAGCGAGCACCGCGTGTAATGGTCCGTCTAGGCCAAGACGAGACGTCGATCTACTCGGCCGGTGAGATCCAGCTGACGCGCTTCTCTGATGGCACCGGCGAGACGTATCCGGAGTGGCAACCGCGCGCGTAGCGCTTAGGCGTCATTCCCGAACTGGCACAAGCGACCACTCAGCCCAGGTTTGTGGGTTGCGCTCGTCGTGATCGCGTTGGCGCTGGCTTTCGGAGTTGCGCCTGCTTACTCGATGGGAGGCGCCGGTATGGCTCAGGGTACGTGGGTTGGGTTGGATGCGCACGCGCGCGAGGGGGTCGCGGGGCGTGGTGGATGCGGCGAGCGGTGAGCTTCCGGAGTCTGCGGGCACCGACGCTGCCGGTAGAGACGGTCGAGTGGCTGTTGCAGTTTCCCGCGCCGGTCCGTCTCGGCTACGAGGCGGGCCCGACTGGGTACGGCTCGCGCGGGCGTGCGCACAGGCGTGTATCGCTTGCACGGTCGCGGCGCTGCCGGAGGAGACCATCGCCGCCGACGCGCGACGATTGAAGCGGAAGCCGCGGCCGCACGCCATGGGACGCGCGCGCCGAACTCGCCCTGGACGCGGGCGCGGGCGCGACGCTGCGCGCGTTGGCGGAGGCGCTGCCGGGTATGGTCGCGTGACCCGAAGAGGAGGAGCGATGGCAGATCGGAGACAGGACCTGCTGGGACGGCTGGCCGACCTGAGCGAGGATGCGATCCAGCGGCTCGCCGAGGCGCCCGGCGCAGACCGCGTCTTCCAGGCCGTGAACGGCCTGCGCGAGCGGGTCGACGAGCTGCAGCGGCGGACGCGCGAGATCGACCGGCTGACGACGCGGCTCGACACGCTCGAGAAGCGGGTGGATGCGCTCGCGAAGACCCGCACGGCGACCACCTCCCGTGGCAGCGCGGGGAAGGCTGCACGGTCGTCAGGAAGCCCGCGCGCCGGCACGTCGAAGGGCGGCTCTGCGGCGAAGAAGACCTGAGCGCTCGAGCTCCACGCCCCCGGCCGCGGCGACGCAGGCGAGCAGCAGCCCGCCGAGCACGTCCGTCGGGGTGTGGAAGCCCGCGAGCTCGAGCAGCACGAGGCACGCCGCGAGCCACGCGAGCAGCGGGATCCGCAGCCGCGGCCACGCGGCGGCGAGCGCCGCGGCAACGAGCGTGCACCGCAGGGCATGGCCACTCGGCCACGACGCGTCGAAGGCGGTGACGTGGATGCCGTCGCGGTAGACCGCCGGCCGCGTCAGCGCGTGCCGGAAGGCGACCTCCACCGCGGTGCCGGCGATCCAGGCGCCGAGCCAGCCGGCCGCTGCGCCGAGCCGTCCCCGTCGGTGGAGCGCGGCGGCTGCCGCGAGCGCGAGCGCGAACGAGACGAGCACCTGCCCGGGCAGCGTGACGGCCTCCGTCACTGCCACCCCCGCCGGGCGGAAGGCGGCGTGGTAGAGCGGGACGAGCGACACGAGGAACGCCGGCGGCGCCCCAGGGCGCCCGGCGAGCGGCATCGCGTGGTTCGCAGCCCAGCGGTCGACGCCGGTCGCCGCGCCCGAGGCGACCAGCCCGGCCAGGACGCCGAACGCCGCCGCCGCGCCTGCGGCCGCGCTACGCAGACGGCACCCGCAGCCGGAGCGCGCCCGGCACCACCTCGAACCGAGCCGGCGTCGTGCCGATCGGCTCGCCGTCCGCCTCGAGCGGCAGCGGCTCCTCGGCGTCGACCGCGACCGACGCCGACCGCAGCGGCTCGACCTTCGGGTGCGAGAGATACGTGCCGCTGTAGAGCTTCGGCGCCGTCGTCGCGAAGTCGAGCTTGGTGATGTCGCCGATGAGGACGACGTCGAAGAGGCCGTCGTCCTGCCGCGCCTCGGGCGCGAGCTGCATCCCGCCGCCGTGCCAGCGCCCGTTCGCGACGATCACGTCGTGCATCCGGCCCTGCCGCCGCACGCCGTTGCCGAGGTCGACGGTCACCTCGGTGTTGCGCCAGCCGAGGAACTCGCGGGTGAGCGCATAGAAGAAGGTCGTGCGGCCGCCGAGCGCCTTGGACATCCCGTTCGCGCGCCGCGCCACGGCTCCGCTCATCCCGGCGGACGCGACGTTCGCGAAGAAGCGGGCTCCGCCGGCGCACTCGACGCGGCCGACGTCGACGGTGCGCGTCTCGCCCTCCAGCACGACCCGGATCGCCGCATCGAGGCCGCTCGGGATGCCGTGGCTGCGGCCGAAGTCCTGGCCTGTTCCGCTGGGAAGGACCGCGATCTCCGCTTCCGTCTCGGCGACGGCGTTCACGACCTCGTTCACGGTGCCGTCGCCGCCGACGACGACTAGGAGCCCGGCCGCATCGCGCGCCGCCTCGGCCAGCTGGCCCGGAAACTCCGAAAGCACCTCCACGCCGTTCAGGCCGAGCTCGGCCGCACGACGTCTCACCGCGGCCCAGCGACGCCCGGTCGCTCCGTTCCCGGAGGCGGGATTGACGAGGAAGACGGTGTCGTGCCGGCCGCTAATCGCCTGCGGTGACGGTCGCGAGCGCGACGCGCGTCATCCGGTCGACCGCCGCGCGCAGCTCCTCGTCGGTGATCCGGGTGAAGACGCCTTCGACCACGATGTCGGAGATGGTGAGGAGGCAGCCGGCCAGGATGCCCTTGACCTTCCCGATCCCGCCGAGCGCGGCGACGGTGAACAGGGCGGCGGCCTCCATCTCGACCGCGAGCACGCCGCGCGCCGACCAGCGCTCGTACTGCGCCTCGTTCGGGTTGTAGAAGACGTCGCTCGTGACGATCGGCCCGACGTGCATCGGCTGTCCCATCTCCTTCGCCGCGTGGACGGCGCCGTGGACGAGCTCCCAGGAGGCGGTGGGGCAGTGCGGCTCGTTGCCGACGAGGTGCATCGCGGTCGCGTCGGCGGGCACCGCGCTCAACGCGACGATCAGGTCGCCGAGCGCGTGGTGCGGCTGCAGCCCGCCGCAGGTGCCGACGCGCATCAACTTCGTGCAGCCGAGTTGGATCAGCTCCTCGAAGACGATCGAGGCCCCCGGACAGCCCATTCCGGTGCCCTGGACGGAGACCGGCTTGCCCTGCCAGGTGCCCGTGAAGCCGAGAAGGCCCCGCTCCTCGTTCACCTGCGTCACGTCGTCGAGATACGTGTCGGCGATGTACCCGGCCCGGAGCGGATCGCCCGGGAGGAGGACGGCGTCGGCATAGGCGCCCTGCTCGGCGCGGAGATGGATCGGCATGGCGCGACTCTAACCCGACGCCGTCGATGGGATGATTGCGGGCATGCGGGCGGCTGCCACGCCGACACTCGAGCAGGTCCTCGGCTTCTGCGCGGAAGACCCCGTCGAGCGCGTCTTCCTCGACGACATCGCGCGGCGGGGGCTCGGTCGCTTCTCGGCCGTGATGCGCGACGGCCGGCTGGAGGCGCTCTGCCACGTGGGTGCGAACGTCGTGCCCTCGGGCGCCGGTTGCGGCGCGTTCGCCGACGCGGTCGTGGCGAGCCGGGCGCGCATGGTGATCGGCGAGGAGCGGGCGGTTGGCGAGCTGTGGGAGGCGGCCGCGCGGCAGATGCCGGAGCCGCGGGAGGACCGTCCCGGCCAGCCGGTGTACGCGCTGCGGGAGCCGCCGGAGCCGGGGGAGACGGGGCTGCGCGAGGCACGGCTCGAGGACCTGCCGCTGCTGGTGCCGGCCTGCGCGGCCGCGCACCTCGAGGAGATCGGCGTCGACCCGTTGCGGCGCGACGCGGAGACCTTCCGCTGGCGGACGCGGCAGCAGATCGAGGAGGGCCGCTCGTGGCTGTGGGAGGTGGACGGCGTGATCCGGTTCAAGGCCGAGGCGTCGGCGTGGACGCCGGCGGCGGTGCAGCTGCAGCAGGTCTGGGCCGACCCGGAGGCGAGGCGGCGAGGCTACGCGCGGCGGGCGCTCTCGGACCTCTGCCGCTTGCTGCTCCAGCAGGTGACGGCGGTCTGCCTCTTCGTGCGGCCGGGGAACACGCCTGCGTTACGGCTCTACGACTCGATCGGCATGACCCGCGAGCTCACGTACCGCTCGCTCATATTCTGAGGCGGGATGAACCGGCTGATCCTCGCCCGGCACAGCGAGTCGGAGTACAGCGCGCGCGGCCTGCTGAACGGCGACCCTGCCGCCGGCGTGGGGCTCACCGTGCGGGGCGAGGAGGAGGCGCGCCGGCTTGCCTGCGGGCTGGCGGACGAGCAGCTCGACCTTGCCCTCCATACGGGCTTCCCGCGCACGCGGACGACCCTCGAGCTCGTCCTCGCCGGGCGTGAAGACGTGCCGGTGGAGGTCGAGCCGCGCCTCGCCGACCCGCGCGCCGGCGGCTTCGAGGGCCGGCCCCTGGACGACTACCGCGCCTGGGCCTGGACGCAAGCCTCGAAGAAGGATGCGCCCGGCGGCGGCGAGAGCCGCCTCGCGGTCGTCGAACGCTACGCGGCGGCCTGCCGCGACCTGCTCGGCCGGTCGGAGCGCACGATCCTCGGCGTCGTCCACGCGCTCCCGATCGCCTATCTCGTGCTCGCGCGCGACGGCGAGCCGCCGCGTCCGCGCGTCGACCTGCCCGTGGAGCACGCAAATCCGTATCCGTTCGCGCGCGCCGAGCTCGAGGTCGCGCTCGGCGTGCTCGAGCGCTGGTGTGCGTCGCCGACGTGGTGAGGCAAACTGGCGTGGTGGAAGAGCTGCGCGCGCGCGTGGAGCGCTTCGTCCGCGAGCGCCACCTGATCCCCCCGGGGCGTGCGGTGACCTGCCTCGTCTCCGGCGGCGCCGACTCGACGTGCTTGTGGCACGTCCTCGGCTGCCTCGGCTACGACGTCTCGGCCGTCCACGTGCACCACCGGCTGCGCGGGGCGGATTCCGAGGAGGACGCGCGCTTCTGCGCGGAGACGCTGGGCGCGTCGGTGGTCGAGGCCGACGGCCGCGGGCTGAGCGAGGCAGAGTTGCGCGACCGGCGCTACCGGGTCACAGGCGGCTACGAGCTCCGGGCGACCGGCCACACCGCGTCCGACCAGGTGGAGACGATCCTCTACCGGCTCGTCTCGCGCGGGGCGCCCGCCGGCATCGCGCCGCGGAACGAGGGCGGCATCGTCCACCCGCTCCTCCCCCTGTGGCGCAGCGAGACGGAGGAGTACTGCCGCGCGGCCGGCCTCGCCTTTCGCATCGACGCTTCGAACGCCGCCACGAAGCGGGGCCTGATCCGCGACGAGATCCTGCCGCTGCTGCGCCGTCTCCATCCGGCGGCGGACGAGAACATCCTCCGTGCGCTGGACGCGCGCGCGACGCTGTCCCCGGCGCTCGCCGAGCTGCTCGCCGCGCCGGTCGGCTCCAAGCGGGTCGATCTCGGCGGCGGCGTGCAGGCGGTCCGCGAGCACGACCGCCTCTGGCTCGAGCGCGGGCCGGTCGAGCTCTCCGGCGAGGTGCACTGGGGGGAATGGCGTATCCGCTCGCGCGCGCAAGGGCTTAGAGTGCGCGGGTGGAGGCCGGGCGACCGGCTTGCCGGGAGGAGGCGGAAGATCCAGGACGTGTTCGTCGACGCGAAGGTTCCCCGTTCCGAGCGCGAGGCGTGGCCGCTCGTCGTGCGCGGGGACGAGGTAGTCGCGGTGCCGGGCATCGTCGAGCATCCGGAGGTGGATTGCCTGCGTGAGCCCGAGGGAGCACGCGACCCGGAGACACCGCCTTTGCCGGTGCCGGAGGAAGACGATGTCCGCCACTGAGCTCGAGCAGGCCGTCAGCGAGGTGCTGGTCGAGGAGGACGCCCTCCAGCGCCGGATCGCGGAGCTGGGCGCGGAGATCTCGGCGGACTACGCCGGCCGCGACCTGCTCCTCGTCGGCGTGCTCAAGGGCGCCGTCTTCTTCCTCGCCGACCTGATGCGGCAGCTGACGGTGCCGTGCGAGATCGACTTCATGGCGATCTCGAGCTACGGCGCCTCGACCGACTCCTCGGGCGTCGTCCGCATCCTCAAGGACCTCGACATCAACATCGAGGGGCGCCACGTCCTGGTGGTCGAGGACATCGTCGACTCGGGGCTCACGCTCTCCTATCTGATGCGGAACCTCGAGGCGCGGGAGCCGGCGACCCTCGAGGTGTGCGCACTCCTGACCAAGCCGGAGCGGCGGGAGATCGCCGTCCCCGTCCGCTACACCGGCTTCGAGATCCCGAACCGCTTCGTGATCGGCTACGGCCTCGACTTCGCGGAGCGCTACCGCAACCTCCCGTACGTGGCCGTGCTCGACGGGTCGCTCGTGCCGGAAGGTGCGTAGCCGCGGGTCTCGAAAGCCGGTTTTGTAAGGGGATGCCGCTGGTACCCTCACCGTGGAGCTCTTGTGAATCGCTTCTTCCGTAGCGCGCTCTTCCCGCTCGTCATCATCGCCGCCCTCGTCTGGCTGGCCTTGCAGACGCTCGGCGGCCACGGGGCGAAGAGCCAGGCCGAGACGACGTCTCAGTTCCTGCAAGCCGTCAAGAGCGGTCAGGTGCAGAACGTCGTCACGATCGACCCGAACAAGCAGGCGATCACCGCCACGGTCGACAGCAAGCAGGTGACCGTGCACTACGCGACTCCGCAGTCGGAGTACTCGATCGAGAAGGCGATGGAGCAGAACGGCGTCGACTTCAACGCCAAGGGGATCGGGTCGTCGCCGTGGTGGTCGATCCTCACCGGGCTGCTGCCGTTCGTCCTCCTGTTCGGCTTCTGGATCTTCCTGATGAACCAGGTGCAGGGCGGCGGCTCGAAGGTCATGAGCTTCGGCAAGTCGCGCGCGAAGCGGATGACGCCCGACTCGCCGAAGATCGGCTTCAAGGACGTGGCAGGCGTGGACGAGGCGGTCGAGGAGCTGCAGGAGATCAAGGAGTTCCTCGAGAACCCGAAGAAGTTCCAGGCGCTCGGCGCGCGCATCCCGAAGGGCGTCCTTCTGTACGGCCCTCCCGGCACCGGCAAGACGCTGCTCGCGCGCGCGGTCGCGGGCGAGGCGGGCGTGCCGTTCTTCTCCATCTCGGGCTCGGACTTCGTCGAGATGTTCGTCGGCGTCGGCGCGAGCCGCGTGCGCGACCTGTTCGAGCAGGCGAAGCAGTCGAGCCCCTGCATCATCTTCATGGACGAGATCGACGCCGTCGGCCGCCACCGCGGCGCGGGTCTCGGCGGCGGTCACGACGAGCGCGAGCAGACCCTCAACCAGCTGCTCGTCGAGATGGACGGCTTCGAGATGAAGGACAACATCATCCTCATCGCCGCGACGAACCGGCCCGACATCCTCGACCCGGCGCTGCTGCGCCCCGGCCGCTTCGACCGGCAGATCGTCGTCGACCGGCCCGACCGCGTCGGCCGGCAGAGGATCCTCGAGGTGCACACGAAGGGCAAGCCGCTGGCTCCCGAGATCGACCTGAGCACGCTCGCGGCCGGAACTCCGGGCTTCACCGGCGCCGATCTCGCGAATCTCGTCAACGAGGCGGCGCTGCTCGCCGCGCGTCGCGGCAAGAAGATCATCGACCAGGATGAGCTCGAGGAGGGGATCATGCGCGTCGTCGCCGGCCCGGAGAAGAAGGCGCGCCTGCTTTCCGAGCACGAGCGCAAGATCACCGCCTATCACGAGATGGGCCACGCGCTCGTCGGCCACTTTCTCGAGCACACGGACCCGGTCCACAAGATCACGATCGTCTCGCGCGGCCAGGCGCTCGGCCTGACGATCTCGCTGCCGACGGAGGACCGCTACCTGACGACGCGTACGGCGCTCATGCACCAGATGGCGATGACGCTCGGCGGCCGCGCGGCGGAGGAGATCGTCTTCCACGAGGTCACGACCGGCGCGGCGAACGACCTCGAGAAGGTCACCCAGACGGCGAAGCAGATGATCATGCGCTTCGGCATGAGCGAGAAGCTCGGCCCGCGCGTCCTCGGCCGCGGCCACGACCAGCCGTTCCTCGGCCGCGACTACGGGGCCGAGGCGGACTACTCGGAGGAGATCGCGCGCGAGATCGACGACGAGATCCGCCGCGTGATCGAGGAGGCGCACGAGCTCGCGTTGACGGTGCTGCGCGAGCGCATGGACGAGCTGCACAAGATCTCGGCGATCCTGATCGAGCGCGAGACGATCGACAAGGATCAGTTCGAGCGGCTGTTGTCCGGCGAGGACGAGAGAGGCGTCTTCCCCGACGAGTCGCCCGCCGCGCCCGAGCTGCCGCAGCCGCAGGAGGAGCCGCGCCGCGAGCGCCAGCCGCGCCCGCGCCCGTTCCCGCTGCCGGGCTCGGCGATGCAGCCTCCGCCGCCCGACCCGGCGAAGAGCTAGCGCCGCCTCCCGCGGCCGCGCCGGCCACTCCGGCGGCGCGACCCGCCGGCGGCTGCCGTGCCACAGGCCTGTTGACGAAGGAGCGTCACAGGGACGGGCGCGATCACACCGTCGGTCCTTCCGACGCGCGCGACCGCGATTCGTAATAGTTCCGCCGCTGTCTCCGGCTGGAGGAGCCGGGGACTCGAGAGAAGGGGGGAAAATGAAGCGCAAGATCGGGCTCTTCAGCGCGGTCGCGCTCGTGGCCGCTGCGGTAGTGCTCGGAGTGGGCCCGTCCTACTCCTCGCACAGCCAGGCGAAGGCCTTCGACCCGACGCAGGCGCCGGAGATCCAGAACCGGCTGATCGACGGGTACGCGGCGCTGGCGTTCGGCGAGGGCACCAGCGGCAACAGCTCGAGCAGCGAGAAGCCGCCGAACCAGTATTTCCCGCGCGGCAGCAACACCTGCTCGGAGAACCTGTCGTCGAACATCAAGGTCAACCAGAACTGCCTGAACCTCAGCGACCCCGACCTGCAGGGTCGCTCGCAGGCGCAGAACGAGACGTCGATCGCGGTCAACCCGTTCAACTCGAACGAGCTGCTGGCGGCGTCCAACGACTACCGGCTCGGCGACGGCGGCTGCTTCCCGTCGTACAGCCTCGACGGTGGGCGGACGTGGAACGACACCACCGTCCCGTGGGAGTTCAACCGCGGCGGGGCGTTCGGCGGCCACGCCCGGATCTACTGGCAGTCGTGCGGCGACCCGTTCGTGATCGGCTACGACACGCACGGCAACGCCTACTTCGGCGGACTGCAGTTCAACCGCGGCAA
The DNA here is from genome assembly GCA_039583515.1 of Gaiellaceae bacterium. GTDB lineage: Bacteria > Actinomycetota > Thermoleophilia > Gaiellales > Gaiellaceae > Palsa-739. Next base: position 11,550 of record JAVKST010000023.1, read on the forward strand.
TACCGTCTCGAACAATCCCGACCAGTCGAGCGCCGTGTACGTCTGGCGCTCGACCGGGAACGACGGTGCGTCGTGGAACTTCCCGGGCAGGGCGATCACGACCGACTACGACCTGAGCGGAAGGACGCTGCAGGACAAGCCGTACGGCACGATCGACAACAACACGAACGCGTGCCCGAGCAGTGTCACCGCCGTGCAGCCGGGCGCGACGTGCACGCCGTTCCAGAACCGGATCTACGTCACCTGGACCGACTTCGCGTCGGACGGGACGGCGTACATCTGGGAGTCGTATTCCTCCGACTACGGGGAGCACTTCAGCCCGCGTCATCTCGTGACGGTCAACGCGCCGGAGCTGTGCTCGAACACGTACGGCCTGCCGACGCCGAACGGCGACTGCAACGAGAGCACCTTCTCGGACCCGTTCGTCGGTCCCGATGGGACGCTCTACGTCGTCTACAACAACTACAACAACGCGCTGAAGAGCGCCGACGACAACGAGAACCAGATCCTGATGTCGTACTCGACGGACGGCGGCGAGACCTTCCAGGGGCCGATCCTGGTCGGCGACTACTACGACCTGCCGGACTGCGCGACGTACCAGGGCGGGCAGGACTACGGCCGCGCGTGCGTGCCGGAGAAGGGCCCGACGGCCAACTCGGTCTTCCGGGCGACCAACTACCCGGTCGGTTCCGTCGACCCGACGAACCCGAACCGGGTCGTCGTCACCTACGGCTCGTACATCAACCGGCACTCGAACGAGTCGAACGGGTGCGCTCCGACGGGGTTCAACCCGGCTACGGGAGACAACCTCTTCACAGGGGTCAAGACGCCCGGCGCCTGCAACAACGACATCCTGATCAGCGTCTCGAACGACCACGGCGCGACCTTCACGGGGACGACCGCGGACCCGCGGGCCATGCCGGTGGTGACGCAGGATCCCGGCCAGGCCACGACCGACCAGTTCTGGCAGTGGCAGGCGTTCACGAAGAACGGGAAGCTCGCCGTCTCGTACTACGACCGCCAGTACGGCAGCGACGAGACGACGGGCGCCTCCGACGTCAGCCTGTCCGGGTCGGGCGATCTCGTCAGCTTCAACACGAATCGCGTGACGTCGTCCTCGAACCCGCCGCCGACCGAGTTTGGCGGCCTGTTCATGGGCGACTACACCGGCCTCGCCGCGGACACGAAGGCCTGGCCGCTGTGGACGGACACCCGGAACCCGGAGCTCTTCGCGTGTCAGGACGGGAGCGGCAACGTCACGACGCCTCCCTCGGTCTGCACGGCGAGTGCCCCGGGCGCGCCGGCGTCACCGCTCAACGACCAGGACATCTACACCGCGAACCTCCCGGTTCCCTCGCCCTAGTAGGGGCGGAGCGGCACCGGCGAAGCGAGCAGGGCCGTCGCACCGGCGGCCCTGCTCGCCGCCTAGGTCTGGTCGCTGCTGGAGAAGAACGACGCGAACGATCCCGCGACGGCCGTCACGATGAAGATCGCCCAGAACTCGAGGAAGACGTCGACGATCTGCCCGGCGCCCGTGATCGGATTCCGGAACGCGGACGACACGGTGAGGATCTGTACCGTCGCGAAGAACATGGCGCGGCCGAAGCCGTGGATGTCGCTCCCCTTGCGCCCGCTCTCGAACGACCACATCAGGGCGGCTCCGGCGAGGTCGACCACGACGGAGAGCACGGACGCGATTGCGACACGCGCGACCAGCCGGCGGTGGCGCTCGCTCCACGTCGACAGACGCCTCAATTCCTCCGCGATCATCGGCCGCAGAGGCTAGGCCGCGGGTCGGCCGGTGCCGGTCCGGTACCCCATCAGGGGGAGGGAAGCGCGCCGGTTCACGCCGATGAGGGATCTCGAGGGCAGCGGCGAAAGGTGTGGACGATGAGCGGCAAGGGAGTGAACTGATGTCTGCGGTACCCGAGGGTGGAGATGCCGGCGCGCAGCAGCCGCGGCTCGGAGGCGTGCTCGTCGAGCGCGGCCTCCTGACGCAGGAGCAGCTCGACGCCGCGCTCGAGGAGCAGAAGCAGAGCGGGCGGCCGCTCGGCGAGATCCTGGTCGCGTGCGGGATCGTCACCGGCCCTGCCGTCGCGCAGGCGCTCGCGACCCAGCACGGGGGCCTGCTCAAGACCGAGTACGGGTTCGCGACCGGTTTCGCCCCGGAAGGCGCGGCGAAGCCGGCGCCGCTCGCCCCGCCCTCGACGGAGCCTTCGGACCAGGCTCGGCAGCCCGAGCTCGCCCCGAAGCTGCACGGGTCGCCGTTGCGCCTGGCTGCGTCGGCGCTTCCCGCGCATCCTGCGGAGACCGAGCCGGCGGCCGCGCAGGCGCCGTCTCCCGGCCCGCCCGACGAGGGCTTGCCGCAGCTGCGCACGACGCCCCTCGAGCCGGGCGAGCAGCAGGAGCGGGACGCAGCGGACGAGCAGCATGCGGCAGTCGAGACGTACGTGCCCCCCGAGCCGGAGGCGCCGCAGGAGGAGGCGGCGCAGCCCGGAAGCGAATTGGAGTCGACCCTCGCCGAGCTGCGACAGCGCGTCGAGCACAGCGAGCACGAGCGGAACGCGGCGACCGAGCGGCTCGCGGCTGCCGAGGCGCACGCCACGGCCGTCGCGGCCGAGCGCGAGGCCGCGCAGGAGGAAGCGCGGCGCCTCGCCGTCGAAGTTCAGCGGCTGGAACAGGAGGTCGCGGAGGCCCGCGCGTCGACAGGTGCCGGCGAGGAGCTGGAGGCGCGCCTGTCGGAGCTCCACCAGCGGGTGGAAGAGCGCGAGCATGAACGCGACGCCCTCCAGGAGCAGCTGTGGGCGAACGAAGCACGGCTCGCCGAGCTCGCCGAGCGGCTCGCGGCTGCCGAGGCGCAGGTCGCCGCCGCGACGGACGAGCGCGCGCCGACCGGCGCCGGTCATCCGGACGAGCGGGTCGCCGAGCTCGAGCGCCGGCTGGAGGAGATCGAGCGCGAGCGCGAGTCGCTCCGCGAGCAGCTGACGGCACTCGAGTCGGTGCTCGAGGCGGCGCGCGACTCGCTCGCGACGGCGGCCGCCGAGCGAGACGCTGCGCAGGAAGAGGCAAGGCAGCTACGCGAGACGGTCGAGCGGCTGGAGGGCGAGGCAGCGGAGGCGCGCGCGCGGGCCGACGCACACGCTGCGGAGTCGGCCGAGGGAGCGGGAGAGATGAACGAGCGGCTCGCCGTGCTCCAGCGACGGCTCGACGAGGCGTTCGAGCAGGTCGCGCAGCTGCGCGTCGACCACGAGAGATTCGCAGAGGCCGAGCGGCAGCTGTCGGAGGCGGTGCACGAGCGAAACGCCGCGGTGGCCCGGCTCGGGGAGGCCGAAGCGAGCCTCGACGAGCGCGGGAGGCGGTGCGGCGAGCTGGAGGCGGAGCTCGCAGAGTTGCGCGCAACCGGCCCGGCGGCGCACGAGCAGGCGCCGGAGCCCGAGCCGGAGGAGGCGCAGTTCCTCGCCCTCGTGCCGACGCCCCAGGGTTACCGGTTGCTCGAGCTCGACGGACGCGCGCCGCGTGCCGGGTCGCGCATCGAGGTTCCCGCCGAGCTGGGCGGGGACATGCGCGAGGTGCTCAGCGTGGGCGGAGCTCCCCTCCCCGGGAGCGACCTCCGCTGCGTGCACCTCATCTGAGTGCGACGATCCCCGTGTGATCCCGATCGAGGAGCGGTTCCCGCGGCCGTCGGTCATGGGCGTCCTCAACGTGACGCCGGACTCGTTCTCGGACGGCGGCGTCCACGAGGATCCGGAGCTCGCGGCCGCGGCGGCGCTGCGGATGGTGGAGGAGGGCGCAGCAGTGGTGGACGTCGGCGGCGAATCGACGCGGCCCGGGTCGGACGGCGTCTCGGCCGACGAGGAGCTGCGCCGCGTCGTCCCCGTGCTCGACCAGCTCGCGGGCGCGATCCCTCTCTCGATCGACACCTCCAAGTCCGCGGTCGCGGCGGCGGCGCTCGAACGCGGAGCGATCCTCGTCAACGACGTGACGGCGCTTCGCGCCGATCCGGAGCTCGCCGGCGCCGTCGCAGACGCGGGCGCCTATCTCTGCCTGATGCACATGCGAGGCGACCCGCGCACCATGCAGGACGCGCCGCGCTACGACGACGTCGCGGCGGAGGTCGCGGAATTCCTCGGGCTACGGCTCGCGTTCGCCGTGGCGCAGGGAATCCCCGAGCAGCGGGTCTGCGTGGACCCGGGCATCGGCTTCGGCAAGTCGCTCGAGCACAACCTCGAGCTCGTGCGCCGACTCGACGTCCTGCTCGCGCTCGGCCGTCCCGTCGTCGTCGGCTTCTCGCGCAAGAGCTCGCTGCGCAAGCTGACCGGCTCGGACGACCTGCTCGGCGCGAGCGTCGCCGCGGCGGTCACCGCCTTCGAGCGCGGCGCGACGATCCTCCGCGTCCACGACGTCCGTCCGACGGTGGATGCGCTCACGGTGGCTGGTGCGATCGCGTGATCGCCGTGGAGGTGCGCGACCTGCTGGTCTTCGGGCGCCACGGCGTCCACGCGGAGGAGCGCGAGCGGGGGCAGGACTTCCTCTTCGACGTCGAGCTCTCGGTCGGGGAGCGCGGCACGAGCGACCGCCTGGAGGATGCCGTCGACTACGCCGAGGTGGCGCGGACCGTTCGCGAGGTATCGGGCGCGCAGCAGTACGCGTTGCTCGAGGCGCTCGCGACGGCGGTCGCGGACGAACTCGAGCGGCGCTTCGAGCCGAAGCGGACGGTCGTCCGCGTCCGCAAGCCGGAAGTGCGGCCTGCGGGACTCGAGGGCTCCGTGGGCGTGACCGTGACGAGGCCGTGACGCGCGCGTACGTGGGTCTGGGGGCCAACCTCGGCGACCGCGAAGCCACGCTTCGGGCGGCCGTCGAGGCGCTGGCGGCGGAGGAAGGGATCGAGGTCGTCGCAGTCTCGACGCTGCGCGACACCGAGCCGGTCGGCGTGGCCGCCCAGCCGCGCTTCCTCAACGGCGCGGTCGCGCTCGAGACGACGCTGAGCGCACGAGAGCTGCTCGGACGGCTGCTCGCGGTCGAGCAGCGCTTCGGCCGCGTCCGCGTGGCCGGCGAGCACGGCCCGCGCACGCTCGACCTCGACCTCCTTCTCTATGGCGCGGAGCGGATCGACGAGCCGGGCCTCGCCGTGCCCCACCCGCGGCTCCACGAGCGCCGCTTCGTCCTCGAGCCGCTCGCGGAGCTGGATCCGGAGCTCGTCGTCCCCGGTCGCGGACGAGTGGCAGAACTGGTTACAGGGGTACACTGACCGCGATGTCGCACCTCGACGACCTGGACGAGTACGAGGCCGAGCTCGAGCTCGCGCTGAAGAAGGAGTACCAGGCGGTCTTCGCGCTGTTCCGCTACTGCGTGCTGACGCAAGACGCGACGTACCTCTGCAACAGGCTCGACGTCGAGCAGTCGGCGGCCGCGCCGCACGGCGTCCCGTTCTTCCAGCTCGACCTCGAGGACGTCTGGGTCTGGGACAAGAACCGGCCGACGCGCATCATCCCGCGCGCCAAGGTCTTCACCTCCGGCGACGTCACGATCGAGGAGCTCCGCGGCGCGGGCGACGAGCCCACGCTGACCGCGGAAGCGCTCGCCGAGCGGATCGGCGAGCCGCTGCGCGACGACGAGCCGTAGGCTTCCGGCCGCGATGCTGCTCGCGGTCGACGCCGGCAACACCCAGACCGTCTACGGGCTCTACGACGGCGACCGGCTCGCGGAGCACTTTCGCGTCGGCACCGACCCGACGCACACGGGCGACGAGCTCGCCGTCCTCCTGCGAGCGCTCGTCGACCTCGGGTCGCTGGACGGGATCGTGCTCTGCTCGTCGGTGCCGCAGCTCGTCAGCCAGTACGAGTCCTTCGCGGAGCGGTGGGCGAAGGCCGAGCTCCTCGTGCTCGGACCGGGCGTCTCGACCGGCGTGCCGGTGCGCTACGACGACCCGCGCGAGGTCGGGCCGGACCGGATCGCGAACGCGGTCGCCGCGCGCGAGCGGCACGGGACGCCGTGCGTCGTCGTCGACTTCGGCACCTCCACGAACTTCGACGTCGTGTCCGCGGCCGGCGAGTTCGCGGGCGGCGTCCTCGCGCCGGGAATCGAGATCTCGATGGACGCGCTCTTCCAGCGGGCCGCGCGGCTGCCGAAGGTGCCGTTCGCTGCGCCGGAGCGGGTGATCTCGCAGACGACCGTCCAGGCGCTGCAGTCCGGGCTCGTCTACGGCTTCGCGGGACAGGTCGACTCGATCGTCGACCGTATCCGCGAAGAGCTCGGCACCCCGGACGCGCCCGTCGTCGCCACCGGCGGCCTCGCCGAGCTGATCGCCCCGCACTCCCGCACGATCTCGAGGGTCGACCCCTTCCTCACCCTCGATGGCCTCCGCATCGTCTGGAACCGGCGGTAGCTCGCGGACGCTTCGCGTCCGCTCGCTTTTGAAGGGGAACCCAGCGAGCGAAGCCGAAGGCTTCGCGAGCTTCTAGCCGCCGCCGTAGACCGAGATCGGCAGCTCGTCGAGCAGCACGTCGTCGCCCGCCGCCGGCAGGTCGGCCTCGAGCTGCACGACGATCTCCGCGGCGCCGGGTGCCGCCGCGAACAGCCGCGTCACGACCTGCTCGGTCGTCGCCAGCTGGACGAGCTCCTGCTTGAACGGCTTCGGGAAGCGACCGTGGCCGAGATACCAGCCGTAGAACTTCTTCAGGAAGCCGAGGGCGCGCTGCTCGCCGAGCTCGCGCACGGTCTCCCGGATGAACACGATCAGCTCCGCGGCGACCTCCTCGCGCGTCGGGCGGAAGTCGCCGCCCTCGAGGATCTCCCGGAGCGCCCACGGATTGCCCTGCGCGCCGCGCGCGACCATGACGGCGGCGGCACCGGTCATCTCGAGCACCTCGAGCGCCCTCGCCCGCGACGTGACGTCGCCCGACGCGACCACCGGCACCTGCACCGCGTCGACCAGCTCCGCCGTCAGCGAGTGGTCGGCTTCCCCCGTGTACATCTGCTGCGCCGAGCGGGGATGGAGCGTCAGCGCCTGCGCGCCCTCCTCGACGAGCCGCGGCCCGAGCTCGAGGAACGCGCGCGACCCGTTCTCGACGCCTCGGCGCATCTTCACGGTCACCGGCACGGAGACCGCCGACGCCACCGCCGCGGTGACCCGGCACGCGAGCTCGTGGTCCTGCATCAGGTGCGCGCCGGCCCCCGTCTTCGTCACCTTCCTGACGGGACAGCCGAAGTTCATGTCCACGATGTCGGCGCCGGCGGCCTCGACCGCCCGCGCCGCTTCCGCCATCGCCCGCGGCTCGGCGCCGAAGATCTGGATCGCGAGCGGATGCTCGTCGGACGCGACGCGGAGGTAGCCGAACGTGCGCTCGTTGCGGTGCTCGATCCCGGACGATGAGACCATCTCCGAGCAGACGAGGCCGGCGCCGAAGCGCCGTCCCTGCCGCCGGAACGCCTGGACGCTCACGCCTGCCATCGGCGCGAGCACGACCCGCGTGGGCACCTCGACGGCGCCGACGCACCAGGACTCCCAAAGGTTCACGCGCATCGCACGATGGTATCCAGGGTCTGTTGACGAGCGTTGACGGCCGGGGTACCATCCGCCCCCGCCGGGCGGGGGTCGACCGGCCGTTTTTGTTGGGGCCAGGAGGAATCGTGAAGGAAATCATCCTCACGCCGGAGGGCTACAAGAAGCTCCAGGAGGAGATCGAGGTCCTCTCGACCGAGCGTCGGCGCGAGGTCGCAGAGCGGATACGGATCGCGCGGGAGTTCGGCGACATCGCCGAGAACGCGGAGTACGACTCGGCCAAGAACGACCAGGCGCACCTCGAGGCGCGCATCGCGATGCTCGAGGAGCGGCTGAAGAATGCACGGGTGGTGACGAAGAAGGAGATCACCGCCGCCCAGAAGTCCGGTGAGGTCTCGGTCGGGACCAAGGTGAAGCTCAAGGACATGGGCTCGAACAAGACGTTCGAGTACCACATCGTGGGCTCCGCCGAGGCCAATCCGGCCGAGATGAAGCTTTCCAACGAATCGCCGGTCGGAAAGGCGATCATCGGCCACAAGAAGGGCGACGTCGTCGAGGTAGCCGCTCCGCGCGGCGCGATGAAGTACAAGATCATGGAGATCAAGGCGGCGTAGGCGAGTACCCTCTGCTCGCGCGTTCGGGCGCTGCCACGGAGGAAGCACGGCAGGGCGTCGTTCCTCGCGCAGGGCGTGCTCGTAGGGAAGGCGATCGCAGCCCACTAGACTCGCCCGCCATGGGCCTGCCGAAGCGTTTTCCCGACCGGGACGAGGTCGCAGCCGTCCGCGCCGAGGCGGAGCAGCTCGAGCCCAGCGGGAGCGCCGGGACGAAGCGCCGCCTCGCAGGACGGATCATGGCCCGCCGAGACATGGGGAAGCTCGTCTTCCTCGACCTCGTCGACCGCTCGGGGCGAATCCAGCTCATCTGCCCAGGGGAGAGCGTCGGCGACCTCCACCTCGGCGACGTCGCCGGCGTCGCCGGCTCGCCGGCCCGCTCCCGCCGCGGCGAGCCGTCGCTCCAGGTCGACGAGCTGGAGGTGCTCGCGCGCATCCGCGCGCCGCTGCCCGACACCTTCCACGGCGTCGCCGACACCGAGCTGCGCTACCGCAAGCGCTACCTCGACCTGCTGATGAACGAGGAGGCCCGGCGCGACGCGATCCTCCGCGCGCGGATGGTGAGCGCGATCCGCGCCTACCTCGACGGCGAAGGCTTCGTCGAGGTCGAGACGCCGATCCTCCAGCCGCGTTACGGCGGCGGGTTCGCCGAGCCGTTCGCCACTCACTCGAACGAGATCGACGCCGACCTCTACCTCCGCATCGCGGACGAGCTCTACCTCAAGCGGCTGATCGTCGGCGGGCTGGAGAAGGTCTACGAGCTGTCTAAGGACTTCCGCAACGAGAGCACCTCGTACAAGCACTCGCCCGAGTTCACGCAGGTCGAGTGGTACGAGGCGTACGCGGACTACAAGGACACGGCGGCGCGGATGAAGCAGCTCGTCGCGCGCGCCGCCGGCGCGACGATCGGCGGCACGAAGACGCACTTCCGCGGCCACGATGTCGATCTCTCGCAATGGCGGGAGGTGCGCTTCGTCGAGGCGCTCGACGCCCACGGCGTCTGGACGCGCGACGAGGCGGAGCTGCGCGCGAAGCTGACGGAGGCCGGCGTCGACGTCGCCCGCGACCGCACGTGGTCGCAGCTCGCCGACCACGCGTACTCGCACTTCGTCGAGCCGGAGTTGATCCAGCCGACGATCGTCTACGACTGGCCGATCGAGCTCTCGCCGTTCGCGCGCACGACGGACGGCGACGAGACGCTCGTCGAGCGCTTCGAGGCCGTCGTCTGCGGGATGGAGTTCGCGAACGCGTTCAGCGAGCTCAACGACTCCGAGGAGCAGGCGCAGCGCTTCGCGATGCAGGAGACCGAGCGCGAGGCGGGCGACGTCGAGGCGGAGCCGGGCGACCCGGACTACGTCGCGGCGATGTCGTACGGGATGGCGCCGAACGGCGGGATCGGGATCGGGATCGACCGGCTGGCGATGGTGCTTCTGGGGCGGGACACGATCCGCGACGTGATCCTGTTTCCGGCGCTGCGTTCGCGGGACTAGCGGCTCCGGACACGACTCGGTACAGCCGAGGGGGTCGGCTACGATGGGCGAACCTCGACCGGCGGATGACATTTCACAGGAAAGGGGTGTCGAGGGACCTTGTTCGAACGCTTCACCGAACGGGCTCGCCAGGTGGTCGTCCTCGCGCAGGACGAGGCGCGGGCGCTCAAGCACAACTACATCGGCACGGAGCACATCCTGCTCGGACTGCTCCGCGAGGAAGAGGGACTTGCGGCGCGGGTGCTCGAGTCCCTCGACATCACGGTTGAGGAAGTGCGGGCGCAGGTCGCGCGGATCGTCGGCCAGGGCGACGAGGTGACGACGGGGCAGATCCCGTTCACCCCGCGCGCGAAGAAGGTGCTCGAGCTCGCGCTGCGTGAGGCGCTCTCGCTGGGCCACAACTACATCGGCACCGAGCACATCCTGCTCGGTCTCGTGCGCGAGAACGAGGGCGTCGCCGCGCGCATCCTGCTCGACTTCGACGCCGACGCGGAGAAGATCCGCAACGAGATCATCCGCATGCTCTCCGGCCCCGGGCGGCGGCAGGGCGGCGGCGCGGGCGGCGGCCCCGGCGGCGAGAAGTCCAAGTCGTCGAAGCTGCTCGACCAGTTCGGCCGCAACTTCACGAAGCAGGCGCAGGAGGGCAAGCTCGACCCGGTCGTCGGCCGCCAGACGGAGATCGAGCGGATCATGCAGATCCTCGCGCGCCGCCAGAAGAACAACCCCGTTCTGATCGGCGAGCCGGGTGTCGGCAAGACGGCGATCGTGGAAGGCCTGGCGCAGCGCATCTCGTCGAACCAGGTGCCGGAGATCCTCAAGGGGAAGCAGATCTACAGCCTCGACCTCGCGGCGCTCGTCGCCGGCTCGAAGTACCGCGGCGAGTTCGAGGAGCGGCTGAAGAAGGTCATGAAGGAGATCCAGCAGCGGGGCGACATCGTCCTGTTCATCGACGAGCTGCACAACCTCGTCGGAGCGGGCGCTGCCGAGGGCGCGATCGACGCGGCCTCGATCCTCAAGCCCGCGCTCGCCCGCGGCGAGCTGCAGACGATCGGCGCGACGACGCTGGACGAGTACCGCAAGTACCTCGAGCGGGACGCCGCGCTCGAGCGCCGCTTCCAGCAGGTGCGCGTCGAGGCGCCGTCCGTCGACGACTCGGTGCAGATCCTCCGCGGCCTGCGCGACCGTTACGAGGCGCATCACCGCGTCACGATCACCGACGAGGCGCTCAAGGCGGCGGCCGAGCTCTCCGACCGCTACATCCAGGACCGCCACCTCCCGGACAAGGCGATCGACCTGATCGACGAGGCCGCCTCGCGGCTGCGGATCAAGTCGATGTCGGCGCCGCCGCGGCACCGCGAGCTCGAGGAAGAGATCGACCGCGTCCGCACGGAGAAGGAAGCGGCGATCGAGAACCAGGAGTTCGAGAAGGCCGCCTCCCTCCGCGACAAGGAGCGGAAGCTCACGCAGAAGAAGCGCGAGCTGGAGGACCAGTGGCGGACCTCGGAAGGCGCCGAGGAGCAGCCCGAGGTCGGCGAGGAGGAGATCGCGGACATCGTCTCGATGTGGACGGGCATCCCGGTCTTCAAGCTCACCGAGGCGGAGTCGCAGAAGCTGATCCGGATGGAGGAGGAGCTGCACAAGCGCGTGATCGGCCAGGAGGAGGCCATCGTCGCGGTCTCGAAGTCGATCCGCCGCGCCCGCGCGGGGATCAAGGACCCGAAGCGGCCCACCGGCTCGTTCATCTTCCTCGGCCCCTCGGGCGTGGGGAAGACCGAGCTCGCGCGCACGCTCGCCGAGTTCCTCTTCGGCGACGAGGACGCGATGATCCAGGTCGACATGTCGGAGTACATGGAGAAGCACTCCGTGTCCCGGCTCGTCGGCTCCCCTCCCGGCTACATCGGCTACGACGAGGGCGGCCAGCTCACCGAGGCGGTGCGCCGCAAGCCGTACTCCGTGCTCCTGCTCGACGAGATCGAGAAGGCGCATCCGGACGTGTTCAACATCCTGCTCCAGATCCTGGAGGAGGGGAAGCTGACGGACGCGCAGGGGCGCCGCGTCGACTTCCGCAACACCATCGTGATCATGACCTCGAACATCGGGGCGGCACAGATCTCGAAGAACACGGGCTTCGGCTTCACCGTCGGCGACGAGAGCGGTCTCTCCTACGAGGAGATGAAGTCCCGCGTGATGGGCGAGCTGAAGAAGGTCTTCCGGCCCGAGCTCCTCAACCGGATCGACGAGATCATCGTCTTCCACAAGCTCTCGAGGGACGAGATCATGTCGATCGTCGACCTGCTGCTCCGCCGCCTACGCGAGCAGATGGCGATCCACGAGGTCACGATCGAGCTCACCGACGAGGCGAAGGAGCTGCTCGTCGACAAGGGCTACGACCCCGCGATGGGCGCCCGGCCGCTGCGCCGAGCGATCCAGCGCTTCATCGAGGACCCGCTCGCCGACTTCGTGCTCGGACGGGAGCTCGAGCCCGGCTCGACGATCCTCGTCGCTCGCACGCGCACTGACGACGGCGAGCCCGGCGACGAGGTGGATATCACCTTCATCCCGGGCGACGTCACCCCCGAGAAGGTGACCGTGCCCGCCGACGAGCCGCCCGCCTCGACAGACGACGACGAGCCGTCAGGCGAAGAGGAATGACGAAGAGGGCGGCTCGTGCCGCCCTCTCGCGTCTTCCGTGACCGCCGGCTGTTACGCGCCCGGCGGCGCGGTGGTCTTCCGCGTTCCCGCCTCTCGCGCCGAGTGCGAGGATGACGAGTGGTCGTAGATGCCATGTCGTGCATCGTCGGGGCGCCCGCTTCGAGCGGCAGCGGGGGCGGCGCGGAACCGCGTTGCGGCTTTTCCGCACCCGCCGCCGGTGAAGCGCCGAGGTGAACCACCCGACAGGGGACGCGTCAAGCGGGGCCGAGGACGGAGGATGTCGCTCGACGACGGGCCCCGATGCGGCGGGGGCCCGAGTCCCCCTCCGAGCGAATGGCGGCCCCCTGCGGTGGGGCCGCTTCCTCGCTCTCGGCGAGAAGCCGCCGGGATCGCGTCACCTCGGCGTCCGCCGGCGACCGTACTGTTGGGCGGTGGCGAAGGCGAAGGCAGCGGCCGTGCAGTTCAGCTGCACCGAATGCGGGTACACCGCGGGCCGCTGGTTCGGCAAGTGCCCTGGTTGCTCGTCCTTCGGGACGCTCGTCGAGGAGGTCGTCGCCTCCGCCGGAGGCGCTGCGCCGGTTGCCGCCGCACGAGCTCCGCTGCGGCTCGTCGACGTCGAGGTCGAGGAGGCCGGCCGCATCGGCACCGGCGTGGCCGAGCTCGACCGCGTCCTCGGCGGCGGGCTCGTCCCGGCGTCGCTCGTCCTCCTCGGCGGCGAGCCGGGTGTCGGCAAGTCGACGCTCCTCCTCACGGCGCTGCAGGCGATCAGCGCGAGCCGGAAGGCGCTGCTCGTGACGGGCGAGGAGTCGGCCGCGCAGGTCAAGCTGCGCGCCGACCGGCTCGGGGGTCCCGCGAACGTCCAGATCCTCGCCGAGACGGAGCTCGAGACCGTGTGCGAGACGCTCCGTGCCGAGCGTCCGGACGCCTGCGTGATCGACTCCGTCCAGACGCTGCACGCCGCCGACATCGGCTCGGCGCCGGGGTCGGTCGCCCAGGTGCGCGAGGCGGCGGCGCGGCTGCTGCGCGTGGCCAAGGAATGCGGCGTGGCGACGATCCTCGTCGGCCACGTCACGAAGGAGGGCTCGGTCGCCGGGCCGCGCGTGCTCGAGCACCTCGTCGACTGCGTCCTCCAGTTCGAGGGCGACCGCTACCACGCCCACCGCGTACTGCGCGCGGTCAAGAACCGCTTCGGCTCGACGAACGAGCTCGGCGTCTTCGAGATGACGGGCACCGGCCTCGCCGGCGTCCCCGACGCGTCGGCGGTGTTCGGACGCACCGTCGCCGGGGAGCCCGGCGCCGCCGTCGCCTGCGCCCTCGAGGGGACGCGTCCGATCCTGCTCGAGATCCAGGCGCTCGTCGCGCAGAGCGAGCTGGCGATGCCGCGGCGGGTCGCCACCGGCGTCGACCCGAAGCGGCTGGCAATGATCGTCGCCGTCCTCTCGCGCCACGCCGGAGTCGCGCTCGCCCAGGCGGACGTGTTCGTCAACGTGGCGGGCG
>JAVKST010000024.1:0-24830 GCA_039583515.1 Gaiellaceae bacterium
AGTGGTTCATGAGCGTGCTGCACCTCTACCAGCGCCGCTACTCACGCCGGATCAAGCGTCTCCTGGACCTCGTCGGCGCCCTGATGCTCCTGATCCTCACCTTGCCGCTGTTCCCGCTCCTGGCGCTCTTCGTTCGCGGGACGGACGGCCCGCTGATCCTGCGACAGGTGCGCCTGGGGGAGCACGGGAAGCTGTTCACGATCTACAAGTTCCGGACGATGCAGGCGGATGCCGAGCCCGCGGGAGAGGCCGTCTGGTCGTTCTCCCACGATCCGCGACTGACGGGGACGGGCGGCCTGATGCGCCGCCTCAGACTCGACGAGCTCCCGCAGCTCTGGAACGTTCTGCGCGGAGAGATGTCCCTCGTCGGGCCGCGGCCGGAGCGGCCGGAATTCCTCGCCGAGCTCAGTCAACGCGTTCCGTACTGGACCCACCGGCACCTGATCAAGCCGGGCCTCACCGGGTGGGCTCAGGTGCGGCAGGGCTACGCCGCGGGCGCCGACGAGACGGCCACCAAGCTCTCGTACGACTTCTGGTACCTCCGCCACAGAAGCCTCACGGTCGACCTGGCGATCCTCCTGCGGACGTTGCTGGTCGTCCTGCAGGGTGACCGGGCTCCTGCTGCGATCGCGAGCTCGGCGCCGCGGCCGGCCACCGTGGGCGACGCCTACGACTGAGCCGCAGGGCCGGCCGCCGGCCGCCGGGTGACCCGAACGCGAAGCCCGTCGAGGAGAGGCCAGACAGGGGAGCGGCGTAGCGCCCGCACGAGCGGCGAGACCTTGACCCGGAACGCGCGGTCGCCGTCCCGCCGCTGAACGGAGATTCTCGGCCAGGCGAGCGGGCGCGCCTCGTCGAAGCGTCGCGGTAACGTGGCAGCGCCTTCGTAGCCTGCGGCGCCGACCGCCTCCTCCACCCGCTCGTCGAAATCACCGGTCGGATAGGCCATCGTGCGGCAGGGGAGGCCGAGCATCTCTTCACAGCGCCGCTTCGATTCCTGCAGCTCCCACGCCAGTGTCTCGTCGTCGACCTGGGTCAGCAGAGGGTGGGTCATCGAATGGGCGCCGATCTCCCAGCCGTCCTGCGAGAGCTCCCTCAGCTCCTGCCAGGAGAGACAGTGGAGCTCCTCGCCGTAGGGCGTTTCCTGCCACGCGTCGATCACCGTCCCCCGCAGCCGTTGCCGATGTGCGTCGACGAGCCCGGGGGCGACGAAGATCGTCCCTGGCACGCCGAGGCGGCGCAGGACGGGGACGCCGTGGCGCACGACGGACACCCAGCCGTCGTCGAAGGTGACGGCGAAGCAGCGGTGGGCGGGCGGCCGGTGCACGACCTCCCAGAAGGTCGCTGGAACATAGTCGCGGCGCAGCAAGAGCGTCAGCTGCGACTCGAGCGCCGTCGGCGTGACGGCGAGGCCGATCGGCCAGTCCGGGCTGACAGCGTGGTAGCAGAGGACGAGCCTGTCCCGGCGTGGCAGCTGCAGCGATCGCCTCGGGCTAGCCATGCCGCCGCTCGGCGAGCACCTCCTCGAGCAACGCCTCCAGTCGCGCGACGCTCCGCTCGAGTCCGAACTCCTCGAGCCCGTAGCGGAGAGCCTGCCGGCCACGCTCCAGCCGCTGCTCCGGGCTCGTCGCCGCCCACGACGCGAGCTCGCGCCCCAGCTCGGCAGGGGACGAGACGGCTGCGCCTCCACCGGCGACCGCGACCTCGGAAGGAAGTCCGGGCACCGTCGTCACGAAGGGCAGCCCGGCGCCGAGGTACTCGAGCGCCTTGGTGGGCAGCGCGGAGGCGAAGATCGGATCGGAGCGGAGGAGGTGCAGCCCGACGTCTGCGGCGGCGAGGAGATCGGCCGCCCCGTCCTGTCCTACCGGCGCGAGCAGCATGATCCGGTCCAGGCGCGGGGCGCTGACGGCTTCGGCGAACGAGCGTCGCGCACTGCCGTCCCCCACGACGAGCACTCGTGCCGCGACGTGAGCCGGAAGCGACTCGACCGCCTCGACCAGTGCGTCGAGCCCGTTGGCGACGCCGATCGCGCCGAGGTACAGGAAGACGCACTCCTGCTCGCCGATGCCGAGACGTGCCCGCGTGAGACGGCGCCGGCCGGGATCCGCCGGCCGCGGTCGCACGATCCCGGGGAGGGTGCGGATCCGGCGAGCGCCGTGCGTGCGGGTGAGCGGCTCGAGCCCGGGCGTCGGCACGATCACGACCGGCGCCCGCGTCGTGACCGACCTCGCGAAGCGCGCGAGAAGCTCGTACGTCAATCCGTCGGTGCGGAGCCATCCCACCGATGCAGCGGATTCCGGCCAGATGTCTCGGATCTCGAGCAGCCACGGGCAGCCGAACCGCAACGCGAGCAGCGGCCCGAGGGCCGCCACCGGCAGCGGGGGAGACGAGACGAGCACGACATCGGGGCGGGGCAGCGTCAGCGCCCGCGCTGCGGCAGCTGCCGCAAAGGCTGCGTAGTTGACGACCCTGGCCCGTCGCGAGCCGTGGATGCCGCCCGGCGTCCAGACCCAGTGATGGTCGATCCCCTCGATCGTCTCGCTCCTGAACGGCTTCCGGTAGGCCGCTGGAACGCTCCCCGTCATGTAGTTGCGAGGAGTCGAGACGACGTCGACGCTCCACCCGCGCCTGACGAGCTCGGCAAAGTAGCGACGGTGGCGGTAGATGCCGGGTGCGCCCGGCGTCGGCGCGTGCTGGTAGACGCACAGCAACCGCCCCCGCTCCGGCCACTGCTTCGGCTCGGCACGCCGCACCTGGCGAGCGGACGCGTCAGCCCGCGGCGGGACGAGATCCGCCACGCTCAACCCGGACGCCTACTGCCAGCGTCGGCTCGCGACCTGCAGCGTCACACCCGCTACCAGCAGTAGCGCAGCTACGCCGGCGATCCCGGCGAGGTCGAGGCCCGTGAACGGCAGGGTGCCGCGTCCGGTGCCGGAGGGCCCCTCGAGATTGCCCGAGTGGCAGGTGGATCCGTGGGCACACGTGATCGAGTTCGCGAGCGCCGCCGACGAGAACATGAGCGCCGTCGCAGCGACCGCGACGAAGAGCAGTAACCGTTTCACACGCATCTCCCGAGCTGAGTGACCCGATCGAGTTTCCCGGACGGGCACCACGCTAATCCTGGAAACGGCTCAGCGCTGACGAACTCCCCGCAGGGTCGAGCTCACCTCGCGCAAGATCTGCCCGACCTGACGCTCGGTGAGCGGCTCTCCCACCCGGAGCCGCCGCTGGGCGTAGACGATGACGAGATCCCGGGGGGACAGCCGGTGTGCCCGCGCGAGCTCACGCCTGGAACGCGTCGGGTGGTGCTCGCGCCCGTCGACGATGCCGAGCATGAAGTACGCGTACCAGTCGAACGGGTTGCGCCGCAAGGCTTGCAATAGCGCGCGCCGCTCGCGTGCCCGGTTCCGCGCGTTCGCGGCGAGCGTCGTCTCGGCAAGCGCCGGCTGCTCGCTGAACGGGTTCAGGAGGGCGGCGGTGTGGAGAAGCGAATAGGCGCTCGGGCCAGCGCCGCGCGCCACGGCCGCGTCTACGAGGCTGACGGACGCCCACGGAAGCGCCAGCACCGCCGCTGCGGCCAGAGCCGCCATCGCACCGGCAGGCAGCGCGGGACCTGCCGGCCGCCGCGGCAGGGGCGACGGCAAGGCGGCTCGAGCAGGAGCCGCAGCGATCGCGAGCAACGCGAGCGCCGCACCCGTGAGTGCCGGTAGCTCCCAGAACCAGTCGATCGATGCGTGGGAGAGCCAGTAGCCGCACCCGACGAAGCAGGCGAGCGCAACTCCCGGCGACGCCGATCGGCGCGCCGCGCGCACGGCGCGCCGGAAGACGACAGCGAGGAAGCCGAGGAAGAGGGCCGCCCCGACGATCCCGGTCTCCGAGAGCGTCCGCAGCTCCACGCTCTCGGGATACCGCGAGACCTCGGTCGTCCGTCGCTGCCGGAGATAGCCGACGAGGTAGTTGTCGGTCCCGACTCCGGTGAGCGGATGCGCCAGAAACTGCCGCAGCGCGATCCGCCAGACGTCGTAGCGGCTCGTGCCGAGACCGGCGGCGAAATGGAGGGTCGTCGGCGCAGCGGCCCTGTTCGTCGTGAAGTCGCGCCAGCCCCGCTCCGCACGCCCTAGCGGATGCGCCCCGGCGACGAGAACGGCTGCCGAGACGACCGCCGCCGCCGCGGTGGCCACGAGCACCCTACCGATCAGGATGCTGGCGCGGCGGGAAACGCGCACCCGTCGCTCGAGGAAGACCAGGACGCCGAAGCCGCAGGCCGCCAGCCCCGCGCTCACGGCGATCCAGGCGGCGGCGTCTGCGGTCGCCGTCGCTCGGCCGTGACCCGCGACGACGGCGGAGTAGACGTGCAGCAGGGCCGGCGCCGCAGGGGCCACGGCAACGGCCGTGACGGCCAGGTGGGCGAAGGCGCGGAGCCGGTTGCGGGCCACGGCGAGGTAGAGCAGGAGCGCGCAGGGCAGCGCGAACAGCGAGCCGCGGCTCTGGCAGAGCACGCCGAGGTCCGCGAGGACGGCCGCGGCGACGCCGGTCGCGAGCCGCGATGCGACATGCGCCTCCCGCCGGGACGCGAGCACCAGCAGCGGGAGGCACGCCGACAGGAAGAGGGCTGCGTCCCCGTCCGGATAGCTGATCGGCGCCGCCAGACGCCCGAGGACGAAGTGGCCGGCGGGCGTTGCCGCCGTTGCCGCTTCGGCCAGGGCGACCATCCCGAGGCTGGCGAGTGAGAGACCCCATCCGCCGACGACGGTCTTCCCCAACGTCTCGCACGGCCCGAGGCCGCAGAACAGCGCGAACGCAAGCCAGTAGACGAGCGTCCGGTTCGCGCCGTCGACCGCGTCGCCGGGAACCTGCGCCCAGAGAATCGATGTGTAGCTCCAAGCGACGTAGAGACCCAGCAAGACCAGCGGCATGGGCCGAGTGCGTAGCCGCGCCCGGACCTCACTCGACGCTGCTGCCGTGCACAGGAGCGCGAGCAGGAGGAGCCCGCCCGGTAGCCATTCCTCGGGGGCGTAGCCACCGTCGCGCCACGCCCACACGACGAAGATCCCGCCGCCCGTGAACGCCAACGCCGCCTTCGCCACCGCAGGAGGCGAGACCCGCCACGCCAGGTGAGCGGGCGCCGCGGGCGCGTCGCTGCCGATGGGGGCGACTTCGGAGTCGATACCCCATTGTCACCCCGGTCGACAAGCGTTCGTCGGAGCCGCGACTGCTTTACTCACGCCCTGCGGATTTGCCTGATCCACCTCGCCGATTACGAGGCGGCGTACTCGGGGTCGTTCGTGCCGATGGTGCGTGAAGCGCTCCTGCGCGCGCAGGGGCAGGGCTGGCGGGCAATCGCCGTCTTTCCGGAGGAGGCACGCGGTCGCGCCTGGGGGCGCGCCCTCGCGGACGAGCTCGAGGTCGCCTACCTGCCGCCGTCACGCGCCGCGGTGGCACGGCTCGTGGCGGAGGAGGAGACGGTCATCCTGCACACGCACTTCACGAGATACGACCTTCCGGCGGCGCTCGTCGCGTCGCGCCGTTTGAATGCCCACGTCGTCTGGCACGCACACTCGTTCCTTCGCTCCACCCCTCCCGCGCGCCTACGCGGCCTCGTGAAGTACATGCTCGGGCGGCGGCTGGTGGATGCGATCGTGTGCGTCGCGCCGCACCTGGTGCGGGAGCTCGTGCGGCGCGGCGCCTCCCGTCGCCAGACGCTCTACCTCCCGAACGGAATCGACACCGCGCGGTTCAGTCCCGCGCCGCCGCATGCGCGCGCCGCCGCGCGCGCGGCGCTGGGGCTGGCGATCGAGAAGCCGGTCGTCCTGCACTACGGCTGGTCGTGGCATCTCAAGGGGGGTGACCTCTTCTGCGCCGCGATCGCCGAGCTGCGCCGCCGCGGCCTCGAGGTCACGGCCGTGACGGTCGGCGCGGGCGTCGAGGCAGACGCGGACGCCCGGCGATTCGGCGTCCAGGACGACCTCATGATCCTCCCGCACGCCGAGGACGTCGAGCAGCTGCTCGCCGCGGCCGACGTGTTCGCGCTCCCGAGCCGCGGCGAGGGGATGCCGTTCGCCGTGCTCGAGGCGCTCGCGTCCGGCGTCCCGGTCGTCGCCGGAAACATCCCCGGCGACACGCTGGCCGACGAGCTCGCGGCGTACCGCGCCGTCGCGCTCGAGCCGCCGGCGCTGGCAGACGCGATCGAGATCCAGCTCCGTACGACCGATGACCAGCGTGTCGCGGCGCGCGCGCACGTCGAGGCGGAGCGTTCGCTAGCGGCGTGGGGCGAGCGCATGCAGTCCCTGTACGAGGCGATTCTCGCCCCCCGGACGCTGGTAGCATCGCCACGCTGACGAGGTCGGGGAGACCGCCGCGACGGCCGCCGCCTCCCGGCGGATTCGGGAGGTGGAGAACGTTCTGCCCTCACTCAGCCGAAGCTACGGCAGCCGTCGCAACTACAGCCGGCTGGCACACGCCTTGAGGCGCAACAGCAAGGTGCAGACGGCAGCTTCGACACCGTGGTGATCCAGGGCGTCCTCGCTCAGGTGCCCGACCCGGAGCAGGCGGTGGCGGAGATCCACCGTGTCCTGGCCGACAGGGGATTCGTCTACGCGGAGGACGCGTTCCTGCAGCCGGTTCGCGGGGGAGCGAGCGACTTCCACCGTTGGACGCACCAGGGCTACCGCCGCCTGTTCGCGCCTTCGACGAGCTCGACAGCGGCATCGTCGGCGGGACGGCGACCGCCCTGGCGTGGGCGTGGACGTTCTTCCTGCTCAGCGTGGCGCCGTCGAGGACGACCCGTCACCTCCTCCACGCCGCCGGAAGACTTCAGCGCCTTCTGGCTCAAGTATCTCGACCGCTTCCTCGTTCGCCGTCCGGCAGCTCTCGACGCGGCCTCGGGTCTGTTCTTCCTCGGGCGGAAGTCCGCTCGCGTCCTCAGCGACCGCGGGATCGTGGCCAGCTATCCCGGGGCGGTGCGCGGATGACGGTTCCGTTTAGCCTGGCCCGCGCGCGGCTATAGATCGGCCGGACGGTCGTGCGAAACATCCACAAGGGGGATAGGACGGGGCGACGGGCGGCGGCGAACCAGGTTCGGCCGCGACGCACCCGTATCCTCGTCGCGGCGCTCACCGCGCTGGCGCTCTCGCTCGCGCTCCTGGGAAAGCCCGCCCACGGCCGGGGAGCCGGTGGAGGTACGCAGCCGAGCTCGGCCGTCGCGGTGATCCCGGGATTCGCGCCGGCCAGCTACCCCGGCTACTACGGGATACCGCCGCTACCGGTCAGCGACCCGCGACTCGCCGCCTACCACTTCAGCCAGCTTCCCGCCGGTCAGGTCGCGACCGCCGCCCTGGCGCCGTTCGACACCCTGATCCTGTACGGGATCCGGTGGAGCGACATCTCGGCGAGCGGACAGGCGGCGATCAACGCCTTCGCGCGCACGCACAAGGTGATCATCTGGGACGCCGACGACACGGGGTCCCAGAGCTACTCGACGTTCCTCCACCCGTTCTCCGATACGGCGAGCGGCGAGAACGGCAAGTCGAACAGCTCCGTCGTCTCCTTCCCCGGCGGCGTCGACTTCCTCGCCAGCGACAACCCCGCCAGCCCGTACTACCTCGACCCGAACCAGCTCGTCAGCGACAGGAACATGATCAACGACATGAGCGCGATGGCGACGGGGACCGCGAACTGGGTTCCGGCGCTCGTCGCCGCGAACAAGAACATCCCGCAGGGCGGCTGGCCGCTCGCGTGGTCGTACGGCGTGATCAGCGACCAGACCGGGCTGACGATCTACTCCGGGGTCGATGCGGACGCCTTCTCGGACCAGCTGACGCCGAACTACGCCGTCAAGGAGCTCGCGCTCCAGCTCGCGGCACCCTTCCGCGAGACGCCTGACTCGTCCTGCGGCTCCGGCTGCCAGCTGCCGTCGTCGGGCAAGAGCCGGACCTATGCCTCGTGCAGCTTCGCGAGGCCGGTTCCCACCCACTGGGTCCACGGTCGGGTCGTGGTGACGGTGGACACGAGCGTCGCCGCGGGAATCACGGCCCGGGTGACGACGCGCCAAGGGCGTCAGCTCGTCTCCGGCCGCGAGCGGAGCGGGGGTGTCATTCGCCTCGCAGTGCAGACCAGACGGCTCCCGTCGAACCGGATCGCACAGTTGCGAGCCGTGGTCTTCGTCAACCGCCGGCAGGCGTGCACGAACCCGTTCGTTCTCAGGGTAGACAACAAACCGCCGCGGCTCCTCACGCTCGCGACGACGCGCAGCTCCCGCGGCCACCTGTTGAGGCTCCGCGTCAGCGAGGTGTCGTCCATGTCGATCGTCGGCAGTCACGTACCGCACCGCCCGGCGGTGCTGATCGCCGCCCGCCGGACGATCGACGTCCGGCTCCCGGCGCGGGTCACGGTGGCGCGGCTAATCCTCCGCGACCGGGCCGGCAACACGGTGGTGCGGAGGCTCGCCTGGTGACGGAGCAGCATGGCGCGTCGCCTCGGGCGTGAGCCGTGCGACAACTCAGCGAGCGGGCCGAACCTGCTCGTAGACGATGGCGCCTCGCCAGTCCCAGGGGAGCTGGTTGTCCGGCTCGTTCAGCCGCGCGTTCTGGTTCGTGTCCGACGCGCGCCCATACTCGACGGTCACGCCCGTGAGGCTCACGCCGGGATAGAGGCCGTTCGTGTCGATTGCGCGACCTTCCGCGTCGTCGACCTCGAGGTACTTCACGTCCATGCCGAGACCGAGAGCGCCCCAGTACTCGATGCCGTTCCCACCCGTCTGGATCGTGGAGACGAACGTCAGGCCGACCGCCTTCAGGTAGAGGACGTTTCCGGTCGCGTTCGCGGCGACGCTGTTCCCGACCTCGACCGCGGCTCCGACGGCGATGTCGTGGCAGTAGAAGGCGAAGCGGTTGTTCGTGAACGCATACCCGTTGCCGGAGTCCCAGAGCAGGACGCCGTGGAGGCCGCTGCCCTTCTCCATGTGCGGGTCGCGGGCGAGGTTCTCGCCCACCCTGGTGATCTCGCCCTGGAAGTCGTCGTACGCGACCGCGGCCCCGACCGGCATCGCGGAGAACCCGCCGCTGCCGCAGTCATGCGCCTCGAAACCCCACCAGAGGACGTGCTGCGAGCCGTAGTCGAGAAGACACGTGCCACCCGTGTCGGCTGTGCTGAGGTCGCCGCCGTAGATGAAGAGGTTCTCGGCGTTGTCGAGCCAGACGGCCGGCAGGGCGTCGCCGCCGCTGTAGACGAAGTAGACGCCGGAGAGGTCGAGCTCGGCCGGGGCCGCCAGCCGGTTCTTGATGACGGTCTCGCCGCTCACGGCGAAGCTCTTCGTGGCCTCGACGAGGTCACCCGGCTGCAGGTTCGCGATCGCGGCGTCGAGCTCGGAGGCGCTGCTCACGCCGATGGTCCGGGTCGGTGTGAACGAGGGCCGCGTCCGCGTATACGAGGTCGCCTCCTCGTAGCTCTCGCCGTCGCTCGTCGGGGCTGCTCCTGTGGTGCCGGTCTGCGTCGCATGCGTGACGCTCTTTCGCTTCGCGGCTTCCGCCCGAGCGAGCAGGAAGAAGTGCAACCGCCGCAACGCCCACCGCGGGACAGCCGGGGAACCTTCCTTCGGGCGGAAGCGGTGCGGTGGCCGTCGCGGGTGCTCGCCGACTCTGCCTACCGCCAGGCGCCGTTGAAGCCAGTGCCAGTACCAGCGCGGGGTCGGCTTCGGCCCGAGGCGCTTCTCTCGCTGAACGGCGGTCAGCGCCGTCGCTCGCGCGCGCGCGTGTATGGAGGCGGCGGATGAGCCGACGCCGACGGATGCCAGCATGGACACGAGGACGACGACGATCGCGAGGTGCCTCCGCATCTCTGCTTAGTGTCGGAAGGAGGCGGAGCGGACTTGAGCCCGAGCCCGAAGAGCAGAGGCGAGGCGAGCCTCAGCGGCGTCTCATGCCCGGCTGCTAACGATGGTCGAATGCGATTCGGGGGTCGAGTCGCAGCCACCGGAGTCGCCGTCGCCGCGATTCTGCTTGCGGTCGTCATCGGCCGCTCGCGCTCGGACACGTCGGCGCGGGACTGGGGCCGGTCGCCGGCGGCGCTCACCGCGCACTCGACCGTCACGAGACACTTCGAGTACGTGGTCTCGGACGGCGCGGTCTACGTCTACTCGATCGACCAGGCGAACCGCCTCGTCCAGACGATCAGCGTGCCCGCGATCGGCAGCTCGCTGCACGGCGTCGTCGCCTGCCCGCGCACCGAGAGGCTGTACGTCTCGTATGGAATGCAGAGGCCGCCCGGCGGTTCCCTCCTGGCGTACGACCTGCGGCGTGGCCGGGTGCTGTGGCATCGCACGTACGCGTTCGGAATCGACAGCATGGCCATCAGCCCGGACGGCCGGTGGATCTACATGCCCGCAGGTGAGGGGACGACGGACGGCAGTTGGCGGATCATCCGCGGCTCGAACGGGCAGCCGACCGGCCGCCTCATCGCCGGTCCTCCGGGTGCCCACAACACGATCATCGGACCCGGCGGACGCTTCCTCTATCTCGGCGGCGTCGACTACCCGTACCTGGAGGTGGCGAACACGGGCTCCGACACGGTGGTGCGCAAGCTCGGGCCGCTGAACGGCCCCGGCGTCCGCCCCTTCACGATCAACGGCTCGCAGACGCTCGCCTTCACCACGGCGAGGAGCTTCCTGGGCTTCCAGGTCAGCCGCATCGACACCGGGAAGGTGCTGTACACCGTGCCCCTCCCGGGCTTCTCGTTCGATCGCGAGACGTTCGGCCGAACTCCTGATCACGGCATCTCGCTCTCGCCGGACGAGCGAGAGCTCTACTTGATCGACACGCCCAACGGCTACGTGCACGTGTTCGACGTCAGCCGCCTCCCGCGCTTCGCGCCACGGCTGGTCGCGAGCATCAAGCTCAGGCACGCGCCGCCGAACGACGGCTGGCTCCAGCACAGCCGCAACGGGCGCTACGTCTACGTCGGCCGCTCGGGCGACGTGATCGACACGCGCACGCGGCGGATCGTCGCCTACCTCCCACCGCTCCAGGCGACAGCCGACTTCCTCGAGATCGACTGGCGGCACGGCCGCCCCGTCGCGACGACCAACCGCTACGGCGTGGGCTATGCCCGCCGCCCGCCGAGCCGCTACTAAACTGCGGTCCTACAGGCGAGCTGCAGCTTCCGAGCGGCGAGGCATGACAGTGTCAGACGAGGGCTGGGCGGAGCGGTGAACGGAGAGCACGAGGCGCCTGTCGGCGGCAGCATCGCGCGAGAAGCGACGTTCGCGGAGATTGCCGAGAAGCTGTCGATGCTGAAGGAGCATCTGGGCCAGGTGCGATCGGATCTCGCCGGCCCGCCGCCTCCCGCCGAAAGGGCAGGGGGCCGCAGGCCAAGCCGCATCGAGAGGCTCCGGGGCCGGTTCCGCACCACTGGAGGCGACGACGGCCTCCTCTGCTGCGCCGACTGCGGTCGTGCGAGAACGGATGACGGCACGGGCTGGACGCTTCGCCTCTGCTCGGACGATCGACTGCATCCCGTTTGCCCTGACTGCGGCGACCGATGCCTCACCCGCGATGATCCGTGAACGAGGACCGAGGCTGGGGTCGCTGCGGACGCACGGGTGCCGGGCCAGCCGAAAGCAACCCTAACCTCAATCTCGGCGGGCCTTGCGGTTCCCCCTTGCCCAAGGTCCGCCACCTCTATCGGCGGGAAGGACGCCGGACCTGAGCGGACGCACCTCGCCGGCGAGCGGGCGGCCGCTCACGCCGGATCGCCGGCGCGGACGAGTCCGTTCTCGTAGGCGAAGACGACCGCCTGAACTCGGTTCCGAAGATCGAGCTTCTGCAGGATGCTCGCAACGGCGTGCTCGCTGACGACGAGCTCGTTCGCGATCTCCGCGCTGGAGCGGCCGCGGGCGACGAGGCGGAGCACCTCCTGCTCGCGGACCGTCAGCTCTGCGAGCGCCGGAGATTCAGCGGGCACCGGACGCGCGAATGGCTCGATCAGGCGGCGAGTCACCGAAGCGAGAACAGTGAGCCGCCGTCGGCGACGACGCGGACGGCGGCAACGAGTTGCTGCTCGGGCGCGTCCTTGGGCAGGAAGGCGTTCGCGCCAGCGCGCAACGATTCGTACACGTACTCGTGCAGGTCGAAGGTCGTCAGGACGAGCACGCGTGGCGAGGAGTCAAGCGCGCTGACACATCGTGTCGCCTCGATCCCGTCCACGCCCGGCATCCGGATGAGCCTCACCGTCCCGACGCGCAGAGACCACCCCGCCACGCGACCCATTGTCCGTGAATCCCTCGCCGACGGAAGAGGCCGTCCACCAGCGCAGGCCGAGGATGTGCCCGAGCGGAAGGGCAGGCCCATGACGCCGTAGCCGGAGACGCGCTCGCATGCGGCCGGGCGGCAGCTGCGGATGCTCCTCCGCCCGCCGCGCGGCCTCTGCCGGCTCCCTCAGTCGGACCACCTCGTCAGAAGATCGTCGCGCATCCGTGATCGTGGTAAGAAGGGGTCGAGTTCTCGTGAAGTCCGACGACCGCCCCGACGTCTTGCCGCCCGGTGAAGCGCCGGAGGATCTGCTCGACTTCCTCTCCCGCCACAGGCAGCGCCGCCAGGCTCGTACGCGGCGCAACCTGCCGGTCGCGGCTCCCGGCCGCCGTGCGCTTGTCGTGCTGGCGGGGATCGCGGCCGCTCTCGTGCTCGCCGGCGTTGGCGTCGCCGTCTGGGAGACCTTCGGGCAGGCGAAGGCTCCGAACGGCGCCGGGGATGCCGGAACGTCTACCGCGGCGGCCGCCTCCACCTCGACCCACCGAAGATCCCACGGCCTCCGGTCCTCGGCCAGGAGTCGAGCCAGGACACAGCACCCCATCGTGCCTGCCCCGGCGAGGCCGGTCACCGTGCGCCTCACCGCCGCCCGTGGGGACTGCTGGGTTCAACTTCGCACCGGCGGGCCGCAGGGACGCGTGCTGTACGAGGGGACGATCCAGCAGGGGCAGTCTGCTCGCTTCACAGGCCGTCGCCTCTGGGCACGCTTCGGCTCGTTCGCGAACCTCGACCTGAGCGTGAACGGACACGCGATCCACTCCGGGCTCACAGGGACGCTCGATGCCTTTCTCTCCCCGGGCGGAATTCGCGTTGCGCCGACAGCGCCACAGGGCGGCTGACGGCGCGAATCCGAGGCAGGACTTGCCGGAAGGCTTCGAGAATAGGAAACTCTCGCCATGACCGAGACCGAGACCCGCTTCGATGGTGAGGTGACCCTGCCGATCGCGTTTCGCGGCTACGCGCGCGAGCCGGTCGACAGCCTGCTGGCAGAATTGGAGGCGCACTACCGCGCGCTCATCGCCGAGCGCGACAAGCTACGGGCGGACCTTGCGAGCGCGGGCGAGCGCCTGTCGGAGGTTTCAGCCCAGCTCGAGCACCACGCCGGCCGCGAACGAGCGGTCGCCGACGCCGTCGGGGAAACGGAACGGCTCGAGCAGAAGCTCCGCGACCTGACCGCCGAGCGCGACGAGCTACGGACGAGTCTCGCCGACGCCGGCGAGCGTCTGTCCGAGATAAGCGCCGAGCTCGAGCGTCACGCCGCTCGCGAGCGGGCCGTCGCCGACGCCCTCATCGAGGCGGAGCGGCTCAAGTCCGAGGGCGAGGAGCACGTGCGCGCGGCGACCGAGGAGGCGGCGCGCGTTGCCGCCGAGACGAGTGGTCGCGCCGAGCAGGAGGCGCAGGAGCTGACCGCCGCCGCCGAGCGCGATGCGGAGGGGATCCGACGTGGAGCGGAGCTCGAGGCGGAGGCAGTCATGCGTGACGCCGAGAGCCTCAAGGGGCGGGTCGAGGCCGAGGTGCAGGAGCTCCGTGCGCAGGCCGAGGCCGAGGCGGGCGAAGCCCTCCGCGACGCCCGGGCGCGCGCCGACCGGCTCGTCGCGGAGGTGCAGGAGACGCTCGAGGAGCGCCGGCACCAGGCGGAGGACCTCCTCGACGACGCGCGGGCGAAGCTCGGCTCGCTCGTCCGAGACCTCCTGGAGAGGGTCGGCGCCGCAGCTCCGGAGCAGGACGCGATCGAGTCCGGTCCGGGCGAGGGCTGAGAGATCGGTTCGAAATGAAGCTTCGCCACGGGCGGGGCTGGGCGGTTCGTGGGAAGGACGCAGGGAGTCGGCCATAGCAGCGCTAGGCCGCGACCGAGGACGCCGCCACGGGCCGCTCCAGCGCGTCTCGGCGGCACAAGGCTTCGTTTTGAATCGAGTTCTGGAGCCCCTCGGAGCAGCGCGCAGCCCGTCAGTTGCAGAGCATCGACTCGACTCGACCGCCGTCGTTCGCGTGGTTCGCGTCGACCTCGAGGACGGCGGGCGTCTCCGCCGCCAGCGGCCTGCTGGAACCGACAACCGTCCCCACCGGCTCGCCGTTCTGCATCTGCTCGACGACGACGGTGAGCCCGTGCGGACATACACGACGCGTGACGACCTTCGCCTTCCAGCAGCCGTCCGAGGCGTACCAGGCACAGGAGAAGCGCGATTTCATCCACCGGAAGTAGATATCGGGAAGGCGCCGCTTCGTCGGATGCCCCCAGGCGGAAAGACCGAGGTGCCACGGCTCGGCTGCCGTATGGCGCGCCGCCGTCTTCCTGGCCTTCCGCACGGCGGTGGCCGCCCCGACTGACTTCGACGCCGCGGCCCTCGCGCCGGTCTTCGCGGACGCCGACGGCGTCTGTCCCGAGGCCGCCCCGGCGGAGCCCAGGTGCGTGAAGTTCCCCCAGATCAGCACGCTCAGGGCGACGAGCGCGATAGCGACCACGATGGCCAGGAGCAGTGCGATCTTGAGCCCGCGGCGCCCGAGCGGGCGACTCCGCACCCGGCGACGCTCGGTCCCTTGCCTGTGGTCCGCGAGCAGCTGCAGGAGCGCCTCCGGAGTGCTAACTCCGCGCTCGCCGTGCTCGTCACCCAGGTCACCGGCCATGAGACTCCGATCCGGGCCGTCCCTGATGATCGGCCCACGTTCACCACACTTCTACCGACTCGATGAGCTGCCGCCGGACCTGGCCAGGACTAGCGACGCAGCCCGCCGGGGGTTTCACGTTGCTGATGTACCACCTCTACCCGACCACTTCAAGAGGTGGCGGTGCCGTCGCCGCCCACTGCCTGCCACGTCCGCGCCAGCCCGGCCGCGAGCGTCGTCCCGGCTCGCCACCCGAGGTCACGCGCCGCGCGGGCGGGGTCGAGGACGCTGTGCCGGATGTCGCCGGGTCGCTCCGGTGCGAGGCGCGGCTCCCTGTCGCTGCCGGCCGTCTCCACGCAGAGCCGGTGCAGATCGAGAACGCTCGTGGGGACGCCGGTGCCGACGTTGTAGACCCCGGCGCCGTCGGCCGCGGCGGCGGCGAGAAACGCCTGGGCGACGTCTCCGGCGTAGACGAAGTCGCGGGTCTGGCCGCCGTCCCCGAAGATCTCGGTCTCGCGGCCGTCGCGCAGCCGGTCGAGGAAGATCGCGACCACGCCGCCCTCGAGGGCCGGGAGCTGGCGCGGTCCGTACACGTTCGCGAGCCGGCAGGCGACGTGGCGTGTCCCGTACAAGCGGTTCCACGTCGCGAGGTACCCCTCGGCGGCGAGCTTCGACGTCGCGTACGGCGACACCGGCCGCCGCTCGTCCTCCTCGCGTGCCGGCCGCTCGCATTCCCCGTAGATCGCGCCGCCGGTGGACGCGAAGACGAGCCTCGCCCCGACGGCGCGCGCGGCCTCGAGGACGCGGACCGTCCCGACGACGTTCACCTCGGCGTCGAATGCCGGCTGCTCGACGGAGGTGCCGACGTCCGCCTGCGCGGCGAGATGGAAGACGACCTCGGGCCGCAGGCGTCCCACGAGCTCCGCCAGCGCCTCGTCGCGGACGTCGAGCTCGTGCAGCGCGGCGCCGGGGGGAAGATTCGCACGAGATCCCGTGACGAGGTTGTCCACCGCGTGCACCTCGTCACCACGCTCGACGAGGGCATCGACGAGATGCGAGCCGATGAATCCCGCGCCGCCGGTCACCATCGCCCGCATCGGCCGAGTATCGTAGGCGAGCGGCCGCTCATGTCGCGGGCCCCCTTTGCGCCGATACAGGTGGCGAGCCTGGGGCAAGGGGGACCGCCAAGGCTCGCCGAAGCGTGAGGTTACGGGCGAGCCCGGCTGGACTGCATGCATCATCACGAGCGGCCGGCGCCAGCTCTCGTCGATTGCTTCCACGAAGAGCCCGCAGGGATCGTGTCGCCGAGCGGCGCACCTTCCTGTGGATCGGGCCGGGGGCGCGGACGAAGCTCGACGAGCTGCCGCAGCTCTGGCACGTCCTCACGGGCGAGATGAGCCTCGTGGGGCCGCGGCCCGAGGATCCGCACTTCGTCGGGCTGCACGAGGGCTGAAGGGCACCAATATCGATGTCGTCCTTCACGCGGCTCGGTAGTACTCGTGGATCAGGCCGCCGAAGCGGTAACGGCGGTGGATCGAGCGACAGGCGGTGTTCGCTGCCGGTCGTCGGTTGCGGCCCCCGCAGGTTGAGTGCGCGATGTGGCCGCGGTTCTGATGCTCGACGTAGGTGCGGAGCACGTGCTCGAGGTGGCGGCAGTTGAGGATCAACAGCCGGCCGAGGCAGTCGGCGCGGCGCCGGACCCAGCCCCGCCTGAGCGAGCAAGCGGCGGATGCTCCAAGCCGGCACTCGAAGCCAAGCTTGGCGAACAGGTGACAGGCGAGGATCGGACCGACGCCCTCGATCGTTTCCAACGCGATGCAGCGCCGGTCGAGGCGTCGAAGCGCCGCAGTTCCGTCCGCGAGCATGCGGGTCAGTGCGTGGCAGTGCAGCGCAGGTCGGCGTCGAGCGGGCCGATCCGGTACTGGGCGAGCGTCGGCGCGACGCCGGTGAAGCCACCGCTGGTGCAGGCCTGCCGCGCCTGCGCGAGCGTGGCCTCGGTTCCGGCCACCCAGTCGGGCAGCCGGCCGTTGAAGGCCGTCGGTGTCGTCTGCGCCGTCAGCCCAGTGATGTCCTTCCACTGGGCGCTGGTGGAGTAGATCCCGATCGGACCGGTCGCGCCGGCCTTGTGCAGGCCGGCGATGAAGCCCTGCAGCGCGGCGATGTTGAGCTGGTAGGTCCCGGCCCAGCTCGCCATCACCTCGACGTCAAGCCACCACGGCGCGGTCTTGGCCGCGACCGAGTCGAGCGCGGCGACCAGGTGGTAGGAGTGGGCGGCGCGCTGCTCGCCGTAGAGGTACGAGCAGGCATTCGTCAACTTGCCGTTACAGGAACCGTAGGCGGGCGCGGTGCCGCCGCTAGGCCAGTCTCCGACATGATGCCCGCCCGGGTTACCGGTGTCGATGTACAGCGACAGGGGCAGCTGCTTCGGCCGCTTCTGCCCCGGCGTGTCGCGCGCCCAGTGCAGCTCGCCGCTGATACACCGGTTCGCGTTGTTCGCCAGCCCGCCGTTGACACCGACGATCCCGAACAGGGAATTCGACGGGTACGAACCCGAGCACTGCGGATAGGAGGCGTCGTACCCGGTGGTCGGCGACGAGCTACCGCTGATCAAGACGATCAGCACCACAACAACGACGATGAAGGCGAGCGCGACCACCGGCACCCACCGCGCTCCGGGCCGGGAACGCCTGGCAGGCCGCACGCGCGTCAAGCTACCACGGGCGCCGTCGTCGTGAGTGTTCGGTAGGCCAAACGCCCCGGTGGGTCGTCCTAGGACGGGTCGCGCTGTTGGCGTGGTTGGATGAGGCCGCTGTCGTAGGCCGTGATGACTGCTTGCACGCGGTCGCGGACTCCGAGCTTGCGCAGCAGGTTGGAGACGTGGGTTTTGACGGTGGTTTCGCCGACGAAGAGCCGGGCGGCGATCTCCGCGTTGGAGAGACCTTCGGCGACGAGCCGGAGGATCTCGCGCTCGCGCTCGGTCAGCCTCTCGAGGACAGCGTCCGTTGATTCTGTCGCCGCGGGGTGGGCGAAGCGGTCGAGCAGGCGTGCGAGCACGCTCGGGGCGAGGAGGGCGTTGCCGCTGGCGACGAGGCGGATCGCGTCGACGAGGTCGGCGGGGCGTACGTCTTTGAGCAGAAAGGCGCTGGCGCCGGCGCGGATCGCGTCGTAGACGTATTCGTCGAGGTCGAAGGTGGTCAGGATGAGCACGCGGGTGCGGCTGCCGTCGGCGACGATGCGGCGGGTTGCCTCGATCCCGTCCAGGTTCGGCATCCGGATGTCGAGCAGGAGCACGTCCGGGTCGAGCGTGCGCACGAGCTCGACCGCTTGGGCGCCGTCCTCGGCCTCGCCGACGACCTCGACGTCGGGGCGGGCGTCGAGGATCATCCGGAAGCCACTGCGGACGAGAGCCTGGTCGTCGGCGATCGCGACCCGGATCACGTCAGGCCTTCGATGGGAATGTCGGCGCGGACGCGGTAGCCGCCGCTCGCCTCGGGTCCCGCGGCGAGGGTACCGCCGAGCAAGGCGACGCGTTCGCGCATGCCGATCAGGCCGCGGCCGGGCGGCTGCGCACCGTTCGCCTCGCCGCGGCCGTCGTCTTCGACCTCGATCTCCAGGGTGGCGCCGTAGCGGATCGTGATCCGCACGTGCTCGGCCCGGGCGTGCTTGAGGCTGTTGGTCAGGGCCTCCTGGACAATCCGATAGGCGGACAGCTCGACGCTGGAGGGGATCGGCCGCTGCGCCCCCTCCACTTCGAGCGAGACAGCGAGCCCGGTCGCGCGCACGCTGTCGACGAGCGCGTCGAGGCGGTCGAGGCCGGCCTGGGGCTCGTAGTCCGGCTCGTCGTGGTGGAGGATGCCGAGCACCCGGCGCAGGTCGGCGAGCGCGGAGCGCGAGGCCTGGTCGATCGCTCGGACCGCTTCGCGGGCCGCGCGGGGTTCGCGGTCGAAGGCGTCGTCTGCGGCTCCGGCCTGGACGACGATCACGCTCAGCGCGTGCGCCACGACGTCGTGCAGCTCGCGCGCGATCCGGGCCTGTTCTTCTGCCGCGGCGCGGCGCGCCTCGATCTCCTGCTCCCGCTCCAGCCGCTCGGCCTTCTCCACGAGTTCGTGGATGTAGGCGCGGCGGGAGCCGATACTGTCGCCAAGCAGGGCAGCTGCGATCAAGAACACCACCCGCGCTGCCTCGGCGCCGAAGGCGAGCCCGCCGGCGACGAGCTCGGCGATCGCGACCGCGACGATCGCGGCCACGCCGACCGCGCGTTCGCTCCGCTCCGCCCGCAGGGCCATCAGCGTGTACAGCGCCACTCCGAGCTGGAGCGGCAACACCCAGACGCCGAGCGCGATCGCGGCCAGAGCAGCGCAGGCTACGACCGCCACGACGGCGCCGGACCGTTCGCGCCGGGCCAAGAGCGGCAGCGCCTGACAGACGGCGAGCACGA
The DNA here is from genome assembly GCA_039583515.1 of Gaiellaceae bacterium. Lineage (GTDB taxonomy): Bacteria > Actinomycetota > Thermoleophilia > Gaiellales > Gaiellaceae > Palsa-739. The sequence continues at coordinate 19,339 of JAVKST010000024.1, forward strand.
TCCCGGCGACGTTCGGACGATGATGATGCGCCGCGGCGCCGACCCCGAGGAACAGGAGCAGGACGACGAGCGCAAGGTCGATCGTGCGCGGGTGACGGTGGAGCCAGCCCCAGATCATGGCGGCCCCACCGTACCCCGCGGGTTTTACTCAGGCGTCTCGGCGGACGAGCAGCACCGCTGCAATCGCCACGGCGGCGGCGCAGTAGCCGAGCATCAGCAGCCCGCCCCAGAGCGGGGAGAGCGAGTTCGCGCCCGTGTGAAGCGCGAACAGCTGCCGCCCAGCCTCACTCGGCAGGTACCTCGAGATGGCGTTGTTCCAGCTCGTCGGGAGCACGTTCATCAAGGGCGGAATGACAAAGAAGATGCCGGCGAAGGTGGCGATCCCACCCGCCGTGTTGCGCACGATCGAGCCGATCCCGAGCGCGAAGATCCCGACCAGCATCACATACAGCGCCCCGCCGATCACCGCCCGGGCGATGCCCGGCGCAGCGAACGAGATCTGCAGGATGTGGTGCCCGGCCAGGATCGACTGGCTGGCGAAGAAGCTGATGATCACCGCCGGCAGCATCAACAGGAACGAGACAGCAGCGAACACGCCCAGCTTGCCCCACAGCACCGGCAGCCGCTTCGGCACCGCGATCAGAGTCGAGCGGATCATCCCCGTCGAGTACTCGCCCGTGATCACCAGCACACCCAAGACTGCGATCGCCAGCTGGCCGACGTTGACCCCGGCGAGCGCGATATCGAGCGGATGACGGCCCGCCCGATCCGAAGGCGACATGTGCGCCCAATGCGAGGCGGTCACCGCAGCGAAGATGATCGGAAAGGCGATCGTCAGCAGAAAGCCGACGCCGAGCGACCAGCGGGTCGAGCGCAGCGAGACGAACTTCGTCCACTCGGAGAGGACGACCCGAGCCTGCGTAACCCGACCCGAAACTCCCAGGCGCGGGATCGATACCACTGCCGTCGCGCTGCTCACGCTGCCAGCTCCTCTCTCTCCTGCGTCTCGATCGACTTGAACTCCACGTCGTCTCGGGTCAGCTCCATGAACGCCTCTTCCAGCGAGGCCTGCACCGGCACCAGCTCGTGCAGGACGATCCGGTTCTCCGCCGCGATCTCGCCAACCTGCTCGGCCGTGCGGCCCTCGATCTCGAGAACGCCCGCCTCGCTAGTGGCGACCGTGATCTTCGGCCCCAGCACCAGCTCGCGCAGCTGGGTCGCCTGCGGCGTCCGCACCCGCACCCGCTCGCCCGAGGCCTTGCGCACGAACTCGTCGATGCTCATGTCCGCGATCAGGCGACCGCGACCGATCACGATCACATGGTCTGCGGTCAACGCCATCTCGCTCATCAGGTGCGAGGAGACGAACACCGTCCGCCCCTCGGCCGCCAGCTGCTTCAGCAGGTGACGGATCCAGTGCACGCCCTCCGGGTCGAGGCCGTTCACCGGCTCGTCCAGCAGCACCGTCGCCGGATCACCCAGCAGCGCCGCCGCGATCCCCAGCCGCTGCCCCATCCCGAGCGAGAACTGCCCCGCCCGCTTGCGCGCGACCTCCTGCAGGCCGACCAAGTCGACCATGTCCACGACGCGGCGGCGCGGGATGCCGTGCGTCTGCGCCAGCGCCAACAGGTGGCTGTACGCCGAGCGGCCCGTGTGCACCGAGCGGGCCTCCAGCAACGCTCCGACCTCGTGCAAGGGCGCCGGGTGCTCGCGATAGTGCTTGCCATTGACCTTGACATCACCCTTGTTGGGCGCATCCAGGCCGAGAATCAGGCGCATCGTCGTCGACTTTCCCGACCCGTTCGGCCCCAGAAAGCCAGTCACGATGCCCGGGCGCACCGTGAACGAGATCTCGTTCACCGCCCGCTTCTCGCCATAGTCCTTCGTCAGTTCAGTAGCTTCGATCATGCCAACCACCGTAGAGCGGCAACCCGGGCTCCGCCTCGGCCGCAAGCACGAAATCCCCTCCTCCCCAAGGAGGAACCGCGCCTTCGCCCGGAAACTTCGGCGCTTCATGGCCCCTGTGGGGCCAAAAAAGCCCTGCATATCAGAGGTTCATGACCCGGGAGGAACCGAACTGTCCAGCCTTCCACACGTCTCGACCCGCTCCCGCGATGCTGCTCAGGGCGTGCTCACGTTCCTCCGGGAAGCAGGGTCCCGCCCGACTCCCACCGAGGCAACAACGCATCCCGTGCTGATCCCGCACGAGGCTCCCGGAGGCTCCGGCCTTTACCCACGAGCCCCCCGGCGACGCCGAGTCGGAACTCCCTGCTCTCGCAGCGAATCGCTCCGATCCCCGCTCAGGCCGCAAGCGCCGAGACCGGCCTGTCGCGCGGGAGGTGCGGTTCGAGTCCCGTCGCTCCCGCGTCGAAGTGCCGCAAAAGGCGGTCTGTGTTGTCTTGCAAGGCGGGAAATCGATCATCGAGCGCGATGGTTTGCTGCCTACGACGGAAACCGGTCATCGGCGCGCTACCGATTGCAGCGAGGCTCTTCGCCACGGTTTGCCCCTCGGTCGCCTCCTTGCTGGGGAAGAGGCCGACCCCGTGCTTCGCAAATAGATCGAGCGCCGAGGAACAGCGCCAGTGCCCGACAGCAAACGCAACAAGCATTCCTCAGTGGGTGCGGGCGAACCGCTGCACGGCCTCGAGCAGCTCTTCCGTCTTCGTCTGCGCGTCGGCGGCGTCGCCGGATGCGAGCGCGCCGGCGACGCAGTGGCGGACGTGATCGTCGAGGATCTTCAACGCCAGCGACTCGAGCGCGGTGTTGACGGCTGAGATCTGGGTGAGGATGTCGATGCAGTAGCGGTCCTCCTCCACCATCTTCTCGACACCACGCACCTGACCCTCGATCCGATGCAACCGCTTGATCAGCGCGGGTCTTTCAGCGTGATAGCCGTACACCTGCTTCGTCTCGGCCTCACTCATGCTGTGACTCCTTCTCTGCTGCTTCGGAAGCGCCGCAGACGCAGGCTGTTCGTGACGACGAAGATGCTCGAGAACGCCATCGCGCCGGCCGCGATCATCGGGCTCAGCAGCCCGGCCGCTGCAAGCGGGATTGCGGCGATGTTGTAGGCGAACGCCCAGAAGAGGTTGCCCCTGATCGTCGCTAGCGTGCGCCGCGCCAACCGGATCGCATCGACGGCGGCGCGCAGGTCGCCGGAGACGAGCGTCAGATCGGAGGCTTCGATCGCGACGTCGGTGCCGGTACCGATCGCCAGGCCGAGGTCGGCCTGGGCGAGCGCGGGCGCGTCGTTGACGCCGTCGCCGATCATCGCCACCACCTCGCCGTACTCCTGCAGCCGCCGCACCTCGGCCACCTTGTCCGCCGGATACACCTCTGCCAGCACCCGCTCGATCCCCACCTCGGCCGCCACGCGCTCTGCCGTCTCGCGTACATCGCCGGTGAGCAACACCGGCGTGAGCCCGAGCTGCTTCAGCTCGCTGATCGCCTGCGCGCTCGTCGGCTTGACGATGTCGCGCACGACCAGGAACGCGCGATCCTCCTCGTCCCAGCTGACGGTGATCGCACCGTTTCCGCGGCCGACGCGGACGAGCGTCCCGTCAACGACACCTTCGACGCCGACGCCCGGCAGGTTGCGGAACCTCGCGACCGCTGGCAGCGGACCGAGCTGGGCGCGCGCGGCCGCGGCGACAGCCTGCGCGACCGGATGTTCGCTCGCAGCCTCGACAGCACCCGCTCGCCGCAGCACCTCAACCGGGGAGGCGCCGTTCAGTGGCACCAGCTCGGCCAGCTCGAGCTTGCCCTCTGTGACGGTGCCAGTCTTGTCGAGGACGATCGTCGTGATCCGTCGCGTCTGCTCGAGGACTTCCGGCCCTTTGATCAGCACGCCGAGTTGCGCTCCGCGGCCGGTGCCGACCATCAGCGCGGTCGGGGTGGCCAGCCCGAGCGCACACGGGCAGGCGATGATCAACACCGCCACCGCCGCCGTGAACGCGGCCGAGGCGGAGCCGCCGGCAACGAGCCAGCCGGCAAGGGTGGCGAGCGCGAGGGCGATCACCACCGGAACAAAGACGGCGGCGAGGCGGTCTGCGAGCCGCTGCACCGGCGCCTTGCCGGTCTGCGCCTGCTCCACCAGGCGCGCGATCTGCGCGAGCGCCGTCTCGGCGCCGACGCGGGTGGCACGAACGACCAGCCGCCCGTAGGTGTTGACGGTCGCGCCGGCTACCTCGGTGCCGGCCTGTGCCTCGACCGGCACGGACTCGCCCGTCAAGAGTGACTGGTCGAGCGCAGACTCTCCCGCGATGACGACGCCGTCGGCGGGCAGCTTCTCGCCCGGCCGCACCACATACAGATCGCCGACCCGCAGCTCATCGGCGGTCACCAGCACCTCCTCGCCGTCACGCAACACACGCGCTTCCTTCCCGCCCAGCTCGAGCAGCGACCGGATCGCATCGCCAGACCGTCGCCGGGCGCGCTGCTCGAGATAGCGGCCGAGCAGCACCAACGACGTGATCACGGCCGCAACCTCGAAGTACACGTGCGCGTCCAGCCGCCCGAGCAGCACCACCATCGACCAGCCCCAAGCAGCAAGCGTGCCGACGCTCACCAGCGTGTCCATCGTCGCCGCCCCATGGCGCGCGTTCGATAGCGCTGCACGGTGGAAGCGCCAGCCGCCCCAGAACACGACCGGCGTCGCCAGCGCCAGCGCCGCCCAGCGCCAGCCGACGAACTGCAAGCGCGTCACCATCGCGATCAGCGCCACCAGCACCGTCAGCCCGAGAGAGACGAGCAGACGCAGGCCGAGATCATCACCACGATCGCTCCCGTGCGTGTGCGCAACCTCGGCGCCGTAGCCGGTGCGCTCGACCGTCGCAATCAGCCCGTCGATATCGACCTGGTGCGGGTCGAACGTGACCGCAGCGCGCTCGGTAGCGAAGTTGACGCTCGCCTGCACGCCCTCGAGCCTGTTCAGCTTGCGCTCGATCCGCGCCGCACACGAGGCGCAGGTCATCCCTTCGAGCGCCAGCTCAACCTGCTCGTCCTGCCGGTCGACGACGCTACTCATCTACGCGACGTCGTAGCCCGCCTCGTCGATCGCGGCCCGCAGCTTCGCGTCATCCAGCCCCTCGCCGCTGACCGAAACCAACTTGCGCTCCAGGTCGACCTGCACCGCCTCCACCCCAGGCACCGGCTCGACCTCCCGTGTGATCGCCACCTCGCAATGCGCGCAGTGCACACCGGGAACCTCGTACGTCACCGTCTCCGACATCGCTACGCCTCCGGTTCGAATTACGTCGTACGACACTATACCCGCTAGGGGTATCACATGCTCAGCACCGAAGCCAAGGGGCCACGTCGCTCGATGCTCGACGACCGCGAGGCACGCCGATCATGGCCCGCTAGCCACCAGCCCCGGCGGAACGCGTGACCGGGTGAGCGTTTGCGCCCAGTGGACATGGCTAGATCGATCAGCGTGAGGTTGCGCGCAGGACGGGGGATGCGGTGAGCGGGGCGCTCGTGGCGAGTGTCGC
>JAVKST010000025.1:0-24653 GCA_039583515.1 Gaiellaceae bacterium
TGCTGGCCGCCGCACCGGGGACGTACTCGCGGGGCCGTGTCGGTGTGCTGCCGTTGCGGCAGGCGGCGCCGACCTTCCGCGGGTCGCTGCTCGGCTTTGCGTACGGCTCGTCGTCGACGCGGCTGGCACGGATTGATTCGGTGACGCTGCGAGCGTTGCCGGGACGATCGCAGCCTCTCCCCGGGGTTGTTGCCTGGGCGGCCTCGCCGGATCGTTCACGGCTCGCCGTGGCGGAGTGTGGTCGGGGGAGCAGTTGTCGTGGCCTGGTGCAGTTGTTCGCGATGCCGTCGATGCGGCCGATGGGGCGCAGGGTCGCGATCGGGCCGGAGACGGTCGCCCTCTCCTGGGACGGGAACGACCGCGTGTTGGCGCTCGTCGGCCACTGCTGCGCCGGCAGCGCAGAGGTGGTCACGCTAACCGCCCGCTCTGGCGCCGTCGACGGGGAGCGTCCGGTGCCGGGGACGGTCGTCCGCTTTGCCCGAAGCAAAACCGGGTTCGCCTTAGTGACCGCGCCGCGGAACAAGATCGGTGTCGCGACACTGGTCGTTGCCGACGGGCGCGGGCTGCGAGCGGTGAGGCTCGCGCGGGTCGAGGCGGGACTGGTACCGGGAACTATTCGTGACGCGGCGATCAGCACCGACCGCTTCCCAGGCCTGGCCGTCGACAGTGCCGGTCGGCGCGCCTACGTGGTGGACCCGGACGGAACCATCGCTGCGGTCTCGCTCGGTTCGCTCCAGGTCTCCTACCATCGGCCAGCCGCCAGCCGAACCCTCTTCGCGCGCCTCGACGCTTTGCTGGAGCCCGCCGCCCAGGCGAAAGGCGACCGCGGCCCCTGGCGGCAGGCGCAATGGCTTGGCGACGGGTTGCTCGCCGTCACCGGCACCGACTGGCACGCAAGCGGAAGCGTGAGCGGCAACGTGATCTCGGAGACGCTCCATGAGCGGCCGGCCGGCTTCGAGATCGTGAACACGCGAACCTGGCAGCAGCACACGCTCGACCCGAACACCGACACGGTCAGGATCGCTAACGGCATGCTGCTCGCGACCGGAACCCGCTGGGACGTCACACCAGGCGAGAACCGGACCAGCGGTGAAGGATTGGTCGCCTATGACGCCCGCGGCCGTGTTCGCTTCCGTCTTTTCGGCGGACGCTCCGTCTACGTCAACGTGGTCATCGACCACCGCGCCTACGTCGCCGTCGCTGCGCGTTCCGGCCACCAACACGAGTACATCGTCGATCTGCGCACGAGAAGGGTGAGTGCGACGCCGGACTCCAATTGGCCGTGGCTCCTACTGGGTGCAGCGCAGCCCGAGAGTGGCTGATCCCGCGCCGCCCGGTCACTGCGTCGCCGGATCTCTTGCACGGAGAAGCGCGCATTCCTCATAGGTCGTCACGACCGGCACCTGGGGTGAGTGTCGGCGTAGGCGCGGATATCCTGAGAGCGTGCTGGAGCGCGCTCAGGCAAAGGCGCTTCCGTTGCTGGGCCGGGCAGGAGACTACGCACCAGCGACGCAGGTGTGCTGTGGGGTCTGGCGGACATGTGCGACAACCAACGCGCTCTCGCTGGCGGGGGCTGCATTCGTCGCGTTGGTCTCGCGCCTTCGTCGCCTCAGGCCCGCCGGTAGCCCTGGCCAGCACCCCCTGTCTCAAGTGCCGCGCTAACCCTCTCTAGCGCTCGGACGGTGGGTTCCTCCCGGGGCCATCACTCGAGCGGCTCCCCGAGCGCGACCGCCGCGGCCTCCCAGAGGTCGAGCCCGCGTCCGCGGTCGCGCCCGGCGACGAACTCCTCGCGCGACTCGTCGAGCAAAGCACCTGCTCGCTGCGTGCGCTCTTCCGGCCAGCGAGGCAGACCCTCGGCCTCGCTCTCGGCAGCTCCCCAGAGCAGGCCCGCCCGTTCGAGATCGCCTCGCGCAAGCGCAGACTGGCCCAGCCCGGCGAGCGTGTAGAGCCCCCAGAGCCGGTTCTCCTGCTCGCGTTCCATCCGCAGCGCGGCGAGATCCTCCCGCTCGGCCTCGTCGAGGTCGCCGCGGCGGAGGGCGAGCATCAGCAGCTCGTGTCGCTGGCCCGACTCCCACCAGGCCCAGCCGGCGGTCTGCGCGGTGTCGGCGCTCCGGCGCGTGAGCTCGACCGCCCGCTCGAGGTCGTCCTCGGCGAGGGCGATCTGGCCGAGCAGCCAGTAGTTCGCGGTTTCGAGGAAGGGGAACTTGTTCCGGGCAAGCGCGAGTGAGTGCTCGGTCAGCTCGCGCACGCCATCCCAGTCCTGTCTCCGCCACGCCGCCACCGCAAGCATGTGCTCGGCCATCGCGACGCCCCTGTCGTCCCCGAGCTCGCGGGAGAGCCGCAGGCTCTGCTTCATCAGTCGCTGTGCCTGCGCGTCGTGGCCGGCGAGGTCACTCGTCCCGCCGTAGACGCGGAGCGCGCGGGCTCTCAGTTCGGAAGGGATCGTTCCGGCCGCCTCGAGCAGCCGCTCCAGCCGGCGCATTCCCTCCTCCGGGGCCGAGGAGTCCCAGAGAGTCTGGAGCTCGACCGCCAGCTCCAGCCCGAGCTCGACATCCCGCTCCTCGGCCCAGTCGAGCGCTGCGCGCAGGTCGTCGCGCTCTCCCAGTCCGACCGACAGGTCGGGAGGCTCGTCCCCCGCGCCGAGATGCGCCGCCCGGGCGAGCTCGAGCATCCGCATGGCGTGCCGCCGGCGCAGCTCCTGGACCTCGCCCGACTCCCCGAGGCGCTCGAGCGCGAACTCGCGGATCGTCTCGAGCATCCAGTACCGGTCCTCGCCGCCGCTGCCGGTCCGGCGCCGGAGCAGGCTCTTGTCGAGAAGCGATGCGAGCTCGTCCAGGCCGGCGCCGGAGACCGCCTCCGCCGTGTCGAGCGTGCAGCCGGCGCGAAAGACGCCGAGCCGCGCGAACAGCCGCTGCTCGTTCTCGTCCAGCAGGTGGTACGACCAGTCGATCGTCGCCCGCAGCGTCGCGTGGCGCTCCTCCGCGTCCCGCGTCCCCTTGAGCAGGTCGAGTCGGCTTCCGAGCCGCTCGAGCAGCGCCTCCGGCGCGAGCAGCTTCGTGCGGGCGGCGGCGAGCTCGAGCGCGAGCGGGAGGCGGTCGAGCCGGTCGCAGAGCCGGCGGACGGCCTCGCCCGCGTCGATCTCCGAGCCGACGGCTCCGGCCCGTTCGCAGAAGAGCGCGACCGCCTCGTCCCCGGCGAGCGGCGGAAGGTCGAGCTCCGCCTCGCCCTGGACTCGGAGAGGCTCGCGGCTGGTGACGACCAGCCGGAGCTCGGGCGCGGCGCTCACGACCTCCGCGAGCGGGCGTGCGGCGCCTGGCAGCAGGTGCTCGACGTTGTCGCAGACGACGTGCGTTCGACGGCCGGCGACGCGGGCTGCGATTGCCGCCGCGTCGGCCGAGGAGGCGCCGAGGCGGTCGGCGACCGCCTCGGTCACGAGTGCCGGATCCCTCAGCGGCGCCAGCGGGACGAAGACCGTCCCGCCCTGCGCCTCCTCCGCGAGCAGGCGCGCCAGCTCGATCGCGAAGCGCGTCTTGCCCGTCCCGCCGGGGCCGAGGATGGTCAGCACGCGTGGATCGCGGCCGTACACGAGCGACACCGCGTCGAACAGCTCACGCTCGCGCCCCAGGAACCGCGTCGCGGGTGCCGGCAGCTCGACGCTTCCCGGCGTCCGGAGCGGCGGAAACTCGGCCTCGCCGAGCTGGTGGAGGAGGATGAGCCCGTCGAAGTCCTTGAGCCGGTGGCGGCCGACCTCGCGCAGTGGCTCCCCGTCGAGCAGCGCTGCCGTCGCGGGCGAGACGAGGACCTGCTCGCCGTGCGCGAGCGCCGCGATCCGCGCACCACGGTGGACGTCGAGCCCGACGTATCCCTCGGCCGCGAGCGTCGGTGCGCCGGTGTGGAGGCCCATCCTGACGCGGATGGGCCCGGCCGCGAGCGCGGCCACCGCCGAGCGCGCGGCGGCTGCCGCGCCCTGCGCGGTCGGGAACGCGAGGAAGAACGCGTCTCCCTGCGTGTCGACCTCGACGCCGCCATGGGCTGCAACGGCCTCGCGCACGAGGCGGCGATGCTCCTCGAGCGCCTCGGCGTAGCGCTCCGGGCCGAGCTCGTGGAGCAGCCGCGTCGAGCCCTCGACGTCGGTGAAGAGGAACGTGACGGTGCCGGTCGGAAGGCCCGTGCGCACGGGCGCAGTCTGCCGCTTGACGGGCCATCGGAGATGTGCAAGTAAGGTGGCGCGCGGCCTGCGCTGGTCGGGCGACGCCGGCTCCGACACGGCCCGCGCGCTCGCCGGCACCTTCCTCGCCCGCGACTTCCGGCTGCTCCAGGAGTACCTCGCCGCCCCGTCCTCGGCGTGGCCGGAGCCGCTGTACACGCAGGCGACGCTTCGGCTTACGCCGGCCGAGGGGCAGGAGCTCGCCAGGAGGATCTTCGAGCTGCTCCAGCCCTACTTCACCAACGTCCGCGAGAAGGCGCCCGCGGACGCGGTCGAGATCTCGTGGGCGAGCTTCGGCGTCCCGCGCGCAAAATGAGCCTCTGGCGTCACCACGACTTCCTGCGGCTCTGGGCCGGCCAGACGGTGTCCGGGTCGCAGGTGACGCAGCTCGCGCTGCTGCTCGCCGCCGTGCTGACGCTGCACGCGAGCGCGCTGCAGATGGGCTTTCTCTCCGCCGGGGCATCGCTGCGCGGGCGCCGCGGGTCAGCGGCGGTGCCGGCGGGACCGGAGGGCCGCGACTGCGGCGCTGACGGCGGCGGCGGCGAGTACGACCGCGAGCGTCTGCCGGTCGATCTTCCCGAGCTGCCCGACCGCGGCGAGAAGCACGGCGAGCACGAGCGCGAAGACGCCGACCGCGGCCGCGAGCGCGCGCATCAGGTGCCGGGGCCGAGGTAGCGGCCGAACCACTCGAGCACCGCCTCGAAGCGCTGCACGCGGTGAAGTGGCGATCCCGCTCGCGTGAGCTCGTGGCTTTCTCCCGGGAAGCGCAGCATCTCGACCTCCTTGTCCAGCAGCCGCAGCAGCGTGAACAGATGCTCGCCCTGCTCGACGTGGCAGCGGAGGTCGTTCTCCGAGTGCACGATCAGGAGCGGCGTCTCGATCTGGCGCGCATAGGTTGCGGGCGACATGCGGAGCCAGTCGTCGAGGTTGTCCCACATGGTGCCGCCGAACTGCCGCTCGAAGACCCAGAAGAGGTCGCTCGAGCCGAACGCGCTCACGAGATGGTTCACGGCGCGCTCGGAGAGGGCGGCCTTGAAACGGTTCGTGTGGCCGACGATCCACGAGGTCATGAAGCCGCCGTACGAGCCGCCGAGCACGCCCAGCCGCTCGCCGTCGAGGAACGGGTACCGCTCGAGCGCCGTGTCGACGACGGCCATCAGGTCCTCGTAGTCGACCGCGCCCCATCCCGGCCCGGCACCGTCCGCGGGCCCGCGGATCGCACGCCCCCACGCCTCCGTGTAGCCGGAACCGCCGCGCGGGTTGGCGAACAGGACGGCGTAGCCCGCGCCGGCGTATACCTGGAACTCGTCGAAGAAGCCGGTGCCGTACTGCGTGAACGGGCCGCCGTGGATCGAGAGCAGCACCGGATAGCGGCGGCTCTCGTCGCTGCCGGGCGGCCGCATCAGCCAGGCGTCGACCTCCGCGCCGTCCGCAGAGACGGCGGTGAAGCGCTCGGCGTCGGCGATCTCGCGCCCCGCGACGAGCTCGTCGCAGACGGAAGCAAGCGGCTTCCCGTCCGCGGCGAACAGCTCGTAGGGCCGTGTGTGCGTGCTGGCGGTGTAGACGATCGCGCCGCCGCGGACGTCGAAGAGGCCGGTCGACTGCTCGCCGCCGACGAGCAGCTCCGGCTCGCCTGACCCGTCCGCCGCGACGGCGTAGAGGTGGACGTTGCCGCCGTCCTCGACGCGGAACAGGACGCGGCCGCCGTCCCACTGCGGCTCGCGCACGAGCGGGAAGGGCGCGCACTGGCGGTCGAGCGACGCTGTGAGGATCCGCCGCCCGCTCCCGTCCGGCCGCATCACCGCGATCTGCGCGTGGTGCGGATCGGTGCCGTCGGCCGGCTCGTGGCGGTAGGCGAGCAGCGATCCGTCGGGCGCGAAGGACGGCATGGCCGCGTCCTCGTCGTCGCCGCTCAGCCGCCGTGGCTCGCCCCCTTCGACGTCGACCGCGTAGAGGGACGATACGAGCTCGACGTCCCAGCGCTCGCCGCGGAGGCCGCTGAAGACGATCCGGCTGCCGTCCGGCGACCAGGCGGGCTCGTCGTTCTCGCAGTCGCCTTCCGTCAGCTGTAGCTCCTCGCCGCCGAGCGAGGTGACGAAGATGTGCTTCCGCCGGTCGCCGGTCCAGCCGACGCTGTCGAGCTTGTAGAAGAGGCGCGTGAACCGTCTCGGGGCGCGCTTCCTCTCGTCCTCCTCGTCGTACGCCTCGTCGCGAACGCGCCGCGCGAAGGCCAGGCGCTGCGAGTCGGGCGACCAGGCCGGCGACTCGACGCTCTCCTTGCCGTCGGTCAGCTGCCGCGCCTCGCCTCCGTCCGCCGGCATCACGTACAGCTGCGCCGGCGCCTTCTCGTCCTCGCCGCGGTTGGAGACGAACGCGAGCCAGCCGCCGTCCGGAGACCAGCGCGGATCGCGGTCGCTGCGGCCACCCGAGGTGAACTGCCGCGGCTCGGCGGAGCCGTCGAGCTCGACGACCCAGATCGCGCTCCGGTACGCGTTCCGGTCGCGGTCGACGGAGGAGACGACGTAGGCGACGCGGCTTCCGTCGGGCGACAGGCGCGGATCGGCCACGCCCGTGAGCGCATACACGTCTTCGGGGCGCATCCCGCGCACGAGCGTGGACTTTAGTTCGGTTTTGCGGCCGCCGCGAACGGGGACGGCACGGTCATGGCGAAGAGGAAGGGGTCTCCTCGGATGCGCGCCGCCGACGCCGACCAGGTACTACGCCGCGGCCGGCGCGACGAGCAGCCGCCGCGAGAGAAGCCCCCCGCCGTCGTGAAGATCGTCCGCGCCGCGATCCGCGAGTCGGAGATCCTGCCGGGGGTTCCGCTGTCGTAGGCCGCCTATCCTTGGGCGACGCGGGCGTGGCGGAACTGGCAGACGCGGCGGGTTTAGGTCCCGCTGGGCCGCGAGGCCCTTGGAGGTTCGAGTCCTCTCGCCCGCATCAGGCGCGGACGCGAAGCGCGTAGGCGACCGCCAGCAGCATCGCCGTCCAGATCGCAGCGCCGGCGCCGAGCAGGATCAGCGTCCACGCGTCCACGGTCTACGACGTTCGACCTCGGACGGCGGCGCCCTGCTTGAATGACTGGGTGCAGACCCAGGTCGAAGAGCTGCCGGAGAACCGTGTCCGGCTGACCGTCCAGGTGCCGTCGCACGACGTCCACCACGCCGTCGAGCACGCGGCGACCGACCTCGCGCAGAGCGTCAAGATCCCGGGCTTCCGCAAGGGAAAGGTGCCGCGCCAGGTGCTCCTCCAGCGGGTCGGCCGCGAACGGCTGATGACCGAGGCGGTCGAGACCCACATCGGCGGCTGGTTCTGGAATGCGGCCGCGCGCACGCGCGTGCGCCCCGTCGCGCAGCCGGAGTACGACTTCGAGCTGCCGCAGTCCGCGGACGAGGATTGGCACTTCAGCGCGACCGTCGCCGTGCAGGAGATGCCGGCGGTGTCCGACTGGAAGCAGCTCGAGGTCGGCATCGCGGAGGTCGAGGTGCCCGGCGAGCTCGTGCAGGCAGAACTCGACGCGCTGCGCGCGACGGTGGCCGAGCTCGTCCCGGTCGAGGGGCGGCCGGTCGCGGCAGACGACACGGTCGTCGTCGACCTCGTCGGCGGTGACGGCGAGGTGAGGCGCGACTACGTGATCGAGCTCGGCCGCGGCGCCGTCGTGGAGGAGATCGAGCACGGCCTCGTCGGGATGAGCCCGGGGGAAACGAAGGAGACCTCGTTCGAGCTCGCGGACGGCTCGTCGCAGTCCGTGTCGGCGACGGTCCGCGAGATCAAGGAGAAGGTGCTGCCTCCGCTGGACGACGAGCTCGCCCGCGCCGCGAGCGAGTTCGAGACGCTCGCCGAGTTGCGCGCGGACGTCGAGGCGCGGCTGCGCGAGCAGATCGACGCGGAGGTCGAGGCGAGCTTCCGCGCCGACGTCGCCGATGCCCTCGTCGCCGCCTCGAAGGTGCAGGCGGCGGGGCCGCTCGTCGAGGCGCGGACACGCGAGCTCGTCCGCGGGTTCGCGCGGCAGGTCGAGTCGCGCGGCGTGCCGCTCGAGACGTTCCTCGCGATGACCGGCCAGCAGCCCGAGGAGCTCGTGGCGCGGCTGCGCGACGAGGCGGAGCGCTCGGTCAGCCGGGAGCTCGTGCTCGAGGCCGCCGCCGACCGGCTCGACCTCCAGGTCCCCGACGAGGAGGTCGAGACGCTCGTGCGCGAGCAGGCGGAGGCCCTCGGCGACGACGTCGAGGCGACGCTGGTCGCGCTGCGCGAGAGCGGCCGCTTCGAGACGCTGCGCGAGGACATCAGGCTGCGGAACGCCCTCGACCGCGTCGCCGCCGAGGTCAGGCGCATCCCGAAGGAGCTCGCGGACGCGCGCGAGTCGATCTGGACGCCCGACAAGGAAAAGCCGCAGACCGAGGCGAAACTCTGGACCCCCGGCGAAGGAGCCCCCACACCATGAACCCCTCGAACCTCGTCATCCCGTCCGTCATCGAGCAGACCTCGCGCGGGGAGCGCTTCTTCGACATCTACTCGCGGCTGCTCAACGAGCGGATCATCTTCCTCGGCACGCCGATCGACGACCAGGTCGCGAACCTCGTGGTCGCGCAGATGATCCACCTCGAGTCCGAGGACCCGGACAAGGACATCAACATCTACATCAACTCTCCCGGCGGCTCGGTCTATGCCGGCCTCGCGATCTACGACACGATGCAGTTCATCAAGCCGGACGTCGCGACGACCTGCGTCGGGATCGCGATGTCGATGGGCGCGCTGCTGCTCGGCGCCGGCACGGAGGGAAAGCGGACGGCGCTGCCGAACGCGAAGATCCTGATCCACCAGGTGTCCGGCGGCTTCCAGGGGCAGGGCACCGACATCGAGATCCAGGCGCGCGAGACGATCAACCTCAAGCGCCGCCTGGAGGAGATCATCGCCCAGCACACGAATCAGCCCGTGGACAAAGTCTCGAAGGACATGGAGCGCGACTACTACATGACGGCCGACGAGGCGCACGAGTACGGCATCGTCGACCAGGTGATCGCGCACCGGTAAGTCGGACACGTAGACGAATCGGGCGGACCGAGGTACAAGGAGGGGCAGAGAACCGTGGCGCGCGCAACAGACGGAAACGAACAGCTCCTCTGCAGCTTCTGCGGCAAGAGCCAGCGACAGGTCAAGAAGCTGATCGCCGGTCCCGGCGTCTACATCTGCGACGAGTGCATCGATCTCTGCAACGAGATCATCGACGAGGAGCTGACGAGCCCGGCCTCGCTCGACTTCGACAACCTGCCGCGCCCGCGCGACATCTACTCCGTCCTGAACGACTACGTCGTCTCGCAGGAGGAGGCGAAGCGCACGCTCTCGGTCGCCGTCTACAACCACTACAAGCGCGTCCAGATGGGGCAGGACGAGGACGACGTCGAGCTGCAGAAGTCGAACATCCTCCTGCTCGGCCCGACCGGGTGCGGCAAGACGCTGCTCGCGCAGACGCTCGCACGGATCCTCAACGTCCCGTTCGCGATCGCCGACGCGACGGCGCTGACCGAGGCCGGCTACGTCGGCGAGGACGTCGAGAACATCCTGCTCAAGCTGATCCAGGCGGCCGACTTCGACATCAAGAAGGCCGAGACCGGGATCATCTACATCGACGAGGTCGACAAGATCGCCCGCAAGGCGGACAACCCGTCGATCACCCGCGACGTGTCGGGCGAGGGCGTGCAGCAGGCGCTGCTCAAGATCCTCGAGGGTACGGTCGCGTCGGTGCCGCCGCAGGGGGGGCGCAAGCACCCGCACCAGGAGTTCCTCTCGATCGACACGACGAACATCCTCTTCATCTGCGGCGGCGCGTTCGCCGGCCTCGACAAGATCATCGCGCGGCGAATCGGCAAGAACGCCGTCGGCTTCGGCGCCGAGGTCAGGTCGAAGCACTCCATCGAGGCGTCGGAGCTGCTCGTGCAGGTGATGCCGGAGGACCTCCTCAACTTCGGCCTGATCCCCGAGTTCATCGGCCGCCTGCCGGTCGTCTCGGCGGTGCACCAGCTGCGGCGGGAGGATCTCGTGCAGATCCTCGAGGAGCCGAAGAACGCGCTCATCAAGCAGTACCAGCGCTTCTTCGGCTACGACAGCATCGAGCTCGTCTTCACCGAGGACGCGATGTGGGAGATCGCGGACAAGGCGCTCGAGCGCGAGACCGGCGCCCGCGGCCTGCGGTCGATCATCGAGGGTGCGCTGCTCGACGTGATGTTCGAGCTGCCGTCCCGCCGCGACGTGACGAAGTGCGTGATCACGAAGGAGACGATCTCCCAGGGCATCCGCCCGACGCTCGTCACGAGCGCCGGAACCTACGCGGGCGACGAGCCCGACGAGCCGGTCGAGCAGACGGCGTAGGCTTCCCCGCGATGGCGGGAATGCTCGAGGTCGGGGCGGAGTTCGGGCCGTCGTCGTGGATCGAGGTGCCTCAGGAGCGGATCCACGCCTTCGCCGACGCGACCGGCGACCGCCAGTTCATCCACGTCGACCCCGAGGCCGCGGCTCGGACGCCGTTCGGCGGCACGATCGCGCACGGCTACCTCACCCTCTCGCTCCTGCCGGCCATGTCGTACGAGGTCATCCCGCACGAGGACGCCGGCATGGCCCTCAACTACGGGCTCAACCGCGTCCGCTTCCCGGCGCCGGTGCCGTCCGGCTCCCGCGTGCGCGGCAGCTTCCACGTCGACTCCGTCGAGGAGCTCGACGGGGGGCGGCAGGTGACGATGACGGCCACCGTCGAGCGCGACGGCGGCGCCAAGCCGGTCTGCGTGGCGGAGGTCGTCTTCCGCTACTACGCGCTCCCCGGCGCGTAGCCCGAATCCGAAAGCGGTCGTCTTCTGCGCCCCGGTGCGGCGCGCACGCGATCGGCGGGTGGCGGCGCGGCGGCACGGGCATTTCGGCGAGCCGATCCTCCGCCACGAGATCGAGCTCGTCGGCGCCGGAGAGGAGGGGAAGCAGCTGCCGCGCGTACACTCGCCGGGTGAGCCTCGACTCCACGAAGGCGGACGACATCGCGCTCGTGATCGAGGAGGCGATCGTCTCCGGCGAGCTCCAGCCGGGGACGGTGCTGCGGCAGGAGCAGCTGTCGGAGCAGTTCGAGGTGTCGCGGACGCCGGTGCGCGAGGCGCTGCGGCGGCTCGCCGCGCTCGGCCTCGTCTCGTTCGTCCCGAACCGCGGCGTCCGGGTGCGGACGATCTCGCGGGAGGAGCTGCACGAGGCCTTCCTCGTGCGGTCCGAGCTCGAGGGGCTCGCGACGGAGGTGGCGGCGCGGAAGATGACGCCGGACGACCTCGAGGAGCTCGAAGCCGCGGAGCGCCGGTTCGCGGAGATCTCGCAGGAGCTGCGGGCTCTCGAGCCGGGCGAGGCGCGGCGGACGATCATGGGCGACTGGGTGCGCGCGAACCACGCCTTCCACGATGTGATCTACCGCGCGGCCGACCTCCCGCTCGTCGAGCAGCTCGCGAAGAGCTCGCGGCGGTCGTTCTCCGGGCCGGCGGTCTGGGCGCCGGGCGACCACTCGATCGACGGGCTGTATGCCAGGAACGCCGAGCAGCACCGCGCGATCCGGCAGGCGCTCGCCGCCGGCAGCGCGTCGGGCGCGCGCGAGCTGGCGCGCGAGCACGTCCTCTCCTCGTTCGTCCTGCTGGAGACGATTCTCGAGCAGGTCGGCGCCCAGCCGCGGGACTGGCAGAAGACGCGGGCATCCCACTAGGCTTGCCGCATAGTCGCTGCCTGATCCCGCATACGATCGGCTCCCCATGGAGATGGAGCCGCTGTACCGCCCGCAGGGCGTCGAGGAGCGCTGGCAGCAGACCTGGGAGGAGGAAGGGCTCTACGCGGCCGATCCCGACCCGTCGCGCGCGAGCTGGGTCTACGCCTTCCCGCCGCCGAACGTCACGGGCAGCCTCCATCTCGGCCACGCGCTCCAGCTCTCGATCGGCGACGCGCTCGCGCGCTGGAAGCGGATGCAGGGCCGCAACGTCCTCATCCAGGCCGGCTACGACCACGCCGGGATCGCGACGCAGAGCGTGGTGGAGAAGTTCCTCGAGAGCGAGGGGACGAGCCGCCGCGAGCTCGGACGCGACGCGTTCGTCGAGCGAGTCTGGGCCTGGCTGCACGAGTACGGCGGCACGATCGTCGGCCAGTTCCGGCGCCTCGGCGCGTCGATGGACTACCGCCGCATCCGCTTCACGATGGACGACGCGTACGTGCGCGCGGTCATGCGCTTCTTCGTCCACCTCTACGGCCGCGGCTGGATCTACCGCGACAACCGGATCGTCAACTGGTGCCCCTACCACGAGACCTCGCTCTCCGACCTCGAGCTGGAGGACGTCGAGGTCGACGACGCCCTGTCGACGATCCGCTACCCGCTCGCCGACGCCTCGGGCCACATCGCGATCGCCACGGTGCGTCCGGCGACGATCCCGGCCGACGTCGCGGTCGCCGTCCATCCCGAGGACGAGCGCTACCGCGACCTGATCGGCAAGGACGCGGTCGTCCCGTTCGTCGAGCGGCGCGTGCCGATCATCGCCGACGAGCGCGTCGACCCGGAGTTCGGGACGGGCGCGCTGAAGATCACGCCGGGCCACGACCCGACCGACTTCGCGATCGGCCGCGACCACGACCTGCTCGAGCCGTCCGCGATCCGGGAGGACGGGCGGATGAGCGACCTCGTCCCCGAGCTCGAAGGCCTGACGCAGGAGGAGGCCGCCGAGCGGATCCTCGACTGGTGCCGCGAGCGCGACCTGCTCGAGAAGCGCGAGCACTACCGCCACTCGGTCCCGACCTGCGAGCGCTGCCACACCAGGATCGAGCCGCGGATATCGCTCCAGTGGTGGTGCCGGATGGGGGAGCTGAAGCAGCCCGCGCTCGAGGCGCTGCGCGAGCGGCGCGTCGCGTTCCACCCGGAGTCGCAGCACCGCTTCGCGCTCTCGTCCCTCGAGGACGCGCCCGACTGGAACATCTCCCGGCAGATCTGGTGGGGCCACCAGCTGCCGGTCTGGTACTGCCCGGACGGGCACATCACGGTCGCCGAGACCGAGCCGGAGGCGTGCACCGAGTGCGGCTCGGCCGAGCTGACGCGCGAGAGCGACGTGCTCGACACCTGGTTCTCGGCCGCGCTCTGGCCGTTCGCGACGCTCGGCTGGCCGGAGCAGACGCCCGACCTCGCGGCGTTCTATCCCGGCGACCTCCAGACGACGGCGCGCGAGATCATCCGCCTCTGGGAGAACCGGATGATCTTCTCCGGGCTCGAGCTGCTCGGCGAGGTGCCGTTCCGCGACGTGATCATCCACACGACCCTGCTCGCAGCGGACGGGCGCAGGATGTCGAAGTCGCTCGGCACCGGCATCGACCCGCTCGACCTGATCGCCGAGCACGGCGCCGACGCTACGCGGTACGGGCTGATGAAGATGTCGTCTTCCCAGGACGTCCGCTTCTCCCCGCAGCAGATCGAGGAGGGACGGCGGCTCGCGAACAAGCTCTGGAACGCGAGCCGGCTGCTGTTGCTGAGCGGCGCCGTCGAGCCGGCCGTGCGGCCCCAGGCGCTCGAGGAGCGCTGGATCCTGGCGCGGGTCGACGCGACGAGAGCCGAGCTCGAAGCCGACCTGGCGGCGCACGACTTCGCGCACGCGGTCGAACGGCTCTACCACCTCACGTTCGACGACTTCTGCGACTGGTACCTCGAGTCGATCAAGCCGCGGCTCGAGGAGGCGGACGTGCGGGCGACCGCGTTCGCGGCGCTGGAGCGGCTGCTGAAGCTGCTCCACCCCGTGACGCCGCACGTGACCGAGGAGATCTGGTCGCATCTGCCGGCTCGCGCGAGCCGGCTGATCGTCGCGCGCTGGCCAGAGCCGGACGAGCGCTTCGCCGACGCTGCGGATGCGCTCGTGCGCGTGCAGGAGGCGGCGGAGCGGTTCCGGCGCAGCGGCGTCCTCACGCCTCTCGAAGGAGAGGAGAAGCGAATCTTCGACACGGTCGTGCGGCCGGAGCGCGACGGCGCCCGGAACGGCGACGTCGACGCAGAGCGCGCGCGGCTGCGGGCGGAGATCGAACGGGCGGAGCGGATGCTCGCGAACGAGCGCTTCGTCGAGAAGGCGCCGGCCGACGTCGTCGAGGCCGAGCGCGAGAAGCTGGAGCGCTACCGCCGTGAGCTCGACGCGATCGGCGACTAGCGCGCTCGCCTGGCTCGAGTCGCTCTCGCCGTGGCCGGCGGACGGCTTCGGCACGGAGCGGATGCGCGCGCTGCTCGAGCGGCTGGGGCATCCGGAGCGGGCGTTCGACGCGATCCACGTCGTCGGCACGAAGGGGAAGTCGACCGCTGCCCGGCGCCTCGCGGCGACGATCGGCGGCCGCGCGTACACCTCGCCGCACGTCTCCGGTTGGCCCGAGCGCCTGCAGACGGATTCGGACGGCTTCGCGCGCGCGATCGAGCGCGTGCGGCCGGCGGCGGAGGCGCTCGGCGCGACGCAGTTCGAGACGCTGACGGCGGCCGCCTTCGCCGACTTCGCCGCGGGCGGAGTCCGAGCGGCCGCCGTCGAGGCGGGGCTCGGCGGCCGCCACGACGCGACGAACGTGATCGACGCGCGCGTCGTCCTGCTCACGAACGTCGGGCTCGAGCACACGGACGTCCTCGGCGGCACGCGGGAGGCGATCGCACGGGAGAAGCTCGCGGTCGCGGGGCCGGGCGCGGTGGTCGTCTTGCCGGACGACGAGTTCGCCCACCTCGTTCCCGGGCGCGACGTGCGGATCGGCGGCGCGCGTGAGGCGGCGAGCGCGTTCCTCGGACGCGAGGTCGAGCTCGCGGACGCGTCGTTGCCGGGGCGACTCGAGGTCCGGGGGCGGGAGGTGTGGGACGGGGCGCATACGCCCGAGGCCGCCGACTGGCTGCTCGCGCGGCTGCCCGAGCCCGGCGACTACGTCGTCGTCGCGTCGATCCTCGCGGACAAGGACGCCGACGCGATCCTGGCCCGGCTCTCCGGGGCCGGCCGTCGGCTGGTCGCGACACAGTCGTCCAACCCACGGGCGCGGCCGGCCGCAGAGGTCGCCGCGCTGGCATCCGCTCACTTCGCAGAGGTGGAGACGGCCGCCGAGCCCCGCGCGGCGCGTACCCGCGGGCTCACGTGGGCGGGCGCCGACGGCAGGCTGCTCGTCACGGGCTCCCTGTACCTTCTAGCCGATCTCAGTGGCGACGACAGCACACAAGCGGCCGGCTGAAAGGCTGCCGATCTTCGCGCTCGCCGCGGTCGTCCTCGTCGCCGTCGTCGGTGGCGCCTTCGCGGCGGGATGGCTGATCGGCAGGATGCTGCTGTGAGCTCGCTGACCAGCTTCTTCTCGTCGGGCACGTGGACGGCCATCCGCAACGGCGCCGCGTTCGTCGCGTTCGTCTTCTGGATCTCCCTCGGCTACTGGACGTACAAGGACGCGCGACGGCGGATCGAGGACCCGCTGCTGGTCGCGCTCTCGACGATCGTCGGCCTGATCCCGCCGTTCCTGGGGCCGTTCGTCTACATGCTCTTCCGGCCGCCCGAGTACCTCGAGGACGTACGCGGGCGCGAGCTCGAGCTGCGCGCGATCGAGGAGCGACTCTCGGTGGGCGACCAGCGGTGCCCCGTCTGCCATGCGGAGGTCGACGCGACCTACCTCGTCTGCCCGGTGTGCACGACGAAGCTCAAGCAGGCGTGCACGAGCTGCGGTGCCCCGCTCGAGCCGATGTGGCAGATGTGTCCGTACTGCGAGACGCCGATCGAGCCGGTCTTGCTGGAGGCCCCGCCGGTGCTCGGGACGCGGCGCCGGCGTCGCCCCCGAGCCTAGGCCCGTCGCGCTCTATAGTGGGCCGCCGTGGCGGTCGAGCGGAGCCTGATCCTGATCAAGCCGGACGCCGTTCGGCGGCGGCTCGCGGCCGAGATCCTCGGCCGGATCGAAGCGCGCGGCTTCGAGATCCGCGCGGGCAAGCTGGTCGTCGCGAGCCGGGAGCTGGCCGAGGAGCACTACGCGGAGCACCGCGAGAAGCCCTTCTTCGGCGAGCTCGTCGAGTTCATCACCTCGGGGTCGACGTGGGCGCTCGCGGTCGAGGGCGAGGGCGCGATCACGACCCTCCGCAAGACCATCGGTGCGACGAATCCCGCCGACGCCGAGCCGGGCACGATCCGCGGCGACCTCGCGATGTCGATGCCCGACAACCTCGTCCACGGCTCCGACTCGCCGGAGTCGGCGGCGCGCGAGATCGCCCTCTGGTTCCCGGACGGTGACTAGCAAGGCGAACCGCGCAGTCTGGGACGCGCGGTCGGACGAGTACCAGCAGCGGCACGGCGAGTTCCTACGAGGCGACGCGTGGGGCACCTGGCAGATCCCCGAGACGGAGCTCGGGCTGCTCGGGGATGTGGCGGGGAAGGACGTGCTCGAGCTCGGCTGCGGCGCAGCCCAGTTTTCCATTGCCCTGGCTGCTCGGGGGGCCCGTTGCGTCGGGCTCGACAACTCGGAGCGACAGCTCGAGCACGCGCGTGCGAACGGCGCCGACTTTCCGCTTGTGCATGCGGCGGCCGAAGATGTCCCGCTGCCGGATGAGAGCTTCGACATCCTGTTCTCCGACCATGGGGCGCTCTCGTGGGGAGAGCCTGAGCGCGTCGTGCCGGAGGCGGCACGGCTGCTGCGTTCAGGCGGCCTCCTCGTCTTCAACGTCTCGAGTCCTCTTGCGGAGGTCTGTTACGACGAGCAGGCCGACCGTCACGGCGAGACGCTGCAACGGCCCTACTTCGGGCTTCGCCGCATCGACGAGGGCGACGACGCCGCGACGTACAACCTCGGCTACGGCGAGTGGATTCGTCTCCTTCGCGCCAACCACCTCGGCGTCGAGCAGCTGTTCGAGCCGCTTCCGCCGGAAGGAGCCGCGACGACCTACGGAGTCGATCCGGAGTGGGCGAGGCGCTGGCCGGCCGAGTGCATCTGGGTCTGCCGCAAGGCATGAGCCAGCCGCCTGCAGCCCCGCTAGTCCTCGCCTCGAGCTCGCCACGGCGGCGCGAGATCCTCGAGCAGCTGAGGATCCCCTTCGACGCGGTTGCCCCCGAGTACGAGGAGACGGAGGGCGACCCGGTGGCGCACGCCGTCGGAAAGGCGCGTTCGGCGCTCGCGCTCGCCGACGGGCGCCCGGTGCTCGGGTGCGACACGGAGGTGATCTGCGCCGGGCGGGTCTATGGGAAGGCGGGGAGCGCCTCGGAGGCCGAGGAGATGGTGGAGAGCCTCGCCGGCCGGACGCACGAGGTCGTCTCCGGGCTCGCGCTGCTGACGGAGGCGTGGGAGGAGGTGCACGGCGAGACCACCCTCGTCACGTTCCGGCCCCTGACCGCGCGCGACCTCGCGCGCTACGTGGCGTCGCGGGAGTGGGAGGGACGCGCCGGGGCCTACGCGATCCAGGGCCTGGGCGCGTCGCTCGTCGAGCGGATCGAGGGCGACTTCTTCAACGTCGTCGGGCTGCCGGCCGCACTCCTCGTCAGGCTCCTCGCCGAGCGCTTCGCCGGCGTCTACGGCTTCGGCTGACGCCGTTGGGGGGACCCGCGGTTCCCCCACGAGCCCCTCCTCCAGAGGCGAACGACTATCGGGGTGCCCAGATTCGAACTGGGGACCTCTCCGACCCGAACGGAGCGCGCTACCAGGCTGCGCCACACCCCGAAACCGCGCCATAGGGTAGCGGGATGCGTCTCCGGGCGGTCCTCTTCGACGTCGACTTCACGCTGGCGCGGCCGGGCCCGGAGCTGGGGCCGGAGGGGTACGTCCGCGCCGGCGAGCGGCACGGGCTCCGACTCGACCCGGGCCGCTACGAGGCGGCGCGCGAGGCGGCGCTCGTCCACCTCCGCCATCATCCCGAGCTCGAGCACGACGACGAGATCTGGTTTCGCTTCACGGAGGCGATCGTGCGCGCGATGGGCGGCGAGGCGGAGTCGGCCTACGCGTGCGCCGTCGAGATCACGCGCGGCTGGGAGCGGCACGAGAACTTCGACCTCTACGACGACGTCCTTCCGGCGCTCGCCGCCCTTCGCGGGGCCGGGCTCCGCATCGGGCTCGTCTCCAACTCGGCGCGCGACGTCCACGAGTTCGCCCGTCACCACGGCCTCGGGGTCGACGCGGGCATCAGCTCGTTCCACCACGGGCGGTCGAAGCCGCACGCGTCGATCTTCCGCGC
Source organism: Gaiellaceae bacterium (assembly GCA_039583515.1). Lineage (GTDB taxonomy): Bacteria > Actinomycetota > Thermoleophilia > Gaiellales > Gaiellaceae > Palsa-739. The sequence continues at coordinate 18,393 of JAVKST010000025.1, forward strand.
CGTGCTCGACCTGCTCGGCGTCGAGCCCGAAGAGGCGGCGATGGTCGGCGACACGCTCGCGGACGACATCGAAGGAGCGCGCGCCGTCGGCATGCGGGCGATCCTGCTCGATCGGGAGGAGCACTACCCGGAGCTCGAGCCTCGGATCCAATCGCTCAGCGAGCTCCTCGCCGTCCTCGGCATCTAGGCGTACGCTGTCTTCATGCCCGCATGGGTCGCCTGGGCGATCGTGGCCGTCGGTCTCGCCGTCGGCGAGATCTTCACGCCGGGCCTGTTCTTTCTCGGCCCGATCGCCGTCGCGGCCGTCGCCGCAGCAGTCTCGGCCGCCGCCGGTGCCGCCGTCTGGCTGCAGGCGCTCGTGTTCGGCGTGGGTGCGTTCACGTCGGTTGGGCTCCTCCGGCCGATCGCCCGCGCGCACCTGACGATGCCCCGTGCGATCCGCACCGGCATCGCGGCTCTCGAGGGTGCGCCGGCGGTCGTCCTGCAGCGGGTGGACGAGAGCGGAGGCCGCGTCCGGATCGGCGGCGAGGAGTGGAGCGCGCGCTCCTACGTCCCCGACGAGGTGTTCGACGCGGGGCAGCAGGTCGAGGTCGCGCGCATCGAGGGCGCCACGGCGCTCGTCTACAGATAGGAGCTGAACGTCATGGCCGCCTGGATCATCATCGGAATCGTCGCAGTCATCGTGCTGGTCGTTCTCGCGCGGACGGTGCGGATCGTCCCGCAGGCGCGCGCCGGCGTCGTCGAGCGCTTCGGCCGCTACTCGCGCACGCTGACGCCGGGCCTCGCGATGGTCGTCCCGTTCGTCGACCGCATCCGGCCGCTGATCGACCTGCGCGAGCAGGTCGTCTCCTTCCAGCCGCAGCCGGTGATCACGGAGGACAACCTCGTCGTCAACATCGACACCGTCCTCTACTTCCAGGTCACCGACCCGAAGTCGGCGACGTACGAGATCGCGAGCTACGTCCAGGGGATCGAGCAGCTCACCGTGACGACGCTCCGCAACGTGATCGGCACGATGACGCTCGAGAAGACGCTCACCTCGCGCGACCAGATCAACGCCGAGCTGCGCGGCGTCCTCGACGACGCGACCGGCAAGTGGGGCATCCACGTCAACCGCGTCGAGCTGAAGGCGGTCGACCCTCCCGCCTCGATCAAGGACGCGATGGAGAAGCAGATGCGCGCCGACCGCGACAAGCGCGCCGCGATCCTCCAGGCGGAGGGCGAGAAGCAGTCGCAGATCCTGACGGCGGAGGGGAAGAAGCAGGCCTCGATCCTCGAGGCGGAGGGCGAGAAGCAGGCGATGGCGCTGCGCGCCGAGGGCCAGGCGAAGGCGATCGGCACCGTCTTCGGGGCGATCCACGAGGGAAAGCCCGACGCCGAGCTGCTCGCCTACAGCTACCTGCAGGTGCTGCCGCAGATCGCGCAGGGCGAGGCGAACAAGGTCTGGATCATCCCGAGCGACCTGCAGCAGGCGCTCGGGCGCATCGCCGGAGCGGTCAAGGACGTCGTGGCGGTGCCGCCGGCGCAGGCGAACGGGCAGCCGCCCGAGTAGCGGTTCGGCCGCAGCCGGGAGCTCTCCGAGCGCATCGTCGAGCTGACCCGCCCGTCGACGTGACGGCGGCGGAGCGGACGCTGCTCGAGCTCAGCCTGCGCGGGCTGGCTGCCTAGCCACGAGCTCCGCAAAGCGGGCGGCGCCGACGTTGCCGCCGGAGATCACGACGCCCGCGACGCGGCCGGCGAGGTCGAGCTTCCCGGCGAGGAGCGCCGCGACTCCCACGGCGCCGCTCGGCTCGGCGACGATCTTGAGCCGGTCGAAGAGGAAGGCCATCGCCTCGACGATCTCTCCGTCCGTCACCGTCGCGACCTCGTCGACGCACCGCCGGTTGACCTCGAACGTGAGCTCGCCCGGCTCCGAAGCCTGCAGGCCGTCGGCGACCGTGCGCGGAACGTCGATCCGCACGCGCTCGCCGGCGGCGAGCGAACGGCGCGTGTCGTCTCCCGCCTCGGGCTCGACGCCCACGACGCGGATCCCGCGCCGGAGCGCCTTCGCCGCGGTCGCGCAGCCGGCGATCAGGCCGCCGCCGCCGACGGGAACGACGAGAAGGTCGAGGTCGGGAGCCTCGTCGAGCAGCTCGAGCGCGACCGTTCCCTGCCCCGCCATCACGAGTGGGTCGTCGTACGGCTTGACGAGCTCGAGCCCGCGCTCGACGGCGAGACCGGCGCCGAGCTCCTCGCGGTCCTCCGTCCACCGGTCGTACGCGACGACCTCCGCGCCGTAGCCGCGCGTCGCGTCGACCTTCGCGGCGGGCGCGTCCTTCGGCATCAAGATCGTCGCGTGCGACCCGAGGAGCGTGGCCGCGATCGCCACCGCCTGCGCATGGTTGCCCGACGAGTACGCGAGGACGCCGCGCCGCAGGGCATCCTCGTCCAGCGAGGAGATCTTGTTGTAGGCGCCTCGGAACTTGAACGCGCCGCCACGCTGGAAGCACTCGGCCTTCACATGCACCCGGGCGCCCGTCTGCCGGTCGAGCGTCCGCGAGGTGAGAACGGGCGTCCGGTGCGCGACTCCTTCGAGCCGCCGCGCCGCGCGCCGGACGTCCTCCAGCTCCAGCCTCAGCGGCACGGCTGCGCTCCGCGCCGGAAGAGGCCGAAGCCCCACAGGCGCCCGTCGTACCCGTAGTACGCGGTGCGCGCGTGGCCGATGTCGGCCACCAGCGCCGTGTACACGGGGCATGCGATCGGCCGCAGCAGCGGCCCACCGCGCAGCCGCACGGCGCCCTCGGGAGCGCCGAGCTTCAGGCCGTACGCGTCGTGCCAGCCGGCGGGCTGCCAGAGCGTGTAGACGGCCGAGACGCCTCCGCCGGAGAACTCGACGGCGAGACCGCGGTCGTCGAACGGACGGTACGTGAAGTACCACGTACGGCGCGCGCAGCCGCGGCAGACGCCGTAGAAGGCGCCAAGCGCCCGGCGGACCGCGGTGGGCCTTTCCCCCAGGCGGACGCCGCCGAGCGACCGACCCGGCACGAAGACGCCGGCCCGCGGCAGCGTGCCGGCCGAGGCGGGCGCGGCGAGCACGACAACGGCGAGTGCTGCCCCGAGCAGGCTCCGCCTCATATGCTCGCCAGTATGTCGTTCTGGGACGAGGTTGCGGGGCTGGAGGTCCGTGTCGACGGGTACGCGCTCCAGCGGCGCGAGCTGCGGACGCAGTCGGGGTGGACGCGCGTCACGACGACCGTCGTCCTCGAAGGGGAAGGCGAGAGCGGGGCGGGGGAGGATGTGACGTACACGGAGGCGGACCACGACCACCTCCCCGACGACCTCATGCTCGCCGGCACGTGGAGCCTGGGCGATCTGTCGCATCGGCTCGACGAGCTCGAGCTCTGGCCGGGCGACGCGGAGAACGACGCCGGGATCGACCACCGGCGCTGGGCGTTCGAGAGCGCCGCGTTCGACCTCGCGCTGCGGCAGGCGGGCATCGGCCTGGGGGCCGCCCTCGGGCGCGACGAGCGTCCCGTCCGTTTCGTCGTCTCGACCCGCGCCGACGTCGAGCGGTGGCTCGAGGTCGACCCGGCGCTCGAGTTCAAGCTCGACGCCGAGCCCGAATGGGATCGGGCGCTGCTACGGCGGCTGCGCGAGCTCGACCGCGTCCGCGTCGTCGACCTGAAGGCGTACTACCGCGGCACGAGCGTCGATCTCGTCCCGGACCCCGAGCTGTACCGGGCGGTCGCGGAGGAGCTGCCGGACGTGGTGATCGAGGACGCCTGGCTCGAGGACGGCTGCCTCGAGGCGCTCGCCGGGGCAGAGGAGCGGCTGAGCTTCGACGCGCCTGTCCATTCGCTCCGCGAGCTCGACGGGCTGCCGCTCGAGCCGCGCTGGCTGAACGTCAAGCCGTCGCGGTTCGGGAAGGTGCGGGAGCTGCTGGAGACGATCGAGGCGTGCGAGGAGCGCGGGATCCGCATGTACGGCGGCGGCCAGTACGAGCTCGGCCCCGGACGGCCGCAGATCCAGCGCCTCGCGAGCGTCTTCTATCCCGACGGCCCGAACGACGTCGCGCCGGCCGCCTACAACGAAGGCGGCCCGCGGCCCGACCTGCCGCAGAGCCCGCTGCCCGCGCCCGAAGGCCCGGGCCTCTCCTAGCGGAACGCGTTCTCGCCGGTCAGGGCCTGTCCGACGACGAGCGTGTGCACCTCGTGGGTGCCCTCGTAGGTGAGGACGGACTCGAGGTTGTTCATGTGCCGGATGACCGGATACTCGAGCGTGATCCCGTTGCCCCCGAGCACCGTCCGCGCCGTCCGCGCCACCTCGAGCGCACCCCGCACGTTCGCCATCTTCCCCATCGAGACGTGCTCCGGGCGCAACGTCCCGTCGTCCTTCATCCGCCCGAGGTGGAGGGCCAGGAGCGTGCCGCGGTTGACCTCGAGCGCCATCTCCGCGAGCTTCTGCTGCGTCAGCTGGTACGCCGCGATCGGCTTGCCGAAGACGATCCGCTCCTTCGCGTAGTCGAGCGCCGCCTCGAAGCACGCGCGCCCGGCGCCGGCGGAGCCCCAGACGATGCCGTAGCGCGCCTCGCTCAGGCAGGAGAGCGGGCCGCGCAGCGACGACACCTCCGGAAAGCGGTTCTCGTCCGGCACGCGCACGTCGCGCAGCACGAGCTCCGACGTCACCGAGGCGCGCAGCGACAGCTTCTTGTGCATCTCCGGCGCCTCGAACCCCTTCATCCCACGCTCGACGAGGAAGCCGTTGATCGCGCCCTCCTCGGTGCGCGCCCACACCACCGCGACGTCCGCGATCGTGCCGTTCGTGATCCACATCTTCGAGCCGTCGAGGATCCAATCGGAGCCGTCGCGCCGCGCCCTCGTTCGCATCGACCCCGGATCCGACCCCGCGTCGGGCTCGGTCAGGCCGAAGCAGCCGATCGCCTCGCCCGCATGCATCGCCGGCAACCAGCGCTGCTTCTGCTCCTCGGTGCCCCAGCGCCAGATCGCGTACATCGCGAGCGAGCCCTGCACCGACACGAGGCTGCGGACGCCCGCGTCGCCCGCCTCGAGCTCCATGCACGTCAGCCCGTACATGACGGAGCTCGCGCCCGGCAGTCCGTAGCCCTCGAGGTGCATCCCGAAGAGGCCGAGCTTCGCGAGCTCCGGAACCAGCTCGCGCGGCAGGATCGCCTGCTCGAACCAGTCGCCGATCTCCGGCAGGATCCGCTCGCGGACGAACTGCCGGACCGTGTCGCGAATGGCCCGCTCCTCGTCGTCGAGCAGCGCGTCGAGCGCGAGGAAGTCGCGCGGATCGAGCTCCGTCGGGCGGGCAGTGGTCGCCACGGGCCCATCGTAGATCAGCCGCCTTCGGCGGAGCGGATGGCCGCGGCCAGCCAGTCCGGGACCCGCGTCGGGCGGAGCGTCGCCGCATCGACGCAGGCGTGCTCGGTGTAGCCGTCGGCCACGACCTCCTCCCCGCGGGCGATCCCGTACTCGTAGCGGAACCGCGCCCCCCGCAGGCCTACGCAGCGCGTGTGGATCACGAGCTCGTCGTCGAAGCGCGCCGGCGCGCGGTACCGCAGGTGCGTCTCGAGCACGAGCGCCTCGACGCCGCCGTCGCGTAGCGCCTGGTACCCGCCCGCGAACTCGCGCAGGTACTCGACGCGCGCAACCTCGAACCAGACGAGGTAGGCCGTGTTGTGGACGATCCCCTGCGCGTCGGTGTCCGCGAACCGGACGCGCACCGGCGTCGAGAAGGTGAACCCTTCCACGGCGGTCAGTATCTCGACACGAGCATCGCGCGTCTCGCCGAGCTGGCGCGATGGCGGCAGCCGTGCGTCGTGCTCACGGGCGCGGGGGTCGGCACTGCAATAACACAAACAACAGCTCGGATAATCCGGTGATCTGTCGCGATCGGCGCAGGGGGATGTATTGCACTTGCCGCTATGGGCTCGGGGCTTGCGACAGCGGAAGTCTTCTCGTCGGGAGCACAGCAGGGGCCTCCCTCCGTTTTCATGGAGAGCACGCCGGCGTGGCAGGCTATGGCGACGGCTCTTGCCCAGGCTCCGACTGGTTCAATTCCATCAGCAATCTCCGGACAGGCCGCCGCGCTGAACACCGGCCCCCCGCGGGAGCACCCGACACCCCGGGAAACGTCCTCGTCAGCCAAGGCCGTCTGCTCCTATCGAATCTACGAGGGATTAGCGAAATGGGCTATCCGCTTCCGTGTCCTTCACCGCGGTCGCGGCGCAACGACGCGCTATGAGGTGCCGCCGAGGATCTT
>JAVKST010000026.1:0-24487 GCA_039583515.1 Gaiellaceae bacterium
GCCGTCGACGGCGGCGCGCTCGTCGTCGACAAGTCGAGCGCGTACCGTCTCGCCGAGGGCTATCCGCTCGTCGTCCCCGAGGTGAACGGCCGCCGCGCCCTCGAGGCGCTGGAGACGACGCGCGTCGTCGCGAACCCGAACTGCTCGACCATCCCGCTGACCTGCGTCCTCAAGCCGCTGCACGACGCGGCCGGCGTCACGCGCGTGCGCGTCTCGACCTACCAGGCCGTCTCGGGCGCGGGCGCGCAGCGGATGAAGCGGCTGCGCGGCGAGCCCGCGGACGAGCACGACCTCGCATTCGACTGGACCTGGGACGGCGACGAGACGGACGAGGAGGCGAAGATCCGCGCCGAGGCGCGCAAGATCCTGGAGCTGCCGGAGCTGCCGGTCAGCGCGACGACCGTCCGCGTCCCGGTTCTCGTCGGTCACTCGCAGGCGGTCTGGCTGGAACTGGAGCAGCCGCTCTCGCCGGAGCAGGCGGAGTCGCTCCTTTCGGCTGCGCCCTCGGTGCGGCTCGTCGAGGCGCCGACCTCGCGCGCCGCGACGCAGACGGAGGATGTGCTCGTCGGGCGCATTCGGGTGGATCGGGCGAGCGACGGCAACGGCCTCGTCCTCTTCCTCGCCTGCGACAACCTCGTCAAGGGCGCGGCCCTGAACGCGATCCAGATCGCCGAGCTCCTCCTCGAGCCCGCCCGCGCCGCGGCCTAATCGTGAGCGGTCGCGCGCCGCGCTAGCAATCTCGCCGTCGTCTCGCTGCAGACCCACCAAGTCATTCCGCTCGATGCCGAAGGTAGCGACCCTGTCTGGGGGAAGCCCGGCATCGCGTACAGCTCCGTTCACAGTTCGCGGTCAACTCCAGCCCGCCCGGGACTGACCCACCTGGTCGCCAGACGAGAAGCGACTGCTGGTCTGCGCGTCTCCGTGGGCCTAGGGCCGCCGCGGGTCGCGCCTATGGGCGCTCGAGCCGGTCGAGCTTCGCCTGAAGTAGCTCGATCAGGGCGCGCACCTCGCGCCGGACTTCCACGAGCGCGGCTCGCGTCTCAGGAGAGATCTTCTTCTTCGCCATCGTCGTCCTCTTCGTCGTAGCCGAGCAGTTCGTCGAGCTTCTCCTCGAGCCGCATCAGCGCAAGGATGATAGCCCTGAGGTCCTCGCGATCGATCCCGTCTTCCACCGCGAGATCGTCACTACCACGACGGCGATCCGCAAGGCGCTCTTCCGGACGTGACCGCTACGGCCGCTGGGGCGCCGGCGGGGGCATGAACGCCTCGCGCACGACGGCGAGCACCTTCTCGCGCTTGCCCTCCTCCACCGGCTGCAGGCCGCCGAGCTCCAGCCGCGCAAGCTCGACGCGGCCCTGCGCGCGGACGGGGAGAAAGCCGAAGTCGGCGAGGAAGTCGGCCGGAAAGACCGTGCGGTGGACGTGGAAGCGCTCGAAGTTCGTCTCGCCCTCGGAATAGCGGTACGAGAACGCCTCGAGCGCGCGCCCGCCGCGGTCGCGCGCGTCGCCGATCGCCGTCAGGAACAGCGACTGCATCACCCACGGCCGCGACGGGTCGCTGAGGTAGGCGCAGGTGACGAGCACCGCGTCCTGGCTCGGCGGACCCGCCGGCAGCTCGCGCGCGCGGGGGAAGAGCTGCGCCGGGCCGTACTGCATCGACCCGAGCAGCCGGCCGTCGTCGTCGTAGTACACCGTCCCCCAGGCGCCCCAGCCCTCCTCGGTCTCCCGGATCCACTTGCGCTTGTCGAGGCTGCGGCCGCCGCGCGTCTGCCACCAGATGCACTCGTGACAGACCGAAGGCGCAGTCTCGAGCGTCGCGCCCGTCAGTTCCGAGATGCGGGTCACCGGCGCGGCCCCACCGCGTCGACGACGTCCACGACGGCCGGCTCGATGTCGGCCATTCCCGCGAGGTACTCGCGCTCGACGCGCACGCCTGCGCCGTTCTCGGCGATGCGGACGCCGCGGCGCCGCATGATCGGGCTCGCAGCGAGGCCGCGTACGCCGGAGACCCCGCGGGCGGCGTCGGCGGCGTAGCGGGCGAGGATGTCGGTCGAGATCGAGGCCTGACCGGCCATTGGCCTCAGCGTAGCGCCGTCCTGAGCACGAGCTCGGTCGCCTCCGGCCGCGCGGCGAAGCGGAACGGGACGAAGGTCGTCCCGAGCCCCGCCGACACGTGCATCGTCGCCGCCGCGTTTCGGTAGACGCCGGAGAGGTAGCGCGCACCCGGGTGGCTCAGCGGCACCTTGCCGCCCGGATAGGGCAGGCAGATCTGCCCGTCGTGCAGGTGGCCCGCGAGCACGAGGTCGAAGCCACCGGGCTCGAGATGGTCGAGCACGCGCGGATAGTGGCAGAGAAGGATCGACAGGTCCGCCTCGCGTGCGAGGGAATTCGGGTCGACCTTGCTCCGGCTCCGCACGATCAGCCGGGGGTCGGTACCGGCGACCCAGACGCTGCGGCCGCGCAGCTCCAGCATCCGCCCGTCGTCGCGCAGCAGGATCGCCGGCTCGAGCTCGCGCAGATCGGAGCGGCGCGCCTGCGGGTCGCGGCTGATCGCGACATCGTGGTTCCCGAGCACGACGGCGGTCGGCCCGGGCAGGACGTCGACCACTCGCCGCAGCCTCGGCTCGCCTCGCGGGTGCGTCAGGAGATCGCCCGTGAGCGCGACGAGGTCGGGCCGCCGCTCGCGCGTCCAGACCGCCGCCTGCCAGACGGCGCGGATCCCGGGCGACGGAATGCCGAGATGGAAATCCGAGAGGTGCACGATCCGGAGGCCGTCCAGCTCCGCCGGCAGCCGGGGCAGCTCGAGCTCGAGCTCCCGCAGCCGCGGCCGCGACGCCTCCAGCAGGCCCCAGCCGAAGCCGGCGGCGGCGACAGCGCCGAGAGCCTTCAGACTTCCAGCCGCTGCAGCGCAGGCCGCGGGTCGACGATGTGCCGCTTGAACTTCAGCTCCGAGTCCTCGATTCCCGCGGCGACGCCGACCAGCTGCGCGAGGTGGAGGATCGGCATCCCGAACGTCCGTCCGGTCGCCGCCTCGAGCTTCTGCTGCCACGCGTCGAGCGAGAGATGGCAGAGCGGGCAGGGCGTCACCATGACGTCCGCGCCGGCCTCCATCGCCTGCTCGACCGGCTGGATCAGCTCGCCCATCGCGGTCTCCTCACGGGCCGCGATGATCGGGAACCCGCAGCACTTGATCTTCGCCGGGTAGTCGATCGCCTCGCCGCCGCAGGCCTCGATGATCCGCTCGAGCGACCACGGCCGGTCGGGATCCTCGAAGCCCATGATCTTCGACGGCCGGAGGATCTGGCAGCCGTAGAACGGCGCCACCTTCAGGCCCTTCAGGCCCTTGTGCGCGGCGCCCTTCAGCTTCTCGTAGCCGGCGCCCTCCGCGATCTCCCAGAGCAGGTGCCGGACCTCGACCCCGCCCGAGTACGGCGGGACCCCGACCGTCTCGAGATTCTCGTTCACCCGCGCAAGCAGCTCGGAGTCGCCCTGCAGCATGTGGTTCGCCTGCCGCAGGTTGAGCGTGCAGACGTTGCAGACCGTCATCAGGGTGTCGCAGCCCGTCGCCTCGGCGTAGGCGAGGATCCGCGCGTTGAGGTGGAGGTAGTAGTCCGGCTCCGCCTCGTGGATGTCGCCGGCGCCGCAGCACGTCACCGACTCGAGCTCGACGAGCTCGAGCCCGACGCGCGGCGCGAGCGCCTGGGTCGACGTGTCGAGCTCCTTCGCGGAGAGCGAGGCGAGGCAGCCCTTGTAGTACGCGACCCTCTTCATGCCGGTCTCCGTCGCGCTCACGCCTCGGTGCCCCTTCCTCTCGTCGGTTCCGCGCCCGGCGTCACGTCCGCCTGCGTCAGGCTGCCCATCCCCTGCGCCGACCCTTCGCCGGCCGGCGCCGAAGCCGCCCGCGTCTTTCCGCCCGACGCCGGCGGCTCCGCCGCCGGCGTTTCCGACTCGGGCAGGAAGGGCCGCGGCGCGGCGTTCGGCCGCGCGTAGATCTCCTCGAGCGACTCGCCCGCATCGCCGTGCGCGAGCCGCGCGAGCGCCCGCTCGCCCTGGACGTGTCCGAGCGCGCCGCGGCGGTCCTGCTCGCGGACGAGCTTGTGGAGGTTCCGGGCCTCGCCGACGTCCTTGGCCGTGTGCGGCAACGGGACCGGGCGCACCTTGCCGTGGCGCATCAGGTTCATCGCGAACTTCATCTGCTTGACGGTGGAGACGACGCCCTGCGTCTTCGGGATCAGCTCCTCCTCGCGCAGCCAGCCCGTCGTCTCGGCCGAGCGGACGAACCACTTCGCGTGCTTCGCGCCCATGTCGCGGTCGATGCCGTGCGCCACCGCCTCGGCCCCCAGCTTCGCGATCGCGTCGCGCGGATCGACGCCCTTCGGACAGCGCTCGTTGCAGAAGTAGCAGCGGGTGCAGTCCCAGATCCCGTGCTCGGCGCTGTAGCGCTCGAGCCGCTCCACCGTCGCCCCGTCGCGCGGGTCGCCGACGAAGCGCATCCCCTTCGCGAGCGCCTGGGGGCCGAGGAACTCCGGATCGGACTCCATCGCGTTGCACTCCGAGACGCAGCAGCCGCAGTTGATGCAGAGCGCCTCCTTGTGGATGACGTTCATCCGCTCCTGCGTGATCCGGTACTCGCGGTCGTCCTCCGGCTGCTCGTACCCCGGCTGGAGGTACGGCTTCATCGCCTTGAACTTGGCCCAGAACGGATCCATGTCGACGACGAGGTCCTTGACGACCGGCAGGTTCCCCATCGCGGAGATCACCGGCACGAGGCCGGCCTGCGCGACGTCGTACATGCGGGTCTTGCAGGCGAGCACTGCCGCGCCGTCCATTCGCATGCCGCAGGAGCCGCAGATCATCATCCGGCAGCTCTTGCGGTACGCGAGCGTCCCGTCGTGGCGGTCCTTGACGATGTCGAGGCAGTCGAGGAGCGTCGCCTCGTCGGGCGCCTCGATCTCGTACTCGCGCAGCGCGCGCTCGCCGGTAGCGGAGTCGTAGCGCCAGATCTTCAGTCCGACCTGCATGTCTCTCCTAGCTCGAGAACCCTGGAATGCCGAGCTTGCTCGCGTCGACCGTCTGCGACGCCGGCGGAACCGGCACGTGCACGGGCTCGCCGAACTTCGACATCGTCGTGGTGAAGTCGATCTTCGCCTTCTGGGTGCCGGAGCTCGAGGTCTCGACGCGCACGCGGTGGACGTAGCCGTCGGTCCCAACCCACACGAAGACTTGGCCGAACTCGACGTGCGCGCCCTTCAACGCGTCCTTCTGGGCCTGCGGCAGCTTCGCCTCGTCCACCCGGCCGCTGTACTCCGTCGGCCCCACCTTCCGCACGTCCTTCAGAGGCGGCACCGCGCCGGGCTGGGAGGTGAGCGCGAAGCCTGCCGCACCCAGGTTCGAGGCGGACGAGAGGCTTACCTTCAGCCACTTCTTCCCGGAGGGCAGGAACGAGTTGAAGAAGGCAGAGGAGACATACGTCGTCGAGCCGTCGAGCACCTCGTCGAGCGGGATCTGCTGTCCGCCGAGCCCGATCTGCACGTGCATCGTTCCCCGGCGGGACCCGGGATCGACGTCGCCGGTTCCTCCCATGTCCACCTTCCGACCCGACATGGTGACCAGCCCGGAGAAGCTCGCGTGCACGGGCTGCTTCGCGGTCTTCGCGATCGCCTCGTTGACGGTCGCGGTCGCGCTCTTAGGGGTTGTCGTCACGACAGAGACCGAGCTGTGCGGCTTCGAGCCCGAGCCGCCGCACGCTGCTATGAGCAACGGAAGCGCGAGAAGGAGCCCGCGCCGCATCAGTACTTCCGCTCCTGCGGCTCCCACCTCGTGAACCGCACCTCGGAGGCGGTCAACTCCACGCCGCCGTCCTTCCAGCGGGTGATCGAGTGGTGGAGGAAGCTCTCGTCGTCGCGAGTCGGGTACTCGTGCGGTCGCGAGTGGGCGCCGCGACTCTCCTTGCGAGCGATCCCCGCCGTGACCATGCAGAGCGCCGTGTCGAGCATGTTCCCGAGCTCGATCGCCTGCGTCAGGTCGCTGTTGAAGACGTCGCCCTTGTCCTCGACGTAGATGCCGCGGTAGCGCTCGCGGAGGTCGCCGAGGATGTCCAGCTGCTTCGCCATCGCCTCCTCGCGGCGGAAGACCCCGAAGTTCTCGAGCATCGACTGGCCGAGCTCGTCGCGCAGCTTCCACGGCCGCTCGCCGGAGTCGCGGGAGAGCAGCTCGTGCAGCGTGGCGTCGGCGTCGCGCTCGACCGACTCCGGAACGACGACGGTCGTGTTCGAGAGCGCCCACTCCGCCGCCGCACGGCCGGCGCGCCGGCCGAAGGTGATCGTCTCCATCAGCGAGTTGCCGCCCAGGCGGTTGGCGCCGTGGATCGAGACGCAGGCGCACTCGCCTGCGGCGTAGAGGCCGGTCAGCTCGGTCGCTGCGTCGTTGTCGGTCTCGACGCCGCCCATGTGGTAGTGCGCGCCGGGGCGGACGGGGATCGGGTCGTAGATGGGATCGACGCCGGCGTACGTCATCGCTAGCTCGCGCGATCCCGGCAGCCGCTCGAGGATCCGCTCGGCCCCGAGGTGGCGCAGGTCGAGGAAGATCGAGCCGTTGACGCCGCGGCCCTCGTCGATCTCGGTCTGCTCGGAGCGGGAGACGACGTCGCGCGAGGCGAGCTCGAGCGCGTTCGGCGCGTAGTTCTTCATGAAGCGCTCGCCGTCCTTGTTGATCAGGTAGCCGCCCTCGCCGCGGCAACCCTCCGTGATCAGGATCCCCGACGGGAACATCGTCGTCGGGTGGAACTGCATGAACTCCATGTCCTTGAGCGGCAGACCGGCGTGCAGCGCCATCGCCATCCCGTCGCCGGTGCACGCGTACGCGTTCGTCGTCGCGCGGTACTGGCGCCCGGCGCCGCCCGTGGCGAGGACGACGGTCTTGCCGCCCAGCGTCTTCAGGCCGCCGTGCAGCAGGTCCCAGCAGACGACGCCCTGGCAGCGGCCCTCGTTCTCGACGAGCTGCCACGCGAAGAACTCCTCGTAGAGCGGGATGTCGCGCTTGCAGACCTGCTCCCAGAGCACCTGGATCAGGACGTGTCCCGTGATGTCGGCCGCGTAGACGGTGCGCGGCGAGCCGGCGGCGCCGAACGGGCGCTGCGCGAGCTTGCCGTCCTCGCGCCGTGAGAAGACGGCGCCCCAGTGCTCGAGCTGGATGATGTCGCCGGGAGCCTCCGCGGCGAACACCTCGATCGCGTCCTGGTCGCCGATGTAGTCCGAGCCCTTCACCGTGTCGTACGCGTGCGTCTCGGGGCTGTCGTCCGCCGCGTTCCCGAGCGCGGCGTTGATCCCGCCCTCGGCCGCGCCGGAGTGCGAGCGGGTCGGGTGGAGCTTCGAGATCATCGCGACGTCCGCACCCGCGTCGTGCGCCTCGATCGCCGCGCGCATCCCGGCGCAGCCGGCTCCGACGACGAGCACGTCGTGCTTCGCGATCACGAAGTTGACGCTACCGAAAGGCCCTGCTTCGTCGCCGAGGTAGGCGCGCGGGCACGGACGTCGAAATCGCGGCCGTGGACGCGCGCTCCGCAGCCGAACGCTTCCTCGCCTCGCCCGCGCTCAGCGAGGGGACGCGTCGCGCCTATCGCGGCGACGTGGAGGAGTTCTGCGCCTGGCTCGAGGAGCGCGCAACGTCGCTCGAGGAGGTCGACGTCCGCGTCCTCACCGCCTACGCCGCCCGCCTCGGCGGCGCCCGCGCGGGACGGCGCCCGGCGAAGCTCGCGCCGACGACGATCGGCCGCAAGCTCGCGGCCGTTCGCGCGTTCCTGCGCCATGCGCTCGGGCCGGCGCGCGTCCCCGACGCGCGGCTTGCGCCCCGCCGTCCACGGCGGCTCCCCGACGCGCCCCGCACCGAGGAGATCGAGCGGACGCTCGACGCGCTCGTCGGAGACGGGCCTATCCCGCTGCGGAACCGCGCGCTCGTCGAGCTCGTCTACTCCGCGGGGCTGCGGAGCGCGGAGGCGGTCGGGCTCGACCTCCGCGACGTCGACTTCGAGCAGGAGCTCGTACAGGTTCGCCAAGGCAAGGGAGGCAAGGAGCGCGTCGTGCCGCTGGGCGAGGAGGCGCAGCACTGGGTCGCCCGCTACCTCCGCGACGCGCGGCCGGCGCTCGCGAGAGGCGCGAACGACGCGCTGTTCCTGTCGGCGAGCGGGCGCCGGCTCGACACGAGCACGCTGCGCCGGATCGTCCCCCACCCGCACCGGCTGCGGCACGCGTTCGCCACGCACCTGCTCGAGGGCGGCGCCGACCTGCGGACGATCCAGGAGCTGCTCGGCCACAGCTCGCTCTCGACGACGCAGGTCTACAGCCATGTCGACGCCCGCCGTCTGCGCCGCGTCTACGACCGCGCGCATCCCCGCTCATGAGCGCGGCACGCGCCGATCCCGCCGTCGACGGCTTCCTCGCGCTCAGCGCCGCACGACTCGCGCCGCGGACCGTGGACGCGTACCGCCGAGACCTCGCGCATCTCGCGAAGTGGCTGGACGGCTCGCCTGCGGACGCCACGGCAGACCAGCTTGCCGCCTACGTCGCACAGCTGCGCGCCGACGGCCTCGCGGCGACGACGATCGGGCGCAGGGCGGCCGCGATCCGCTCCTTCTTCCGGCACCAGATGCTGCTCGGCGCGAGGACCGACAACCCGGCGGGCGAGCTCGACCTCCCGCGCCGCCGCCGCACACTGCCGCGGACGCTCTCCCCCGCCGAGGCGGAGCGGCTGGTCGAGGCGGCGACCGGGACGACACCGCGCACGCTGCGCGACCGCGCGCTCGTCGAGCTGCTCTACGGCGCGGGACTACGCGTGAGCGAGGCGGTCTCGCTCGACCGCCAGTCGGTCGACCTCGAGAACCGGCTCGTCCGCTGCATCGGCAAGGGGACCAAGGAGCGGATCGTCCCCATCGGGCGCGAGGCGGCCGAGGCGCTGCGCCGCTATCTCTCCCGCGGCCGGCCGCATCTCGACCGGCGGCACCGGCCGGAGCTGTTCCTCAACGCGCAGGGCGGGCCGCTCACGCGCGCCGGCGCGTTCCTGATCCTGCGGCGCCTCGCCGCGAAGGCCGGCCTCGAGCCGGAGCGCATCCATCCGCACCTGCTGCGGCATTCCTTCGCCACGCACCTGCTCGAGGGCGGCGCCGACCTGCGCTCGGTTCAGGAAATGCTCGGACACGCCGATCTTTCGACGACAGAGCTGTATACGCACGTATCCGATCGGCGGCGGCGGGAGTTGTATTTCCAGGCGCACCCACATGCGCGCCGCAGGCAGTAAGCAACACCGACAGGAAGAAGACATGCATCTCGATCTCAACCTCGCGATCGCCGCCGTCACCACGCTCGGAGCCGGCTGGCTGATGCTCAGCGCCGGGCTCCAGAAGAGCGCGCTCGAGCGGCGTCGACGGCGGCGGGTCTGCCCGTCGTGCGGCAGAGAGATCGCCGCACGGGTCTGCACGACCTGCGCGGGCTAGCGCCGGGCCTGCGCCCTTCGCTTCAGCGTCTGCGCCACGCCCCCCGCTGTGCGGCGCAGCTCCGCGTCAGTCTCGTCGTCCGCGGCGAGACCCTCGAGTAGGACGATCGTCTCGCGCTGCGGCGAGCCGTTCTTCAGCGCGAGCGACGCGAGGCGGCGCACGGCGGAGTTGTCGTCCGCGCTCGCCAGCGTGTGCAGCAGCGGGCGGAGCGAGTTGACGGTGCTCGGATGGTCGCGCGAGAGAAGCTCGACGGAGAGGAGCGCCGAGCCGCGTGCCGCCGGGCTCTCGTCCTCCAGCCCGCGCCGCAGCAGTTCCTCCTTGGCGCGCCAGCGGAACATGCCAACGGCGCGGAAGGCGAGCGCGCGCTCGCGGAAGTCGGAGCTGCGTGCGGCGGCCTCGAGCTCGTCGTCCCAGTCGGTCCGGAGCACGGCGAGCTCCTGCTGCGAGCCGCTCCCGGCGAGCTGCTCCGCCTGGGCCGCTGCCTCCGCGAGACTCACCCCCTGAGCGTACCGCCGGCCGTGCCCGCAGGGGCTGCGGTACCCTCGCCCGCATGGCGCACCGAGTCGTTCTGATCCCCGGCGACGGCACCGGCCCGGAGCTGACGGAGGCGACGCGGCGGGTGCTCGAGGCGACCGGAGTCGAGTTCGCGTGGGACGTGCGCGAGGCGGGAGCCGACGTGATGGAACGCCACGGCGGCAACCCGCTCCCGCCCGACGTCCTCGACGCGATCCGCGAGACGGGAGTCGCGCTCAAAGGACCGATCACCACGCCCGTCGGCGGCGGCTTCCGCTCCGTGAACGTCGCGCTCCGCAAGGAGCTCGACCTCTACGCGCAGGTCCGCCCGTGCAAGAGCTATCCCGGCGTCCGGAGCCGCTTCGACGACGTCGACCTGATCATCGTGCGCGAGAACACGGAGGACCTCTACGCCGGGATCGAATACGAGCAGGGCACCGAGGACGCGAAGGAGCTGATCGCGTGGATCGAGGCCCACGGCGGCCGGCTCCGCCACGGGGACGCGGGCATCTCGATCAAGCCCATCTCCGTCACCGGCACACGCCGCGTCTTCGAGTTCGCCTTCGACTACGCGCGCCGCAACGGCCGCCGCAAGGTCACGGCCGTCCACAAGGCGAACATCATGAAGTTCACGGACGGCCTCTGGCTGCACGTTGCGCGCGAGGTGGCCGCCGGGAACGACGACGTCCAGTTCGACGACCGGATCGTGGACAACATGTGCATGCAGCTCGTCCAGCGGCCGGAGGAGTACGACGTCCTCGTGCTGCCGAACCTCTACGGCGACGTCCTCTCCGACCTCGCCGCCGGCATGATCGGCGGCCTCGGCGTCGCCCCCGGCGCCAACTACGGCGACAGCGCCGCCGTCTTCGAGCCGACGCACGGCTCCGCCCCCAAGTACGCCGGGATGAACAAGGTCAACCCGATCGCGCAGATGCTCTCGGGAATGCTCATGCTCCGCCACCTCGAGGAGCGCGAGGCGGCCGACCGGCTCGAGCGCGCGATCTCCGCCGTCGTCGCCGAGGGCACGAGCGTCACGTACGACATGAAGCCCGCGCGCGACGACGCTACCGCGGTCGGGACGAGCGAGGTGGCGGACGCGATCATCGAGAAGCTGGAGGCTGAGGTCACCGTATGAGCAACAGGCACAAGATCACCGTCGTCGGCGCCGGGAACGTCGGCGCGACCTGCACGCAGGCGCTCGCGACGCGCGACTACGCCGACGTCGTCCTCGTCGACATCAAGGAGGGGCTGCCGCAGGGGAAGGCGCTCGACATCGACCAGATGGGGGCAGTCCTCGGCTACGAGCCGAACGTCACCGGCTCGAACGGCTACGAGGAGACGGCGGGCTCGTCGGTCGTCGTCGTCACCGCGGGCCTGCCGCGCTCGCCCGGGATGTCGCGCGACGACCTCGTGACGACGAACGAGAAGATCGTCAAGGACGTCACGGAGCAGGTCGTCGGGCAGAGCCCCGACGCGATCCTGATCGTCGTCTCGAACCCGCTCGACGCGATGTGCCACGTGGCCAAGAACGTCTCGGGGTGGCCGAAGGAGCGCGTCTTCGGGATGGCCGGCATCCTCGACACCGCCCGCTTCTCGACCTTCATCGCCTGGGAGACCGCCTCGTCGGTGAAGGACGTCCAGGCGATGGTGCTGGGCGGGCACGGCGACCAGATGGTGCCGGTCGTCTCGGCGACCAACGTCGGCGGCGTCCCGCTGCGCAAGCTCGTCGCGGACGAGAAGATCCAGCAGATGGTCGAGCGCACCGCGAAGGGCGGCGGCGAGATCGTGAACCTGCTCGGCACCTCCGCCTGGTACGCGCCCGGCGCCGCGGCGGCGCAGATGGTCGACGCGATCATGCTCGACGAGAAGCGCGTCCTCCCGTGCACCGCCTACCTCGAGGGCGAGTACGGCATCGACGGCCTCTACATGGGCGTGCCGGCGAAGCTCGGTGCCGAGGGGATCGAGGAGATCGTCGAGCTCGACCTCTCCGACGAGGAGCGCTCCGCCCTGCAGCAGAGCGCCGAGGCGGTGCGCGAGGTCGTGGGCGTCCTCTCCACCTGAGATCGGATGGATCTCGGACTGAGCGGCCGGACCGCGCTCGTCTGCGGCGCCTCTTCCGGCCTCGGACTCGCGAGCGCCGAGGCGCTCGCGGAGGAGGGCGCGAACGTCCTCCTGTTCGCCCGCCGCTCCGACGAGCTCGAGCGGCACGCGCGCCGCCTCGCCGCGGCCGCGCTCGCCGGTGACGTGACGGACGACGCGGCGCTCGAGCAGGCGGTCGCCACGGCCGTCGAGCGCTTCGGCAGCCTCGACGTGCTCCTCTGGAACGGCGGCGGCCCCCCGCCGGGCGGCGCGCGCGAGGCCGACGACGAGGCACTCGACGCCGCCTACCGGCTCGTCCTGCGTCCGGCGATCACGCTCGTGCGGCTCGCGCTGCCGCACCTGGAGCGGAGCCCCGCCGGCCGCATCCTCGCCATCACGTCGCTCGCAGCGCAGGAGCCCACGCGGCACCTCGCCCTCTCGAACACGTTTCGCCCAGGCGTGACCGGCTGGCTCAAGACGCTGAGCCGCGAGGTCGGGCCGCTCGGGATCACCGTCAACTGCATCGCACCCGGCCGCATCGCCACAGCGCGGCTCGACCAGCTCTACCCGGGCGGCCCGACCGAGGAGCAGCTCGACGAGATCGCGCTCGGCCGCTGGGGCGAGCCGCGCGAGTTCGGCGACGTCGTCTGCTTCCTCGCCTCCGCGCGCGCCGGCTACGTGACGGGGCAGACGGTCGTCGTCGACGGCGGCATGAAGCGCTTCCTCTTTTGAGACGCCGGCTCACCCCGTGGCGCGTCGCCGGCGGGCTCGTCGTGCTCGCGCTCGCCACCGCGCTGATCCTGTTCAGCGTCCCGTCCGGCGACTTCCTGCTCCTGCCGGACGTGGCGCATCCGGTCGCGCCGCTCGTCCACGTACAGGGCGCGCACCCCCCGAAGCGCGGCACCGTCTACTTCGTCGACGTGGTCGAACGCCGCGCGAGCGAGCTCGAGGCGCTCTTCCCGTGGCTGCACCCGGAAGCGTCGCTCGTCCAGGCCGACATGCTCATTCCGCCGGGGACGACGGAGGCGCAGATGCAGCGGGTCGACCTGCGCGAGATGTCGATCTCGCAGCGCGTCGCCGCGGCGGTCGCGCTGCGGCGGCTCGGCTACCACGTCGTCGTCCGGCCGGGCGGCGTGATCGTCGACGCGATCGACCTCGGCACGCACGCGATCGGGAAGCTCGAGCCGGCGGACGTCATCGTCGCCGTCGACGGGACGCCGACGCCGACGATCGCGAAGCTGCGCGGCGTCCTCGCCGGCGCGACGCCGGGCCAGGTCGTCGCGCTCCGGCTTCGGCGCGGCGGACGGATGGTGACGGAGCGCGTGAAGACCGTCGCCGATCCCGCGCAGCCGGGGCACGCGGTCGTCGGCTTCGTGCCGGCGCAGTCGGCGGACATCAAGCTGCCGATCAAGGTGGCGATCGACGCGGGCGGCGTCGGCGGCCCTTCGGCCGGCCTCGCCTTCGCGCTCGAGGTGATGGAGCAGCTCGGCCACGACGTCGTGCATGGTCACCGCGTGGCGGCGACGGGCGAGATGGAGCTCGACGGCACGATCGGCCCGATCGGCGGCGTCAAGCAGAAGGTGTTCGACGTGCGGAACGCCCACGTCGGCGTCTTCCTCGTCCCCGCGGGCGAGAACGCGCGCACCGCTCGGCGCTACGCGGGGTCGGTCAGGGTCATCCCGGTGAGGACGCTCGCCCAGGCGTTGCACGCTCTGGCAACCCTGCCGCCGGCGGGATAGAAAGAAGCAGATTTCGGCCGCCTCGAAACTGCCGGAAATTCGTCAGTTTTCGTCAGCGGCAACGCTTGATTCTGCGCCTGACGGCCCTATCATCGCACCTCGGGTTCACCTCTTCGCCACGCCCCCGACACCCGAGCAAAACTACTTATGAGCAAACGAGCCACCCCAACCTGCTCTGATTGCTACTTCCAGCGCTCCGGCCTCTGCGCCCTCGCCGCCGACGCGATCTGCCCCACCTTTCGCGCGTACTCGCCCCGCCTCGCCCCGCCGCCGCAGCCGCGCCTCGTTCCCCGCGGGCTCGAGCGGGTCCCCGCCGGCCACGCCGCCGCGTAACATCTCGCCGTGCGCCTTCCGCGCCGGCGAGGCATCGACACGGGCGAGCTGCGCGACCACTGGCAGCCGCTCCTCTACGCGCGGCTGGTCGCCCTCGTCCTGCTCGTGGCGTACGCGATCGCGTTCGTCCTCGAGAACCGCCACACGATCGACGTCCACTTCGTCCTCGCCACGGCGCACGTCTCGCTCGTCTGGCTGATCCTGCTCGCGCTCGCCGTGGGGCTGATCGGCGGGATCCTGCTCGCGCAGCTAGAGCGCCGCCGGCGCCGCCGAACGCGCCAGGGCCCCTAGCCGAGCGACGCCCTCGCCGATCTCCTGTGGCGAGACGAAGCTGAACGCGAGCCGCAGCGAGCGCTCACCGCCGCTGCCGCCGGGGAAGAAGTCCGTCCCCTTCACGAACGTGACGCCCGCCTCCTCCGCCTGTGCGAGCAGCTCGGCGCAGCTCGGGCCGGACGGCATGTCGACCCAGACGAAATAGCCGCCCCCGGGGCGCGTGAAGGTCGCGTCGCCCGGCAGCTCGCCGGCGACGGCGTCGAGCATCGCGTCTCGCCGTTCGCGCAGCAGGCCGTTCACCCGCTCGAGGTTCGGCTCGAAGCTGCCGCGGCGGAGGAACTCGAGGATCGTCGCCTGCGTCGGGTACGGGGGCGAGATGTAGGTCGAGGTCGCGAGCGCCTCGATCTCGCCGGCGAGCTTCGGCGGCAGGACGAACCAGCCGACGCGCAGTCCCGGCGCGACCGTCTTCGAGAACGAGGACGCATACGCGACCTGCTCTCCCTCGGCCAGCTCGAACACGCTCGGCAGCGGCTCGCCCTCGTAGCGGACCAGGCCGTACGGGTCGTCCTCGAGCACGAGCAGCTCCCGCTCGCGGGCGATCTCCGCCAGCCGGCGGCGCCGCCCGAGCGAGAGCGTGCGCCCGCTCGGGTTCTGGAAGGTCGGGATGGTGTAGAGGAAGGCCGGACGCTCGCCGCCGTCGAGCGCCTCCTCCACCGCCTCGGGAACGAGGCCGTCGTCGTCCATCTCCAGCGGGACGACGTCGGCGCCGAGCCGCGCGAGGATCTTCAGCGGCCGGTCGTACGTCGGCGCCTCGACGAGGACACGCGTTCCCGGCTCGACGAGCTGCTCGGCGAGAAAGACGAAGCCCTGCAGCGAGCCGCTCGTGAGGAGCACGCGCGACGGGTCGACGCCGTGTCGGTCGGCGAGGTGCTCGCGCAGCGGCGCGTAGCCGCCGCCGGGGCCGTAGAGGAGGACCGAGCGCCCGTCGCGTTCGATGGCGGCGCGGGCGCAGTCCGCGAGCTCGTCGACGGGGAGACAGTCGGGAGCCGGAACGCCGCGCGCGAACGAGATCATTCGCGGAGGGTAGCGACCCCCTCGGTCTACGGCCGCACGTCGTCGGCTCCGCCGGCGACGCCCGCGGCCGCGAGCTCCACGCGCAGCTCCTCGACGCGGGCGAGGCCGACAGTATGGCCCTTCTGGGCGTAGAACTTCTCCGCCTCGTCGAGCGCAGCGAGCGCCTCGTCCCTTCTGGCGGCCGCGGCGAGGACGATCGCGAGGTCGCGATACGCGCCGGCCTTCACCTCGAGCGCATCGGTCGGCTCCCCCAAGCACACGGCCTCCCGTGCCAAGCGATCGGCTTCGGCGTGCCGGCCACGGCGGGCGAGCAGCTTGCCGCGGACCTGGCGGATCAGCATCTGCGTCATCACGTCGTCCTCCGCGCCCGCCTGCTCCGACTGGTCCGTCAGCTGCCACGCCTCCTCGTCGCGGCCGAGGCGGTAGAGCGCCTCCGCAGCGTGGCCCGCGACCGTCGAGAGCCAGCCGCGCTCGCCGAGCGCGCCGAGCTCCGCGACGCCCAGACGAGCTGCCTCCGCTGCGGCCTCCGCATCGCCGGCGGCCAGCTCGATCTCGGCCTCCTGCATCCGGTGTCCGGCAGCCAGGAGGCGGTGGCCCCGCTCGCGGGCCTCCTCGATCGCGGCCGCGACGAGGGAGCGCGCGAGGTCGAAGTTCCCGCGCATCGACTCGAGCTGACCGCGAAACGCAGGGTTGAACGTCGATGAGGACGAGGTCGCCTCCTGATCGAACCAGGCGAGCGCCTCGTCGACCGGGAAGGGGCCGTACGCTCGCGGCGCCAGCCCGATCTCGCGTACGAGGGGATGCCCGCCCACTCGCTCGGCGTGTTCCCTCGCCCGATCGACCGCGAGCGCCATCGCACGCCAGTGGAGATCGTTGAGCTCGGCGTGCGCGACGAGCAGCCACGCTTCGACGAGCGCCGCATCGTCTCCCTGCTCGGAGAAGACCGCGATTGCCTCCTCGGCTACCTGTCGCGCTGCGCGACCACCGGCGCTCTCGCCGAGGAACCGGACCGCGCCGCGGGATACCTGGAGTCGCAGCTCGCGAAGCCCGTCGCCCGCCGCGCGCGCGTCGGCTATGCAGGCGTCCGCGAGCTCGAGCGCACCGGACAGGTCACCGGCGAACTGCCGCGCGCGGATCAAGTCCGCCTCGAGCTGGACGGACCGCTCCGCCCTCGGCAGCAGCGCGAAGGTGCGCTCGAGGAGGGCCAGCGAAGCGCCGACATCCTGACGGGCGAACGCGCGCGCGGCGGCGGCGGCCAGGCGCTCGGCCGCCGCCCGAGCGAGCCGCGTCGTCTCCGCGTCGTCGATCCCGAGCTCGACCCGGTAGCGGTGCGCCTGCTCGAGGTGGTAGCCGACGATCTCGTCCGACTCGATCAAGCCCTCGTCGAGCCCGTCGAGCCACCCGGCGAAGCGGGCGTGCAAGTCGGCGCGGGCCGCCTTCGGCAGCGCGTCGTACGCGGCGTCGCGAATCAGCAGGTGCCGGAAGCGAAATGCGTCCTCGCCGGGCAGTTGCGCCCGGTCAGGGCGGACGAGCTCCTTGCGCACGAGCGCCATCAGCCTGGTCTCGACGGCGTGGTCGTCCGGCGCGAGCGCCTCGACGCCGCCACGGTGGAAGACCTTGCCCTCGACGGCGCCGCGCTCGAGGACGCCGCGCTCGGCCGGGTCGAGCTGGTCGAGCCGCGCCGCGAGCAGCGCCTGGATCGTCGGCGGGACGGCCACCTCGCCGTGCGGCGACTCGGCGACCATCGCGAGCATCTGCTCGACGAAGAGCGGGTTGCCCTCGGCGGCTTCCCGGATCCGCGCGCGCAACGAGTCGTGGAGCTCGGTCTCCCCGAGCAGCCGCTCGATCAGCTCGTCCGTCTCCTCCGCGCTCAGCGGCTCGAGCAGGACGGTCGTCGCGTTCAACTTCCCCCCGGCCCACATCGCCCGCCGGTCGAGCAGCTCCGGACGGGCGATGCAGAGGAGCAGGATCGGCGCGTCGCGGCTCCAGTCCGCGACGTGGTCGACGAGGTCGAGGAAGGTCGGCTCTGCCCAGTGCAGGTCGTCGAAGACGCAGGCGACCGGCGCCGACTCCTCGAGCAGCTTGCGGAACGCCCAGGCGATCTCGTCCGCCGTCGCCGGCTCGTCCGACTCGCCGAGGAGCGACGCGAGCGCCGCCGCCGCGCGCGCGTCCGCCGGCCGCCGCCCGAGCTGGAGGACGACCTCGACCAACGGCCAGTACGTGATCCCGTCGCCGTAGGAGAGGCAGCGGCCGCGGACGACCGGGACGCCGTCGAGCGAGGCGATGAACTCGGCGACGAGACGCGACTTCCCGACACCGGCCGGGCCGAGCACCGTGAAGAGATGGCACGAGGACTCGGAGCGGACGCGCTCCCACGCGTCGTCCAGCGCCCGTCGCTCGCGGACGCGGCCGACGATCGGGACGTCGGATCGCCGCTGCGCCTCGCCGACCACAGCTTGCAGGGCGTACGCGGCCACCGGCTCCGACTTGCCCTTCAGCTCGAGCCGCCGCTCCTCCCCCAGCTCGACCGCGTCGCGCACGAGCCGCACCGTTGCGGCGCCGACGAGCACCTCGCCCGGTTCGGCCGCCTGCTCCAGGCGCGCGGCCACGTTGACGGCGTCGCCGGTCGCGAGACGCTCCTCGGTGCCGGTCACCACCTCGCCGGTATCGACGCCGATGCGGCCGCGGATCCCGAGCTCCGGCAGCGCGTCCCTCATGGCGACGGCCGCGCGACACGCGCGAAGCGCGTCGTCCTCGTGCACGACCGGCACGCCGAAGACGGCCATCACGGCATCACCGATGAACTTCTCGACCGATCCTCCGTGGCGTTCGACGATCTCCTTCATCTGCTCGAAGTAGCGGGCCAGGAGCGTGCGCAGTGCCTCCGGGTCGGTCGACTCGCCCAGCGCGGTCGAGCCGGCCACGTCGCAGAAGAGGACGGTGACCGTCTTGCGCTGCTCGCGTGGAGCCGGGGCGTCGGCCAGCGCCGTGCCGCACTCCGGGCAGAACTTCGCCCCCTCCGGAACCTCGTGGCCGCACGCGGCGCAGACCTTCACGTCTCCGAGGCTATTACTTCAGGCGCGCCACCATCTGCGCGACCTCGGTCGGCGTCGTCCCGACCTCGATCCCGCGCGCGTGTCAGGCGCGGGCGGCCACGACCCGGGCGCGCACACGTGCCTCATCCGCGACGTCGCCCTTGCGGGCGTAGAGCGTCGCCGCCTGCTCGAGCGCCGCGGCCGCTTCGTCGGGCTTCCCCGCCCGTTCCAGCACCTCGGCGAGCGCCTCGTGCGCCTGCGCCTCGTCGAGCACTCGCCCCGACGAAACGGCGGCGTCGACCGCCTCCCGGCCGAGCGCCTCTCCCGCCGCGTGCCACCCGCGCAGCGCCGCGAGCCGCGCCTGTGCGCGGCGCAGCGGAAGCCGCGTGATCAGGTCGTCAGGGGCTCCCAGCTCGGCGGCGCGCGCCGCCCACGTCTCCGCCTCGTCCGCCCGGCCGAGGTCGAGCAGTACCTCGGCGCTCAGCGCCGCGTCCGTCGAGAGAATCCCGCGCTCGCCCCGCTCCTCCAGAAAGGCGCACGACTGCGCGAGCACCTCGGCGGCGCGCTCGAGCTCGCCCGTCCGGCGGTAGACCCAGCTCATGCCCTGTCCGCCCATCGCCAGCTCCATCAGCCGGCCACGGTCCCGAAGCTGGCTGACGAGCTCAGTGACCAGAGCCGCAGCCTCGCTCGCGCGCCCCGCCATCGCCACCGTCCCGGCACGCCAGAGCAGGAACCGGTTGTTGTGAGCCGACGCACCCGGCTCGTGCTCGTCCAGCCACGCGAGCAGCTCGTCGACCGGCGTCGCGCCCCAGAAGTGTCCGCCGAAGAGCCCGGGCAGGACCCAGTCGGCGTAGTGCCTCGACGGAAGCCGCTCCGCGTGGGCGAGGCTGCCCTTGCAGAAGCCGAGCTGGTCGCCGACCCGACCTGCGTTCTGCGCGACGTGGGCGAGCGTCCAGTAGACGAGGTAGAGCCCATAGTCGTCGCCGATCGCCTCGAGCTCCGGCAGGACGCTCCGTGCCAGGGCGTCGAGTCGGGCGAACGAGGGCCCGGGGCGCAAGAAGCCTTCCCAGATTCCAGCCTCGAGGAGCATGCAGATCTCGGCAAGGCGGTCGCCGGTCGCCCGCGCCCGGGCGACCGCGTCCTGGACGGCGTCCCAGCCGGGCTCCATGTCGCCCGAGAGCGCGAGCGCGTCGACTCGGTCGATCTCTACGCCGACGTCGAACGTCCCCTCGGGAGTGAGTGGACGCAGCCGCTCCGCGAGCCCGACCGCAGCGGGATAGTCGCGCCGGTTCATCGCCCGCCACAGCGCCGAGCGCAGGCGCGTGTGTGCTGCGTCGCGCAGCTCGGGGTCGTCGGGCTGCCCGAGCTCGCGCAGATAACGCCAGGCCTGCTCCAGGTGGTGGCCGAGGATCTCGTCGAGCTCGGCGAGGCCGGACCCGCGCAGCTCGAGCCAGGCTGCGAACCGGCGGTGCAGGTCGATCCGGACAGCCTTCGGAAGCGCGTCGTAGGCGGCGTCACGGATCAGCAGGTGCCGGAAGCGGAAGGCGTCATCGCCGACGACCGTCGCCTCGTCCGGACGCACCAGCTCCTTGCGGACGAGCGCGAGCAGCCGCTGCGCGACCTGCCGCTCCTCGGGTGCGAGCGCCTCGACGGCGCCGCGGTGGAAGACCTTGCCCTCGACCGCGCCGCGCTCGAGCACGGCGCGCTCCGGGGCATCGAGCTGGTCGAGCCGCGCAGCGAGCAGCGCCTGGATCGTCGGCGGAACGGCGATATCCCCGCCGCCCGAATCCTGGACGAGCGCGAGCATCTCCTCGACGAACAGCGGGTTCCCCTCGGCCGCCTCGCGGACGCGGGCTCGGAGGGCCGGGTCGACCGGCGCCAGCGACGCGATCAGCTCGTCTGTCTCCTCGGCCGAGAGCGGCTCGAGCAGCACCGTCGTCGCGTTCAGCTTCCCTCCGGACCAGGCGGGCCGGCGGTCGAGGAGCTCCGGCCGGGCCATGCAGAGAAGCAGGATCGGCGCACCGCGGCTCCAGTCCGCGACGTGCTCGACCAGGTCGAGGAAGCTCGGCTCCGCCCAGTGCAGGTCGTCCCAGACGACGACGAGCGGCCCGTCGCGCGCCGCCTGCTCGAACGTCTTCCGCACCGCCCACGCGATCTCGTCGGTCGGCACGGCGACGTCCGATTCGCCGAGCGCGGAGGCGATGGCCGCCGCGGCCTGCTCGTCCTCCGGGCGCATGCCGAGCTCCTGCAGCGCCTCGACGACCGGCCAGAGCGTGACGCCCTCCCCGTAGGAGAGGCAACGGCCGCGAACGACCGTCGCACCGAGCCCGCCGAGGAACTCGGCCGCGAGCCGCGACTTCCCGACGCCCGCGGCGCCGAGAACCGTGAAGAGGTGGCAAGCGCGGTCGTCGACCACGTTCGCGAACGCGTCGGCTAGAAGCCTTTGTTGACGGGTGCGGCCGATCATGGGCGCGGCGTTGCGTCTCGTCGGCTCGGCCGTCACGGCCGCGAGCCGGTAGGCAGGCACCGGTTCCGTTTTGCCCTTCAGCGCGAGCGGCTCGAACGGCTCCGCATCGACGACCTCGGCTACCAGCCGGAGGGTCGACTCGCCTATCAGCACCTCGCCGGGCTCTGCGGCCTGTTCCAGTCGTGCCGCCACGTTGACGGCGTCGCCAGTCGCCAGCCGCTCCTCGGTGCCGGTCACGACCTCGCCGGTGTTGAGGCCGATGCGCCCACAGATGCCGAGCTCGGGGAGCGCTTCGCGCATCTCGATCGCGGCGCGGCACGCGCGAAGGGCATCGTCTTCGTGCACCACGGGGACGCCGAAGACGGCCATCACGGCGTCGCCGATGAACTTCTCGACGCTGCCGCCGTGACGCTCGACCATCTCCTTCATCCGTTGGAAGTAGCGGGCCAGGAGCGCGCGCAGCGCCTCGGGATCGGTCGACTCGCCGAGCGCGGTCGAGTCGGCGACGTCGCAGAAGAGGATCGTGACGGTCTTCCGCTGCTCTCGCGACGCCGCCGCCGGCGCGACCGGCGCGCCGCACTCGAGACAGAACTTCGCGCCCTCGGGCAGCTCGTGCCCGCAGCTCGCGCACGTCGGCATGTGCCGAAGTTACTACCGAAGCCGCGCGGCGACCATCTGCGCGACCTCGGTCGGCGTGGTCCCGACCTCGATCCCGCGCGCCTCGAGCGCTTCCTTCTTGCCCGCGGCGGTGCCCGAGGAGCCGGAGATGATCGCGCCGGCGTGGCCCATCGTCTTGCCGGGCGGCGCCGAGAAGCCGGCGATGTACGCGAGCACCGGCTTCGTCACGTGCTCGGCGACGTACGCGGCCGCCTTCTCCTCCTCGTCGCCGCCGATCTCCCCGACCAGCACGATCAGCTCCGTTTGCTCGTCGGCCTGGAACTTCTCGATCACGTCGATGAATGACGACCCCACGACGGGGTCGCCGCCGATGCCCACGATCGACGAGTTGCCGAGGCCGAGCTGCGTCAGCTCGTGGCCGATCTGGTAGGTGAGCGTGCCGGAGCGCGAGACGAGGCCGACGCCCCCGTCGCGGAAGATCTCGGCCGGGATGATCCCGGCGTTCGCCTTCCCCGGCGAGAGGACGCCGGGGCAGTTCGGGCCGATCATCGTCACGCCTTTGCCCCGGAAATAGCCGTATGCGCGAAGCATGTCGTGGGCCGGGATGTGCTCGGTGATGCAGATCACCGTGGCGACGCCGGCGTCGACGGCTTCGTAGATCGCGTCCACCGCGAAGCGCGCCGGGACGAAGATGAGGGACGCATTCGCGCCGGCCTGCTCGACCGCCTCGGCGACGGTGTCGAAGACCGGGATGCCCTCGACGTCCCGGCCTCCCTTGCCGGGCGTGACGCCGGCGACGACGTTGGTGCCGTAGGCGCGGTTGCGGAGGCCGTGGAAGCGGCCCTCCGAGCCGGTCAGGCCTGCGACGACGAGCCGGGTGTCGTTGTCGACGACGATCGCCACGACTACGCCTTCGCGCCCTTCAGCACCACGGTCGGCAGCTGGAGCTTCCCCTCGCGCACGCGGCCGGCGAGGAGCTCGCGCACGCGAGCGCGGTCCTCGTTCGGCGTCGCCGTCCGGTCGAGCCACGCCTCGAAATCCGTCTCGCGCACCAGCGCCGCCTCGTCCGCGACCTCGAGCCCCGCCAGGCGGAAGAAGCTGTGCCACTCGGGTGCGGAGTAGTTGCGGACGTGGCTCGGGTCGCGGAGCCGGTCTGCCTCCTCGGCGGCCTCGCTCGTGAAGGTGTTGTCGCAGATCACGACGCGGGAGCGCGCGACGCGCGCCATCTCCTTCAGCGCGCCGAGGGCGTCCGGGAAGTGGTGCGCGGCGATGCGGCAGGCGACGGCGTCGAAGCTCCCGTCCGCGAACGGGAGGTGGTCGGCCGGCGCGATCGCGTCGGGCTGCATCCCCGGTGCGGAGTCGACGGTCACGACCCGCGCGCCGGCCTCGCGCAGCCGCCGCGCGACATGGCCGCCGCCGGTCGCCACGTCGAGGACGGTCACGCCCTCGCCCGGCTCGCACCAGACGACTACGAGCTCGAGGTCGTCGCCGGACGCGTGCGTCGCGCTGTCGCGGTACGCCTGCGCGCGCTCCGACCAGACGTCCGTCACTGCGCCAGCTCCACCGCGCGGCGGGCGCCGTCGAGCATCGTCGACTCCGGATGGATGTTCGCGTGGCCGGCCTCTTCCAGCAGCCGCCGGCCCTCCTCCGCGTTCGTCCCGTCGAGGCGTACGACGATCGGGTACCTCGACATGTCGAGCCGGTCGAGCGCCTCGAGGATCCCGCGAGCAACCTCGTCGCCGCGCGTGATCCCACCGAAGATGTTGAAGAAGATCGACTTGACCTGCGGGTCGCGGGTGATCACCTCGAGGGCGTCGACCACGCCCTCCGCGGAGCCGCCGCCGCCGAGGTCGCAGAAGTTCGCCGGCCGCCCGCCGACGTGCGCGACGACGTCGACCGTGGACATCGAGAGGCCGGCGCCGTTGCCGAGGATGCCGACCTCGCCGTCGAGCTTCACGTAGGTGACGCCCTTCTCGCGCGCGAACGCCTCGATCGGGTCGGCGGCGCTGGTGTCGCGCCATTCGGCGATGTCGGGGTGGCGGAAGAGCGCGCTGTCGTCGACGGTGAACTTCGAGTCGAGCGCCTTCACCTCGCCTTCCGGCGTCACGATCAGCGGGTTGATCTCGCAGAGCATCGCGTCGAACTCGACGAAGGCGCGGTAGAGCCTCTCGACGATCGCGGCGATCTGCTTCTGCTCGGAGGGATCCTCTACGCCGCCGCCGTAGACGAGCCGCCGCGCGACCCACGGCTGGAACCCCTCCAGCGGATCGACATGGAGGCGGACGAGCGCCTCCGGGCTCTCCGCCGCGACCTGCTCGATCTCGACGCCGCCCTGGATCGTGAACATGAACAGCGGCTTCTTCGCGCCGCGGTCGAAGGCGACCGAAAGGTAGTACTCCTTCGCGATGTCCGAGGCCTGCTCGATCCAGAGCCTCTGCACGACGTGGCCGCGGATGTCGAGGCCGAGGATGCTGCGCGCCCTCTCCTCGGCGTCCGCCTGGTCGTCCGCGAGCTTGACGCCGCCGGCCTTGCCGCGGCCGCCTGTCAGCACCTGCGCCTTGACGACGACGGGGCCGCCGAGCTCTTCCGCCGCCTCGCGCGCCTCCTCCGGCGAGGTCGCGAGGCGCCCCTCGGAAACGGGGATCCCGACGCGCCGGAAGAGCTCCTTGCCCTGGTGCTCGTAGAGGTCCACCGGCGCCGGACTCTACTGAGGCGGCACCGGTGGACGGTGCAGTTCCGAGGGGGCTAGTGACGTAACCGGCAACGTCGCCGGCTCCCCGGCCCGCGAGCACTCTACGCGCTGCGGCGTCCTCGGCCGTCCCGATAGCGCAACTATCGAGACGGCCTGCGTCCTTGCATCGCTTGGTGCT
>JAVKST010000027.1:0-21414 GCA_039583515.1 Gaiellaceae bacterium
CCGCGAGGCTCGGCGAGGGCTTCCCAGAGGATGTAGCGGCCGCGCTCCGCGCGCTGGCGGCCGGGGACGCGCCCGCGTACGCCGCGGCCGTGGCCGCCGTGCGGCGCTCGTTCGACGAGCGGGAGGCGTTCCTCGAGGACATGCCGGTGGCCGACACGGCCCTGGCCCTCGATGTGCTCGCAGCCCGCCGCGGCCTCGGCCTCGGCCTCGGCTAGAGCTTCGCGGCCGCGGCGCGGTCCACCACGGCGCGCGTCACCCCGGCGGCGGCGCGGGCGAGGCTGCCCGGCGTCACGTGCGAGGGCTGGTCGCGGAGCGCCCGCGCGACCGCGTCCGCCTTGTCCTCGCCGGCGACGAGGAAGAGCAGCTCCCGCGTGGCGCACAGCCGCGGCAGGGTCAGCGTGATCCTGTCGACGAACGGCTCGTGTCCCGCCTCGCTGCCGATTGCTGCCGGCTCGGTGACATCCAGCGTCGGGAAGTTCGGGAAGAGGGAGGCGATGTGGCCGTCCGGGCCCAGGCCGAGCAGGACGAGGTCGAACGTCCCGACCCCCTCGAGCTCGCGTGCGTAGGCCGCAGCACCCTCCTCGCGCCCGAGCTCGCCCTCCATCCGGTGCACCGCAGCAGGCTCGCCCTCGAGCCGGTCGAGCAGCGCAGCCTCGGCCATGCCGTAGTTGGAGCGCTCGTCGTCGGGCGGCACGCACCGCTCGTCGCCCCACCAGAGCTCGACTCCGCTCCAGTCGGGCTCGAGCTGGCCGGCGACCTCGTACGCCGCGCGCGGGGTGGAGCCGCCCGTGAGGACGACGCTGCCGCCGCGGCGCGCCTGCTCGACGAGCCGTTCCGCGACCAGCCGTGCCGCCTCGCGCTCGTCGGCGACGATCGTGATCTCGACCTCGTCAGCCATTCGCGAGCTCGCGCGCCCGGTCCATCGCAGCCTGGATCGCGTTGAGGAACGCGGCGCGGACGCCCGCCTGCTCCAGCTCGCGGATCGCAGCGATCGTCGTGCCGCCGGGGGACGTGACCGACTCGCGCAGCTCGACGGGATGCATCCCCTGGTCGCGGAGCTGCTTCGCCGTGCCGAACATCGTCTGGACGACGAGCGTCGTCGAGACCTCGCGGGAGAGGCCGAGCAGGATGCCTGCCTCGATCATCGCCTCCGCGAGCAACGCGAAGTACGCCGGCCCGGAGCCGGAGACGGCCGTGATGGCATCCATCCATGCCTCGGGCACGCGGACGACGCGCCCGAGATGCGAAAGCGCCTCCTCCGCGAGCGCGAGGTCGTCGTCGCCTGCGTGCGCGCCGGCGCACAGGCCGGCCATCCCCTCGTGGACGGTCGCCGGCGAGTTCGGCATCGCGCGGACGACCGGCACCGGGGCCGCGATGCGCTCCTCGATGTGCGCGGTCGGGATCGCGGCTGCGACCGAGACGAGCGTCTGCTCGGGGGTGAGGCTCCCGCCGACCTCGCCGAGGAGCAGGTCGATGTCCTGCGGCTTGACCGCGACGACGACGAGCTTCGTGTCGCGCGCAGCGGCCACGTTGTCGGCGGTCGCCTCGACGCCGTACGCCTCGCGCAGCTCCGCCAGCCGCTCCTCGCGCCGGCTCGTCACGACGAGGTCGCCGGCGGCGCGCCAGCCGGAGCTGAGCAGGCCGGAGAGCAGCGCCTCGCCGATGCGGCCGCCGCCGAGGATCGCGACCTTGGCGTTCATGCCCAAAGCCTAAGCGGCGCGCGCCGCCCGCAGCGGGATCAGCCCTCGCCCGAGGCCGGCGAGCAGATAGAGGCTTGCCAGCCCGGCCCACTCGCCGTAGGGCTCGAGCAGCTCTGCCGTCTCGCAGGCCTGGACGGGGCGGCCGCGGAGCTCTCGCAGGAGCTTGACGAGGCCGAGGTCGCCGACGAGGCCGTGCTCGTTGCGGCCGAGGCCTTCCAGGCAGACGACGCCGGCCGACCATGGGCCGAGCCCTCGCTCCCGGGAGATCCGCGCGACGACCGCGTCCGTCGACTGGCCGTGCAGCTGCTCGAGGTCGAGGGAACGGCAGACGCGGACGAGGGCGGCGCCGCGGCGCTCGTGCAGCCCGAGCCGCCGCAGCTCGAACGGCGCGACGGCGGCGAGTTGCTTGCTCGTCGGCGGCTCGCAGAGGCCGCTCTCGTCACGACACCCGACCGCGCGGATCACGCGTCGCTCGAGACTTCGTGCCGTTTTCCAGTCGACGAGCTGCCCGCACAACGCGCGGAGCAGTGCCTGCGCCACCGTCGCCGTTCGCACCTGGCGCAGGCCGCGCAGCATGCGCACGCTGCGGCCGAGCAGCGCGTCGCCGGCGAAGCGGCGCAGGAACTCGGAGTGGTCGTCGTCGAGCGCGAGCATCCACCGCAGCTTCGCCGCGGCCTCCTCCGACGTCGCGCGAAGCGCGATCGCGCCGTCCGGCGCCTGCCACGCGTGCGCGATGCCCCCGGCGCACCGCGTCGTCACGACCCCGTCGCGGAAGCGGCGCGTCGCGTCGCCGGCGAGCCGCGCGGAGAGCGTGAGCGAGTACGGGCTGCTCGGGCGAACGTTGAGCTCGACCACGTCCGTGAGCCTATCGCCCGCCGGAGACACGGCCCGAGGAGCGTCTTGCGCGACCGCGTGCAGCGTCCCTACCGTCGCGCGGTGTGCCGAACCGCGCCACCTCGCTCGACGTGCTCCTCGCCGTGCTGCTCGTCGCGGCCGTGGCCGTCGTCTTCGCGACGCTGCCGCGGCACCGTGCGGCGCGCATCGTCGCGGATCCGGTGCGCACCCCGGGCGTCCTCAACCCGAACGTGACGCAGGCGAACATCCGCTCGACGGTCTGCAGGACCGGCTGGACGGCGACGATCCGCCCTCCGGTCGAGTACACGAACGACCTCAAGCGGAGGCAGATGCGCGCGTACGGCGAGACGGGGCCGATGTCGGGCTACCAGGAGGACCACCTGATCAGCCTCGAGCTCGGCGGCAATCCCACAGACCCGCGGAACCTGTGGCCGGAGCCGTACCCCCGGGCCGCCGAGGTGGACAAGATCGAGAACCAGCTCAACGCCGAGGTCTGCAGCGGCAAGCTCACGCTCGCCCAGGCGCAGGCGCGCGAGTCGCAGATCAAGCACACGCAGGGCTAGCGCTCTACAGTCGGCACCGTGGAGATCTCGCCCCGCGCCCGGATGGGGCTCGTCGAGCTGAGCGTGTCCGACCTCGAGCGCTCGCTCGGGTACTGGCAGCGCGCGATCGGCCTCCGCGTCCTCGCCCGCGGCGAAGACAGCGCGGAGCTCGGCGGCGACACGCCGCTGCTCCGCTTCGTCGAGGAGCCGGGCGCGCGTCCGGCGGACGGCTACAGCGGCCTGTACCACGTCGCGCTGCTCCTGCCCGACCGGCCGGCGCTCGCCGGGTTTCTCGCGCACGCGGCGCGGGAGCGCATCCCGCTCGAGGGGCTCTCCGACCACGAGGTGAGCGAGGCGATCTACCTGCGCGACCCCGACCGGCACGGGATCGAGATCTACGCAGACCGGCCGCGCGAGCGGTGGGAGGGACGCGTGATGGAGCTGATGACGACGAAGCCGCTCGACGTCCGCGACCTGCTCGCCGAGGACGGGGCGGGGCCCTTCACCGGGTTGCCTGACGGCACCACGGTCGGCCACGTCCACCTCCGCGTCCGCGACATCGACGCGACCGTCGCCTTCTACCGCGACGTGCTCGGGCTCGGCCTGATGGCGCAGCTCGGCGACAGCGCGGCCTTCCTGAGCGCCGGCGGCTACCACCACCACGTGGGAGCGAACGTCTGGGAGAGCCGCGGCGCGCAGCGCGCTCCGGAGGGAACCGCGCGCCTGCTCGGCTTCACGATCGTCCTCCCGGATCGGGCCGAGCTGGAGCGCGTGGCGGAGCGGATCGGCGGGGAGGCGACGACGGATCCCTCAGGGAATCCCCTGCTCCTGACCTCCCGTTAGTTCGCTATACCTGTCTGCAGCGTGAGCAGCAAGCCGGTCGAGCAGCTGCACCAGGTCATCGTCCGCTTCGCGGGCGACTCCGGCGACGGCATGCAGCTCACCGGCTCGCAGTTCACCTCCGAGGCCGCGCTCCTCGGCAACGACATCTCGACGCTGCCCGACTTCCCGGCGGAGATCCGCGCGCCCGCGGGTTCGCTCCCCGGCGTTTCGGGCTTCCAGCTCCACTTCGCCGACCACGACATCCTCACGCCGGGCGACGCGCCGAACGTCCTGGTCGCGATGAACCCGGCCGCGCTGAAGACGAACCTCGCGGACCTGCCGAAGGGCGGGACGCTGATCGTCGACGCCGACGCGTTCACCGACCGCAACCTCCAGAAGGCCGGCTACGCGCAGAGCCCGCTCGAGGACGGCTCGCTCGGCGAGTACCAGCTGCACGCGGTCCCGCTCACGACGCTCACCGTCGGTGCGCTGAAGGAGGTCGAGGGGGTCACGCCGCGCGAGGCGGAGCGCTCGAAGAACATGTTCGCGCTCGGGCTGATGTCGTGGCTGTACGGGCGGTCGATCGAGGCGACGGCCGACTTCCTCGAGGCGAAGTTCGCCGCGAAGCGGCCGGAGATCTACGAGGCGAACGTCAAGGCGCTGCAGGCGGGCTACGCGTTCGGCGAGACGACCGAGACGTTCGCCGTCACCTACGAGGTGAAGCCGGCGAAGATGGCGCCCGGCACCTACCGGAACATCACCGGCAACCAGGCGCTCTCGTACGGGCTCGTCGCCGCGTCGCGGCTCTCCGGGCTGCCGCTCTTCCTCGGCGCGTACCCGATCACCCCGGCCAGCTCGATCCTCGAGGAGCTCGCCGGCTACAAGCACTTCGGCGTCCGCACCTTCCAGGCGGAGGACGAGATCGCCGCCGCCGGCGCCGCGGTCGGCGCGAGCTTCGGCGGCGCGCTCGGCGTCACGACCTCCGCCGGCCCCGGCGTCGTCCTCAAGGCCGAGACGGTCGGGCTCGCGATCATGCTCGAGCTGCCGCTCGTGATCTGCGACATCCAGCGCGCCGGTCCGTCGACGGGGATGCCCACGAAGCCGGAGCAGGGCGACCTGCTGATGGTCCTGCACGGCCGGAACGGCGAGTCGCCCGTGCCGGTCGTCGCCGCGCGCTCGCCGTCGGACTGCTTCGACGCCGGGATCGAGGCGTGCCGGATCGCGCTCAGGTACCGCACGCCCGTCTACCTGCTCTCGGACGCGTATCTCGCGAACGGCTCCGAGCCGTGGCTGCTGCCCGACGTCGCCGAGCTGCCCGACCTGACGCCGAGGTTCCAGACGGAGCCGAACGCCGGCGACGAGTTCCTGCCCTACCTCCGCGACCCGGAGACGCTCGCGCGGCCGTGGGCGGTGCCGGGGACGCCGGGGCTCGAGCACCGGATCGGCGGGCTCGAGAAGGCCGACCGGACCGGGAACATCTCCTACGACCCCGACAACCACGATCTGATGACGCGGCTGCGCGCGCAGAAGGTGGCGGGGATCGCGAGCGACATCGCCGAGCTGGAGGTCGACGACCCGGACGGCGACGCCACCGTGCTGGTGCTCGGCTGGGGCGGGACGTACGGGCCGATCGCGGCCGGCGTCCGCCGCGCGCGCGCCGCCGGGCATCCCGTCGCGCAGGCGCACCTGCGGCACCTGAACCCGTTCCCCCGCAACACGGGCGACGTGCTGCGCCGCTACGAGAAGGTGCTGATCCCGGAGATGAACCTCGGCCAGCTGCTCCAGCTCGTCCGCGCACGGTTCCTCGTCGACGCGGTCGGCTACAACCGCGTCCGCGGGCTGCCGCTGCGGGCGGCCGAGGTGGCGGAGGCGGTCGAGGCGCTGGCATGACCGAGACGAACGGCCATCTGACGGCGAAGGACTTCCGCACCGACCAGGAGGTGCGCTGGTGCCCGGGCTGCGGCGACTACGCGATCCTCGCCGCGCTCCAGTCGTTCATGCCGGAGCTCGGGATCGAGCGCGAGAACACCGTCTTCATCAGCGGGATCGGCTGCGCCGCGCGCTTCCCGTACTACATGAACACGTACGGGCTGCAC
Organism: Gaiellaceae bacterium; assembly: GCA_039583515.1. Lineage (GTDB taxonomy): Bacteria > Actinomycetota > Thermoleophilia > Gaiellales > Gaiellaceae > Palsa-739. Next base: position 6,016 of record JAVKST010000027.1, read on the forward strand.
TCGATCCACGGGCGCGCGCCGGCGATCGCGACCGGCCTCGCGACGACGCGGCCCGACCTCTCGGTCTGGGTCGTGACCGGCGACGGCGACGCCCTCTCGATCGGCGGCAACCACCTGATCCACGCGCTGCGCCGCAACGTCGACCTCAAGATCCTCCTCTTCAACAACCGGATCTACGGGCTGACCAAGGGGCAGTACTCGCCGACGTCGGAGCTCGGCAAGGTGACGAAATCGACCCCGATGGGCTCGCTGGACTGGCCGTTCAACCCGATCTCGCTCGCGATCGGCGCCGAGGCGACCTTCGTCGCCCGCGCGATCGACACCGACAAGAAGGGCATGACCGAGGTGCTGCGCGCCGCGGCCGAGCATCGGGGCAGCGCGTTCGTCGAGATCTTCCAGAACTGCCCGATCTTCAACGACGACGCGTTCGACTTCGTGCGCGACGACAAGGAGGGCGTGAACCGGATCGCGCTGCGGCAGGGCGAGCCGATCACCTGGGGCAAGGACGGCGAGAAGGCGCTGCGCCAGCTGCCGGACGGGACGATCGAGGCGTGCGGCGCCGGCGAGGACGGCGTGCTCGTCCACGACGCGACCCACGCGGAGCCGTCCCTCGCATTCGCTCTGTCGCGCGTGACGCAGGCGACCCACGGCGGGACGCCCGTCGGCGCCTTCCGCACCGTCGAGCGTCCAGTCTACGACGACCTGATGGCCGAGCAGCTTCGCGTCGCGGAGGAGAAGCATGGCCGCGGCGACCTCGCGGAGCTCCTGCACTCCGGCGAGACCTGGGTCGTCGGCTAGCTGTCGCTCTGCTCCTCGAGCGAGAAGTGGAAGTGGTCGCCGTGGGTCTCGACGTCGAGCGTCTTGTCGACGAGCACCGTCCGTGCGACCTCGTCCAGGTAGAGCACGGCCCCGCCTTCGCGGACGACCTCGTCGCCGTCGGCCGGCGTCTCGGCGAGCGCGAACTCGAGCGACGCCTCGCCGCTCGGCTCGGCCGTGCCGCTGATGCGGACGCCGCCTTCCGGCCCCGACTGCGACTCGTGGAGGATGTCCTCGATCACGGTCGCCGCCCGATCGGTCATGGTCAGCACAGGCTCCCTCTTTCCGACTTGTCCCCGGCTCAATCGTTCGCACGCTAGGCGTGCCGAGGCTCGCTGCGGCGGCGCGGCACCATGTGCGGCCGCCAGCCGAGGCCCACGGCGGCGACGAGGGTCGCGACGATCCCGGCGAGCCCGGCGACGGCGAACGCGAGCTCGGTGCCGCCGCGGGCGCAGAGCCAGCCGGCGAAGAGCCCGGCGAAGGCGCCGGTGCCGTTGAAGGCGTAGAAGTAGAGGCCGATGATGCGGCCGCGCAGGTGATCCGGCGCCGCGAGCTGCGTCACCGCATTCGAGTTCGCAGACCAGGCGGTGAAGCCGGCGCCGACGAGGAAGAGGAGCAGCGCGGCCAGTGCGGCGTTCGCCGCCGGCGCCAGTAGCGTCGTCGCGACCGTGAAGACGATGGCGCCCGAGAGCAGCACCTTCAGCGACGCACGCGACCGCGACGCGGCGAACAGCGCGCCGACGAGGGCGCCCATCCCGAACGCGGCCGAGAGGAAGCCGTAGATGTAGCCCTGGCCGTGCAGCGTCACCTTCGCGAGCACCGGCAGCGTCACGTTGAAGTTGAACGTGAAGGTGCTCAGGAGCAGCGTGAGCGTCAGCACCATCAGCATCCGCGGCTGCGTGCGCACGTACGCGAGCCCCTCGCGCGTTCCGCGCAGGATCGACGGCCGCTCGAAGCGCTCGACGGGGAAGAAGTCCCGCGGGCGCATGAGGAGCAGCCCGCCGAGGACGGCGAGGAAGCTGACCGTGTTGACGAGGAAGCAGGCGCCCACTCCCGCGAAACCGAGGATCGCGCCCGCGACCGACGGGCCGAAGATGCGCGACGCGTTGAAGAGCGTCGAGTTCAGGGCGATCGCGTTCGGGAGATCCTCGCGCCCGACCATCCGGTAGGTGAGCTGCTGGCGCGACGGGACGTCGAGGACGAGCACCGTCCCGTTGAGGAACGCGATCGTGTAGAGCATCCACGGCTGCGCGAAGCCGCCGAGCGCGATCCACGAGAGCACCGCCGCGGAGACGAGCTGCGCGACCTGCGTCCAGATCACGAGACGGCGGGCGTCGAGCCGGTCGGTGAGGACGCCGGCGAAGAGCCCGAACAGCATGTACGGCACGAACTGCGCGAACGCCATCAGCCCGACGGCGAATGCGCTGTCGTGCGTCAGCTGGAGGATGAACCAGCCGAGCGCGATCCGCTGCATCCACGAGCCCGTCTGCGAGACGATCTGCCCGCTGAAGAAGAGGCGGTAGTTGCGGTAGCGGAGGCTGTGGAACGTGCGCCGAGCCGCGGTCACCGCGTTCCCTCCCCCTCGTGGAGCAGGCGCGCGAGCGGCTCGGCAGCGGCGGCCAGGACGGCGACGTCGGCCGCCGAGAGCGACTCGACGCGGCTCGCGAGCCATGCGGTGCGCCGCGAGCGGACGCGGCGCAGCACGCGCTGGCCCTCCTCGGTGAGCGTGAGGCCGACGCGGCGGCGATCCTTCTCGCTCGGAGTGCGCGCGACGAGCCCGTCCCGCTCGAGCCGCGAGATCCGCTTCGACATCGCTGCCGTGGAGACATGCTCGTCCACCGCGAGCTCTCCCACCGTCACGCCCGGCGCGTACTTGATCGCCACGAGCAGGCCGACCTGCTGCGGCGAGACCCCCGCGATCTTCTCGCGGCGGAGCTCGCGCCCGAGGCGCAGGAGGGTGGGGCGGAGGCGGTCGGCCACCGCCATCGAGTCGGTGGGGAGGTGTGTCGCCCGCTCCGGCATTCCGTCAACCAGGTTAGCAACTGTCGCTAACCAGGTTACGGAACCCGGGTCACCAGCCCGGCCTGGGCGTCCTCCGCAGGAGCGAGTTCGTGACCTCGCCCGTCGCCACGCCGTTGCCGACCAGGCGGTTCTGCCAGAGGTCGGCCTCCGAGCGGAAGCTGGCGAGGACGCCGAAGCCGCGCCGCGACGCGTTGCCGGAAGCGTCATCCGGACGTGTGCCGACGACGGTGTTGCGCTCGAACATGCACATCGACTGGTCGTCGCAGCCCAGGCCGACGCCGAGGGCATCGCTGATCTGGTTGTCCATCGCACTTCCCATCGACATCTCCGCCACGGAGATCGCCTCTCCCGTCGTCCTGCTGACCCGGTTGCGGACGATCTCCGTCATCGAGGAATGGGTCGTGATGCCGGTCATGCCGCCGAGGATCGTGCAGCCCTCGACCATGCTCATCCCCATCCCCATGTTGAAGGAGATGTCGATCCCCTGGCCCAGCCCGTTGCCGAGCATGTCGACGGTGCAGTTGCGGACGACGACGCCCGCACCGCGGACGTGTATCCCGTCGAGTTTCGCGCCCTGCACGGTCACTCCGTCGAGGACGGTGCCGCGGACGCCGTCGACCGTGATCCCGTTCTCGCCGCCGACGACGGTCACGTTCCGGATCTGGACGTCGTCGTGCGCGACGACGATGCCGCCGCGGACGACTGCGCCCGGCGCGCCCTGGAGGATCTCCCGCTGCCGGATCACGAGCGGCCCCTGGTGGATGCCGGCCGAGAGGCGGACGACCGGCGGCTCGCGGATCACCACGGTCGCCGCCGACCCGGCGAGCGTCACGCCGATGGCGGCGGCGGCCAGGAGGCCCGCCCGCCCGAGCTCGCCGCCTTCCTCCGCGTAGCCGAGCCGCAGCAGCGGGAAGACGGCCTGCGCGAGCACGACCGAGACGAGCCAGCCGGCGCCGAAGAGCGCGAGCGCCGGCCCGAGCGGCGCGTGCAGGCCGAAGCCGTAGACGACTGCCATCACGGCGGCGAGCTCGACGAGCCCGAGCGGGACGGCCGCCCACCCCGGCTGGTACGGCAGCCGGCCCCAGAGCTGGACGTCGAGCGCGAGCCCGACCGCCGCCATCAGCGCGCAGAGCTCGACCGGCCACCACTGGCGGATGACGCCGCCGACGGCGCAGCACGCGAGCAGGAGCGGCAGCAGCGCCGCTAGGCGCGAGTCGATCCGCCCTCTCAGCGTGTACGACAAGCCTCGACCCTCCGCAGGAAGCGATGCGCGGCGTAGCGCGCCCCGGCGAGCGTGTCGGCGGCCGGGAACGCCCACTGCGCCGGCGCGCCCGCGAGCGCGAGCGTCCGCGTCCCGTCGCTCAGCGCGGGCAGCGCCGAGTCGCGGTCGAGCACGATCCAGTCCTCCGCCGTCTCGAGCTCGTGCTCGGCGACGAGCCGTGCGAGCAGCGGGTCGCGCCGGAAGCCGCGCGCGAAGCCGGTGGCGCAGATCACCTGGGCGCTCCCGTTCGGCGAAGCCTCGACGCGGAAGCGGCCTTCGCGCGCGGCGGCCGCGAGCGGCTCGTCCCACGCCGGGCCCGCCGGATACGACGGCGCGAGCAGGCTGCGAAGCCGCTCCACCCGCTCGCGCGGCTGCAGCCGGTGGAAGGCGGCGAGCCCGCGCCGGGAGAAGTACTGGCGCGGCACGTTGAGCGGGCGCCGCAGCGGCTCTCGACGCCGCACCGACACGACCTCGGCATCGGCGGCGAGCGCGTTCAGCCACTCGGTCGCGGCGGCGAGACCGGCCCCCACGACGGTGACCGTCGCCGCGTAGCCGTGCGGCTGGTAGGCGTGGACGGCGCGCGGGTCGTCGGCCAGCTCCGCCGGGACGTTGAGCCCCGGATGCCCCGGCGCGAGGAGCACGTGGCGGAAGCGGGCGCCTTCGACCTCGAACCCGCGGTCCACCGGGCGCACGCGCTCGACGCGGCGCCGGACGACGCTCTCGTCCCAGCCGCTTCGCTCGCGGAGACGCTCGACGTGCGAGAGGAACTCCTCGACCGTCGGGTGGTAGCGGTCGAGCACCGACTCGAGCAGCGGCCGCGGCGAGCGGCGGCGGCGCACGCTCCCGAGCGCGAGCCCGGGGAACGTCGTCGGCCGGCAGTGCCCGTCGCTCTCCGAGCGCATCTCCCGCTGCCGGATCGCTCCCGCCCGCACACGCCACGCGGCCGCAGGATCCGCTTCCGTCCCGAAGACCGCGATCTCGCCGGGCGGCAGCGCTCGGCGCAGCGTCTGGTACGCGGTGAAGCCCGCGAGACCCGAGCCCACGACCGCCACCGACGGCACTACTTCACCGAGCCGGCGAGCAGCCCCTGCACGAAGTAGCGCTGGAAGGCGAAGAAGACGGCGAGCGGGATCACGAGCGAGATGAACGAGGCGGGCGCGATGATGTCGAGGCTCGACCCGAACTCGCGCAGCTGCCCGGCGATCCAGACGGTGATCGGCGTCGTGTTCTGGCCGAAGGTCAGCGCGACGAGCAGGTCGTTCCACGTCCAGAGGAACTGGAAGATCCCGAGCGACGCGATCGCCGGCAGGCCGAGCGGCAGGATCAGTCGCAGGAAGATCCGGATCTCGGAGGCGCCGTCGATGCGCGCCGACTCGAGGATGTCCCTCGGTAGGCCGACGAAGAAGTTCCGGAGCAGGAAGATCGCGAACGGCAGGCCGAACGCGGTGTGGAAGAGCGCGATCCCGTACCACGTGTCGAACAGCCCGAGCGTGTCGTAGAGGCGGAACATCGGGATCAGCGCCATCTGCAGCGGGACGACGAGCAGCGCGATCACGGCGACGAACGCCCAGTCGCGTCCGGGGAAGTCGAGCCACGCGAACGCATAGCCCGCCATCGCGCCCAGGATGACGACGAGCACGGTGTTGCCGACGGCGATGTACGCGGTCGTCTTCAGCGCCGTCAGCAGCCCCGAGTTGTGGAAGAGCGCGTTGTAGTTCGACCAGGTCGCGAGGCTCGGGTGCGTGAAGATCTGCCACCAGCCGCTGGTCGCGAGCGCCGACAGGGGCAGGATCGAGGTGATGAAGAGCCCGACCGTCGGCACGAGCCAGAGCAGCCCGATCGCCGCGAGGAGGATGTTCAGCGGCCCGCGCGCGGCGACCCGCGCGATCCGCGCGGCCGCCGAGTCGCGCGGATCGGGCACGGTGACGCTCTCGGCGGCGGCGGCCACCTCCTACACGTCCCTCTTGAAGCGGCGGACGTTCAGGGCGAGGACGGGGATGACGAGCAGGAACAGGAAGACGGCGATGGCCGAGCCGACGCCGAAGTCGCCTCCGCCCTGGAAGGCCGTGTACCACATCGCGAGCGCGAGCACGTTCGCGCTCGACTGGCTCGACTCGGGCGCGAGCGCGAAGACGATGTCGAAGACCTTGAGGACGTTGATGATCATCGTGATGAAGACGACGCTCAGCACGGGCGCGAGCAGGGGCACCGTCACGCGCCGGAAGACCTGCCACTCGCTCGCGCCGTCGGTTCTCGCGGCTTCGAGGACGTCTCGGGGCATCGACGAGAGGCCGGCCGCGATCACCACCATGGCGAAGCCGGCCCAGATCCAGATGTAGGCGATGAGGAGCGACGGCGTGATCAGGCTCGGCCCCAGCCACGAGTAGCCGCCGAAGGGCTTGGCGAACGTGCTGGCGCCGACGCCGGCGTTGTAGGTGCCGGGCGCCACCTTCGTGAAGTCGAAGTCGCCGTCCGCTGCGGTCTTCGTGGTCGCGACGACCTTGCCGGACGAGTTGCGGAGGTCGACGGTCACGCCGGGGATGCCGAGCTCCCCTTGCTCCACGACCCCGGCCTTCCCGCCGCCGGGCTTGAAGTCGCGCCAGACGACGCCTTCGACGTCGCCCGGCTTCGGCGCCGGCTTCAGCGCCTGCTTGGCGCCGCTCGGCATGTCCTGCGGGGCGATTCCCGTCAGGCCGAGCAGCGCGACGCCCCCGGGATGGAGCGGCGTCTTCAGGAGGATGCCGCCGCCGTGCGGCTGCAGCGACGCGGTCGAGGGCGACGCGGTCGAGAGGACGCCGGGCGTGGTGGCGGCGTTGGAGACGACGCGGCCGAGCGCGTTGATGGCGCCGAGGCTCGGGTCCTGGTCGTAGAGGATCCGCCACGTGACCCCGGTCGCGAACGCCGAGATCGCCATCGGCAGGAAGACGGCCGTCTTGAAGGCCACCGACCAGCTCACGCGCTCGGTGAGCACGGCGAAGACGAGGCCGATCGCCGTGACGAAGGCCGGGACGACGGCGACCCAGATGGCGTTGTTCTTGATCGCCGTCAGGAAGTAGGAGCTCGTGAAGAGCGTCCTGTAGTTGTCGATCCCGACCCACGTTCCGAAGAAGCCGTTCTGGCCGAAGAAGCTGCGGACGATCGTGTAGACGGCCGGGTAGACCATCCACACGCCTAGCATGACGAGGGCCGGGCCGAGGAAGACCGCGACCATCGCGTAGCGGCCGGACCGCCCCGGCTGGGAACCGGGGGGCGGAGCCGCCACCACGGGCGGCTCCGCTGTGATTCCCCCGGAGCTCACGTCGTTACTTGCCCTTCTTGTAGGCGGCGGCCGCCGCGGACTCGAGCTGTTGCTGGATCCCGGACACGTTGCTCGGGTTCTGCAGGAACTTCTGGAACAGTCCCCACTCGCCCTGGCCGGCGGTCGAGCCGAAGGCCGGCGGCTGGTTGTCGGACATGTCGAACACGACCGACTTCGCCGTCAGCAGCGGAGCTTCGGCGGCGCGTGTGATCGGGTCGGGGTAGACGCTCGCCGGCACGTTCTTGTTGCCCGTGCCGAAGCCGCCCTGCTTCGCCCAGATCTCGGCCGCCTGCGGCGTCGCCAGGTACTTGACGAACGCCTCGACGGCGGGCGTGTCGCGGAAGGTGACCATCATGTCGCCCGCGATCTCGACCGCGTTGGCGTCGGGGCCGGGCGTGATCTGCGGGAAGACGAACGTGTTGAAGCCGGTGGTGGGCTTCGCCTTCGTCGACGAGCTGATCACGCCGCCGACGAAGTCCGCCTCGAAGACCATCGCGGCCTTGGGCGGGGAGCCGAACGCGTTCGTGACCGACTGGTTGAAGCTGTACTGCAGCGCTCCGGTCGTCCCTCCCGCGATGTTCGACGTGTCGCCGAGGATCTTCGCCATCGTCGTCAGCGCCGTCTTCACCGACGGGTCGGTCCACTTGATCTTGTGCTGGCTGAGCGCCTGGTACTTGGCCGGTCCGAAGGTACGGAGGTAGATGTTCTCGAACAGGTCGGTGAGGGTCCAGCCCTCGGCTCCTCCGATCGAGTACGCGGGCGTCCCGGACGCCTTGATCGTCTTCGCGTCCGTCAGCAGCTGCGAGAAGGTCTTCGGCGGCGTCACGCCGGCCTGCTTGAAGACGGGCACGTTGTACCAGACGAGCGACTTGTTGGCCGCCTTGAAGGGGAGCGCGTAGAGCTTCCCGTTGAACGTGCCGAGCTTCTGCCAGCCCGACGCGAAGTTCTTGCTCATCGTCGCCGCCGCGTAGGTGATCGGCTTCAGCTTGCCCTGGGTCACGAGCTGCTGGATCGTGCCCGGCTGGGCGATGTCGGCCATGTCCGGCGGATGTCCGCCGGCGACCGCGGTCGCCAGCACCGTCGGGAGGTTGTTGCCGACCGCCTTGTAGTTGACGTGCACCTTCGGGTAGAGCTTGCTGAACCCGTTGATCACCGCCTGGAACTGCTTCTGGCCGGTGGACGATGTCCAGATGCCGTCGAATGTGACGGTGCCGGAGACGTTGGACGTCGTCTGCGCCGTCGACCCACCGCCCCCGCCGCCTCCGCCGCCTCCGCCGCCACCGCATCCTGCGACGACGACGGCGAGCGTTGCCACGGCGGCGGTCGCTCCCAATGCACGCACGACCCGCTTGCCGGATGCCCTCACGCTGGCACTCCTTTCTCGTTCGTTGCTGTGTCGTAGATCCCCTCGCTCGTCTCGGCGTCGAAGAAGTGGAGGGAGCGCGTGTCGACGGCCACCTCGACCGGCTTCCCCTCCTCGACGCGGGCGCGGGCGCTGAAGCGGCCGACCAGGAGCGCGTAGCCCTCCGTCGGCTCCGGCGCGGTAGCCTCGCCGGCGTCGCGCGCCAGCTCCTTCACGTCCTCGGTCAGCGCCGGCCGTGTCCCCTCGACGGTGAAGTGCACCATCAGCTCCGAGCCGAGCGCCTCGCGCAGCTCGACCGTCCCGTGCAGCCGTCTCCCGGGCGGCGTGTCCGGCGTGAGCGAGGCGTCCTCGAGCTCCTCCGGCCGGATGCCGAGGATCACGGGGCGCCCTTCGTAGCTGCGGAGGGCCGGATGTGCGGCGAGCGTCGCCTCGTCCAGGACGATCCGCTGCTTGCCGATGTCGACGTGGAGGCTGCCGTTGTCGCGGCCGACGGTCGCCTCGAGCATGTTCATCGCCGGCGAGCCGATGAAGCCGCCGACGAAGAGGTTGACCGGGCGGTCGTAGAGCGTCTGCGGGTCGGCGACCTGCTGCAGCTCGCCCTTGCGCATGACGGCGACGCGGTCGCCCATCGTCATCGCCTCGATCTGGTCGTGCGTGACGTAGACCGTCGTCGTCCCGAGGTCGCGCTGCAGGCGGCTCACCTCCGCGCGCATCTGGACGCGGAGCTTGGCGTCGAGGTTCGAGAGCGGCTCGTCCATCAGGAAGGCGGCCGGCTCGCGGACGATCGCGCGGCCCATCGCGACGCGCTGCCGCTGCCCGCCGGAGAGCGCGCGCGGCTTCCGCTTCAGGAAGGGGTCGAGCCCGAGGATGCGCGCCGCCTGCTGCACGCGCCGGTCGATCTCCTGCTTCGGCATCTTCTTGACCTTGAGGCCGAACGCGATGTTGTCGTAGACGGAGAGGTGCGGGTAGAGCGCGTAGCTCTGGAAGACCATCGCGATGTCGCGGTCGCGGGCGGGGACGTGGTTGACGACGCGGTCGCCGATGCGGAGGACGCCGCCGGAGATGTCCTCGAGCCCGGCGACCATCCGCAGCGCGGTCGTCTTCCCGCAGCCCGACGGGCCGACGAGCACCATGAACTCCCCGTCCCTGATGTCGAGACTCAACGCGTCGACGGCTTTCGTGCCGTCGTCGTAGATCTTCGTGATGCTGTCGAAGACCACTCCGGCCACTGTGCACCCCTCCCGTCGGAGACCCTAACCGTCCCGACCCCGGAGGTTCAACCTCGTGCCTCTACCGCCAGCGCCGGCGCCGCTCGCCGCGGGCGAGGTCTGAGTCGGCAAGCTCGAGCTCGACCACCGGCGAAGCCTCCGCCTCGCCCGTGATCGCGACCGGAGGAACCTCGACGGGGGCGCCCGCACGGCGCCGCCGCAGCTCCATGAGGCCCATGACGAGTATCGCGGCGAGCGCGATCCCGATCGCGGCGAGCCCGATCTGATGCGCGGTCGTCCGCGCGCTCTGCTCCCATTCCCCGCGCAGGAACAGGTCCTGCGGGCTTTTCTGTGGGATGTTGTCGACGCCCAGCGGGTACCGCTTCGTGTGCTCCGCCGCCCATCTCCCCAGCGGAAGCAACAGCAGGATCGAGGCGACGATGCCGGCGACGGCGGGGACGATCGCAGCGAACCGCGATCGCAGCAGCATGGCAAGGATGCCGACGACGACGATGGCCGCCGAGACGGCGAGCGCGAGCAGGTAGATCGTTCCCACCGTGCCCTTCGTCGGGTCGCCGAGGGCGAGCGTTCCCTTCTTCGTCAGGTGCCGAGAGGGCTTGTCGAGCTTCAGCGTGAACGCCATCAGCGCGGCGAAGAAGAGCGGCGTCGCGACGATGCCGGCGACGGCGAGCGGGGCCATCGACGCACCGCGCAGCCGCCTCACAACCGCCCGGCCTCGAGCACGCGCGCCAGGAACTCTCGCGTCCGCTTCTCGCGCGGGGACGAGAGGATCTGCTCGGGCGTCCCCTCCTCGTGGATGACGCCGGCGTCGAGAAAGCAGACCTTGTCCGCCACCTCGCGGGCGAAGCTCATCTCGTGGGTGGCGATGATCATCGTCATCCCGGAGTCGGCGAGCTCGCGGACGAGCTCGAGCACCTCGCCGATCAGCTGCGGGTCGAGGGCGGAGGTGATCTCGTCGAGCAGCATCAGCTTCGGGCCCATCGCGAGCGCGCGGACGATCGCGACGCGCTGCTGCTGGCCGCCAGAGAGGCGGTCGGGGAATTCGTCCGCCTTGTCCTCGAGGCCGATCTGCTGAAGGAGGGCGCGCGCGCGGGCCTCCGCCTTTGCCCGCGAGACCCCGAGCGCCTTGCGCGGCGCGAGCGTGACGTTCTGGAGCACCGTCATGTGCGGGAACAGGTTGTAGGCCTGGAAGACGATCCCGATCTTCTGCCGGAGCTTGTTCACGTCGACCTTGGCGTCGGTGATCGTCTGGCCGTCGACGACGATCGTGCCGTCGTCGACGTGCTCGAGCAGGTTGATGCAACGAAGGAGCGTCGACTTCCCCGATCCCGACGCTCCGATCAGGCAGACGACGTTGTGCTCGGCGACGTCGAGATCGATCCCGTGCAGGACCTCGAGATTGTCGAATCGCTTTCGCACGCCCTGCAGCGAGACGAAGCCTCCGTTCGCGCTCATACCGCCTGCGCCCGCTCTCGTCGCTCTCGCTCCTTGATGATGTGGTCGGTGAAGCGGGCGAGCGGGATCGTGAGGAAGATGAAGAACACGGCCGTGACGGTGAGACCCGAGAAGTTGAGGTAGTCGGATTCGTAGAAGTTCGCCTGCGCGAGTGCTTCCGTCAGGCCGATGACCGTGATCAGCACGGTGTCCTTCTGCAGGCCGATGAAGTCGTTCAGGAGCGGCGGGACGACGCGCCGGATCGCCTGCGGCAACACGACGTAGCGCAGAGCCTGCGTGTAGCTCAGCCCGAGCGAGCGCGCAGCCATTCGCTGGCTCGGGTGCACCGATTCGATGCCGGCCCGGTACACCTCGGTGACATAGGCGGTGTAGACCAGGACGAGCGCGATCGCGCCGTTGCGGAAGAGGGTCTCGCTCGACAGGCCGACGTAGTTGAGGGTCGCGAAGCCTTGCACCATGAAGAGGACGAGCAACAGCGGCGTCCCGCGGAAGATGTCCGTGTACGCGATCGCGGCGGCACGGAGGGGCAGAGCCGCGCGCCCGGGAAGGCCGCGCACGATTGCGAGCAGCAATGCGAGCACGAGGATGAACGCCTCGGCCACGACCATCAGCTCGAGGTTGAGCTGGAAGCCGCTCCAGACCCCAGGCGTGGCGCGGAGGAAGTCGAGCGGGCTTACGAACTCGTGCAGAAACTGGCCCACTCAGACTTCCTCCGAGCCTACTCGTGAATCAGGTCCGCACCTACTTCAGGACCGGGACCTTCGCCGGGTCGTAGCCGAACCATCTCTTCGTAAGCTTGCTGATCGTCCCGTTCGACTGCAGGGCCTTGATCGCCCGGCTCACGTACGGGATCAGCGGACTGTTCTTCTGGAACACGGCTCCGTATCCCTCGTGCGTGTCGATCTGGCCGACGACGCCGCCGTACGCGCCCGGCTGCTTCTGGTTCTGCGCCTCGATGATCGGCACGTCGAGGATCAGGGCCTGGCAGGAGCCTGACTGCACGGCGTCGAACGCCGCGCTCGACGACGCCGAGTAGACGCGCGGCTTCTTGGCCGGGCGCAGCTTGTGCTGGATCCAGTCCAGGCCCGTCGTGCTCGCCTGTGCGCACGTCTGCAGGCTCTTGAGGTCGGCGATCGACGTCGGCTTCTTGACGCCCTTGGCGATCAGGACCCCCTGGTTCGCGTCGAAATAGGGGGACGAGAAGCCGATCACCTTCGCACGCTGCGCGGTGATCGTCGTCTCCTCCATCGCGAAGTCGTACGGCTTCTTCCCCGCGAGGAGGATCGTCGCGAACGGCGCTCGCAGGAACGTCACGTTCTGCGTGCCGATGCCGAGCTGTTTCGCGACGTCGATCGCCAGCCCGTACTCGAAGCCCGACGGGTGCTTGATCGTGTTTCCGGACGCCTGCCCGTTCCAGAACGCAGCGGCCGGGAGATCGAACCCGACGACGAGCTTGCCCGGATGCAGCGTCGGCGCGGCGCCCTTCGACGAGGTTGTCGTCGGAGCCTTCGTGCCGCCGCCGCCGCCGCAGGCGGCCAGCACGCTGACGAGCGCTGCGACCGCCAGCAGCGGGAGAATGCCCTTCACGAATTGCCCTCCTGTGGTCTCGACGCGGGAAAGCCAGACTGTACCGCGGTCCGATGCGACGTTCTAGTCCGCGAGAGCCGCGGCGGTGAGCGCCTGGAAGTGGCCGATGAGCTGCTCGCTCCGCCCCATCAGCACGCCCCGCTCGAGCGCGCCGGACGAGACGCCCCGCTGCACGCCCTCGACGAGCACGCGGTCTTCGCGCCCGACCTGGTCGTCGAGCGCCATCAGCTCGTCGATCCACGCAGGCTCGACGCCGGGCCCGAAGAAGTAGTCGAGGAAGCGGTACGTGCGCTCGGGCGTCCGGGGCACGACGGGGCCGAGCGAGATGTTCGGGTGGCCGGGGAGGATGTTCACCGTCAGGTTCGGCCAGAGGAAGTGGAACTGGCTGCGCGGGAGCTCGCCGGCGAGGTCGAGGCTCGTGCGACCGTGGTCGCGCACCGGGCCGTGCTGCGTCGCGAGCCGGCCGTCCGCTCCGAGGGCGTAGGCCTCGACCGAGACGTCGATCGCAGCCGAGAAGGCGGGGTGCGCGACCTGGCAGTGATAGCACTCGAGGAAGTTCTCGCAGACGATCTTCCAGTTCGCGTCGAGCTCCGTCTCCCAGCGCGAGTGGTGGACGAGCGAGACGACGTCGAGGCCGAGCTCCGCGACCTGCGCCGGCAGCGAGCCGAGGGCGTCGCCCAGCGGCTCCGGCTCGGCGGCGAGGTTGACGAACACGAACGGCCCCCACGTGTCGACGGCGACCGGGACGAGGCCGAGCTCGTCCTGCGGGAAATGCGGCTCCTCCTCGCTGCGCGGCGCCGCGCGCAGGCAGCCGTCGAGCCCGTACGTCCACGCGTGGTACGGGCACTGCAGCGTCTCGCGGCTCCCCGCGCCCGCGGCGACCGGGAAGCCGCGGTGGCGGCAGACGTTGAGGAAGGCGCGCAGGATGCCGTCGCGCGCGCGTGTGACGACGACCGGTGCGCGGCCTGCCTGGGTCGCGAAGAACCCGGGCGTCCGCAGCTCGCCGAGATGGCCGACGTACTGCCAGGCCCCGCGGAAGATCCGCTCCTGCTCGCGGCGCAGGATCTCCGGATCCGTGTACCAGCCGTACGGCAGCGTGTGCTCCACGCGAGAGAATCTACTGGTGCGCGCGATGGTGCTCCACCGTCCCGGCGACCCGCTTCGGCTCGAGGAGCTGCCGGAGCCGGAGCCGCAGGCGGGGCAGGTGCGGCTGCGCGTCTCCGCCTGCGGGGTCTGCCGCACCGACCTGCACGTCGTCGACGGCGAGCTGCCGCATCCGAAGCTTCCGCTCGTCCTCGGCCACCAGGTCGTCGGCCGGACGGAAGACGGGCGGCGGCTCGGCGTGCCGTGGCTCGGCTGGACGGACGGCACCTGCCGCTACTGCCGCTCGGGGCGGGAGAACCTCTGCGAAGCCGCGCGCTTCACCGGCTACGACCTGGACGGCGGCTACGCGGAGCACGTCGTCGCAGACGAGCGCTACTGCCTGCCGCTGCCCGACGGCTACGACGACGTGCAGGTCGCGCCGCTGCTCTGCGCGGGGCTGATCGGCTACCGCTCGCTGCGGCTCGCGGGCGACGCAGAGCGGATCGGGCTGTACGGCTTCGGCGCCTCGGCGCACATCGTCGCCCAGGTCGCCCGCCACGAGGGCCGGCGGCTGTTCGGCTTCGTCCGGCCCGGCGACGAGGAGGCGGCCGCGTTCGCGCGGCAGCTGGGGGCCGAGTGGGCGGGCCCTTCCGACCGGCCGGGGCCCGAGGAGCTCGACGCCGCGATCGTCTTCGCGCCCGCCGGCGAGCTCGTCCCGGCCGCTCTGCGGGCACTGGCGCGGGGCGGCGTCGTCGTCTGCGCCGGCATCCACATGAGCGACATCCCGCAGTTTCCGTACGAGCTCCTCTGGCACGAGCGCGTCGTCCGCTCGGTCGCCAACCTGACCCGCCGCGACGGCGAGGAGTTCCTCGCGCTCGCGCCGCAGGTGCCGGTGCGGACGGAGGTCGAGACGTACCCGCTCGAGCACGCGAACGAGGCGCTCGCACGGCTCCGCGGCGGCTCGGTGCGCGGAGCGGCGGTGCTTACGGTGCCCGCGTGAGCCGCCTCGCCTCGCTCCGGCGCTTCGCCGAGACGCACCACCGCCTCGTCGTGCTGACCAGGTCGCGGTCGTTCTCGCCTTCATCGCGGCGATGGCGTGGGCGGTGCGGAGCGAGATCCACGCCGCGGCCGACGACCTCGCGAACGCGAACCTCGTCCTGTTTGGCCTCGCCTGCGCGGCCCTCGCCGGTCGTCGTCGCGCTCCTCGTCCAGCCGCGCGTCTTCCGGCCGCTCGCCGGCCGCGTCCTGCGCCGCCTCGGCTACCACCGCGAGCTGCCGAACCTCC